>NZ_GG774816.1:0-102249 GCF_000163675.1 Bacteroides sp. D22 | reverse complement strand
CAATTGATAAACGCTCTTCAACAGGCGGTTCGCAAGGTCGTAGGTATAAGTATGAACCTCGGTTACAGGTGCCTGTCCGGGAGCGCTGTGCACATGCTTCTCTTTCGTTGGGCTGCCCTCGAAGTTGTAAGCCGTATAAACGGATTCAGTACCGTTCTGCCCGTTATTGCCCTTACGTTGGACAACGCGGTAGCGGTCGTCATAGTACAATGCCGAGTAAATGAAGCCTGTATATTCCCTGTCAGTAAAAAGGGCGGTCAAGATTCCGGTTTGTTGCCCTTTGCAATCATCTCCATAACGTTTGCCATAACCGGCTGTTTCGCAGTAAGTCGTCGTTGCGTCATCGGGAATACCGTTTTTACCAAGGAAATCGTAGGAATCGTAATAACTGACCAACAAGACAGTCGGGGAACTTAAGGTTATACCTTCCAACCGGTAACCTTTCAACGGATTCTCCTCATTCGCCCAAACGGCTTTTACAACAACAGTATCAAGAGGGGTGGACTCCGCACCATAAGCCGGTTGATTCTTGCAAATGCCGCTCAATACAACACGGCCAAACCCGTCGGGAATACTGAAAGACCACTCGTTTCGTTTGCGCTGTTCACCGTCTTGAGTAAAAACAGGTCGGTCGGCAGCGTCATAAATCGTGTAAACAGGGTCACAACCGGGGAGTTTCTTATAGATACAACGATTATACTTGTCGTAATGGTAGATGTAAGCATACTTCTGCAAAACAGGATGGCTTTCAGCATATGACTGTATTGCCGTCAAACTATCCGCAGCCAGCGGAGGAAGTACGAAGCGGACATTACCGTAATTGTCATATACCGTATAGGTATCATGAGCTTCGTCACCGTTCATCTGCCGGGTCAGAAGCGTTCGACCGATTTTGTCCTTGAACTCGTAAGTTACATTTCCGTCCTCATCGGTAGTGCGGACAGCATCCAGCATGCACGGAGAATAAAGGCCGGACATTGTAAGCGAGAAATTTTCATCCACGCCATAAAGACGGACGGATGCTAAAACGTTCGTCATGCGGTCATTCTTCACGGAATGTCCCGTAGTATGCCAGCTCTTGCCGGGACCATATTCCTCAACAACCTCGTTCAACGCGGAGCCGTCATACACAGTAAGGCTGTAGGGATGTGAATCCATGCCGTAAAGACAAAAGGAACGGGCGGTTTGCGACAATTTGCCGGGATTCACATAAGATCCGTCACTGCTGCCATACGCCACAGGAAGCCAGAGTTTGCTGCCCCGGTTCAGGGCATCGTAGTCCTGCAATGTGATCAGGTCATGCCCCAATGGGGAAAAGCCGTGCTGAACCTTGACCGTAGGGTTACCGAAATGATCGTAATACTGAATTTCATGGCGGACTTCATCATCCGCTAAAGAAAGGACATCATCCGTAGCAACTGTCGGAACATACGAAAGTACATACGGTTGGGTAGATGTAGGAGACAGCGAATCTTGAGACACAAGTGTCTCAAGATTAGTAGTAATAAAGCCATTCGCACTATTTCCCTCGGAAACAATATAATATGTGCCGGCAGGAAGGCTGTCCACTTTTATTTCGCAAGAGTCGGCGCTTGAATAAAGCATGGAACGAGTGGAATCAAGCAGACCAAGATGCGTTTCAGACAATACAGAGCCGCAATGGCTGACCCGCAAATCCATCGGAGAGGTCAATGTGAATTTGTAAAACACATCATTAAAAGGAGTACAGCCGGATATAAAACCGCTGGTGCGGTCGCCATAAAGAGACGTGTCCCGTGTGTCTGTAAACAGAAGGCCGTATGTGCCTGCATCAATAGCTGTATCAGGATCGTCTCCTACAGGGCCAGACAGCACTCCATTTATAAACAAATTTATTTTTCCATTTGTAGAACCATCCACGACAATGTAGTACGTGCCTGGAGAAAGATAAGGAATCTGAAGGTAAGCATGTTCTCCGTTGTCACATGCTCCACGGCCCCAGGCAACATCATTGACATACAGCAATTCCTGATTCAAAGAGTACACCATCAAGTAGGTGTCGTTCACCTCCGAATCACAGTTACAGACATCCAAACTTATCGGTTGCGTAAAAGTAACACGATAATAAACTTCGCTTCCCGCTTTGAACGACATTTTGCTGCCTACAAAGACAGAAGTATCAAACGTATGGTCGTAGTAAAAAGCTGTGCCATAATATTCACCTACAATATCAATAGGAGAAGAAAAACTGCTCCCCGCCGGAATAGGAGTACCCGTGAGGGAAACGGTCTGCCAAGTATATCCCCAGCCAAGTGCCCAGGTATGAATATAATAAATGCCCGGTTCCAAATCATAATACATCAGATTTTCCGAGGCAGCGTATATCGGTTCCACCACGTCGTCCTCCCAACGTTTCAACAAGGTATGACAGTACTCCGAGCTGTTCTCCAGCTTCAGACGAACAGGAGACTGTAGAGTGAAGCAATACACCATGTCGTGATAGTCGTCATGGTTGTCGGCACCCGGCTCATAATCAGATACGTACAGTGTTATGTTATCCGTATGCGAAACGGTGAACTCACTGCCAAAGGTGCCAAGATCCATCGGGTAATAGAAATCCTCGCCTACCTCACGCTCGTCAATATAGATATACAAGTAAATAAGACCTTCCTCAACAACCTTACCCGCACCATAGTCCATAGACTCCGCTACAATATAATACGTGCCGGGAAGCAAGGAAATACATAAGTCTGCATACCCCAAATTTAGGCGGTCTACTTCCTTACCTGTTACATCCAATATATGGGCAAAAGTACCTACTTCCGAAGGACCGTTTATCCCAATACCGACATCCATGGAACGTGTCAGCGTCAACTTAAAGAATATCTCGTTACCAAATGAAAAGTCGGGTTCTTTATATGAAGGAAGCACATAGTCGTTCGAGTAATCTCCCGTATTAAGCGTTCCTTCATAATAATATGTACTATCACAAACCCCGAGATCTATCGCCGTTTCCATGCGATGATAGAATGAAGACTGCCCGAACAGGCTGTACGAACAAGTCGCAAATAACATCAATAAGAATAATTTTCGTATCATAATTTCTAGTTTTGTCAGTTTTTAAATTATCCAGTTTTCCTGTATTCCTTTTATTTTCCGAAATGATAAACATACTTCTGCAACATTACTTTACGGGCGTTTGCATCCAGATAATAGCTGCCGGTCAGTCGGCTGTAATTATCATAATCGAAGCGGGTGGTGACACCGTTAGGATCGGTAATTGCCGTCACACCGTGCAAAGAAACGTATTCGTAGGTAGTAACGCGTGCATCGGGAAGCAGTTCTCTTAAAGAGCCGATCCTGACCCGTACATCGGAATCCGGGACACTGTCGTATGTCCATTCATCGGCCGACTCAATCTCCAGAGCTGCACATACCTCATCGATTGTCGCATTCTCTATTCGAGCAATGGGGAAACAGTTGTTATAACTCCAGAGGAAACTGACGGGAGTTCCATCCTTTCCAGCTATCTCGACAGCGTTGCCGGATGCGTCATAGCGGCGGTAAACCACTTCGTCCCGAAAGTCCGCCTGCTTGTCCGTACGCGACTGCACTTTCTGCGGAAGGCAACTGCCGGCGTTAAAAAGAATACGACTTTCCCGGTTGTTTTCTCCCTCCGTATGCTTATGGTAGGAAAGAATAGCGGGATAATTGAGCAGATAGTCATAGGTATCCACCACCGCTATACTGTCGCTACGCATGGTTTCCACCCGCCGGGGCTTTAAGGAAAAACCGGGATCAAGAAAATCGTAATCATACGCATACCGTTTCTCGGTGGAAAAAACATGCCGCTTACCTTCGGAGGTATAATATCGCTTGGTAACTTCCTTATCCAACTGCCGGTACGTGTCTATATCCAAATTTTCGCGGTGAGTGGTAAAGACAGAATATTTACCGGAGTAACCACTCTCCTCAAACTCTTTCCAACCTGTGACAATATGCCGTTCGGGTACCAATATCTGTATTTGCTGGTTTTCAATCTTCTTTGCTGAGTAATTATTCTCCACGACTGAAACCAGTTCACTGCCACGGTAATATTCCGTGCGAAGCAAAGCACCATACAGCTGATTGCTTTTACCATAGATGAAATCTCCGGAAGGCTCATGTGAATAGTAGGGTTTACGACGCACCAAAGCTTCTGTCTTTTCGGTAATAGATTCATCTACAAATTGTTTCACGGAACCGGAAGGATCACTATCGTCCCATACCAACAGGTCTTCAAAAGCATGACGTTTCACATCATAATAGTACATGGTAGTGGTTTGGGTACCGTCATCCCCCCGGGTCTGCTCTGACACCACATTATACATGACAGCACTACCGTCATGCAACGTAATATTGGAGACAGGCATGGAACCATAAATCGTCAGTTCCTCTTTCCATTCCGCATTGGTTGCAGGATCTCTATAGATGGCAATCCCATCCGACTGATAATCACGCTGCGTCACTATGTGCCTGATAGCGCCACCACCCCAGACAGGTTCATAATTCGGAACGTTCGGAATGGTCAGGCCATATTTATAACTCTTCCTGATCCGACGGTTTGTATGAGGGTCATAACTTTCAATAGAGGAAACACGCAAACCGCCTACAGGATGAAGATAATCCCGGTGGGACTCGTCCTTGCGACTATCCCGGAAAGCGCCATAGTTTCCTTCATAACTGAAGCGGGTTTGTACACCCTGCGGATCAGTTATCAGGGATAAAACTCCGAGCTTCGCATAACCCGGACTCGGATTGCGGTTAGCACCCGGATAATTCACCACAAAACTATGCATGTTCGAAAAACCATTAAGATCGAGCGAAACCACTTCCCGTATACCCGGAAGCTTGCTTTGTCCGCTGTTTTCCGGACCGTTACAGAACCCCCAATGGTCTACGGAGATCGTATAGATTGAGGGCACGCGACGGACATCTCCATAATCGAAAGACCATACGCGGTCCTCCACTCCGGGTGAAGATATACGCACCGAATCCAGCTTCGTAAGTGAAGTGTTGTCATTGTATGGAGTGATATAAAATCTAATCGTACGCACCAGCATTCCGTTCCCGTCCTTTACCTCCATCTCATCAAGCACCGTACTCGAAGTAGTACCGTCTCGTCCAACACGCTTATAACTGACAGACAGACTATTATCAAGAAATTCAACCATCGACACATAAGCAGCCTCTATGTCGCCGTCCGTATAATGGACAGGGTCCGAGAAACCCACACCGGCTTCATCCCGGCTGATACTTTCCAACCTGGCTTCTTGGAGCCCTTCCGAAGATTGATAATCATCCGGAGGACAAACACGATAATAAGAGGAACCGTCTATCAGGAGCGTCTCACGGTTAGGACGATCTATATCTTTAAATATCAACTGCTCATCCAGGTTATAATACGTGCGCGGATTGACAAGATGCCCGGAGTCATAATAAAAGTTCACCAATTGCTGCTCCGGATGCCGTGCGGAACAGATGGAGCTGCACAGCCAGCGGGTGATGTTATCCCCTGTTTTCTCACAGGTTCCTCCAAAATAATATTGAAGGCCGTTCTCGTCCGTAATATTCATCGTGTCGTCATAATTCCACTTCACCAGGTCGTTGTTGCGGGGAACCGTCCACATAGGCGTGTGACGCGTGCGAAAATAGCCGCTACCTCCACCTTGAGGCAGTTTGTAAATGAATTTATCCGGACGCATATCAGTCCCGTTATTCACTTTCTTCTCATAAAACTCCATCTGTCTGTCCGGTTGCCAGGGAACTTGCTCATCTGCCACGTAAAACCAGCCTTCCCTGTATTCATCGTCCGCCACACCATTGATATGGCGGCTTACTGAAGGTTCCAGGTTCAACGTCCATCCCGTTCCAGCAATACCGCTGCGCTCTTTCGGCTTCAGACCGGAAGAATGATAAGACAATGTAACAGGGATTGTCACTTCACCCGCCACAATCTCATATAATGGTACCGTTATGTCCGGGATGCCCGTACAGTGGCTTACCGGATAGGACTGATATTTTTCCATGGCAGCCACCGTGGGAGAGACCGGGACAACCTGCGGCACATCCAATGAAATTGTATTCGTAGATTGCCCATGCACGAAAGCAGAAAAAAAGAGAAAGCCAAACATTACCCCTATAAAAGGTAACTGCCCCAGTCTCATTTTGTTTTTGTGTAGATATAATTTATTCATAAATGGTCGTTCTTTAAAATGAATAGTTTAATAAATTGGTTTAGTCTTATTTTCATGTCTGAAAGGCCTCCGGCAGCCGGTTAAAATAAATCTGCCGAAGGCACTTTTTCACATATCAAGCATTTCTTACAAATTCATCGCATTAGCGCCCAAAACGCCAGCCAAAGCTGAAGCCACTGCGATAACCACTTTCAGGATCATATCCCATACTGATTTCTTCATTGCCATCATTTACCTCCTTTCTGTTCTTTAATGTGTTGTGTTACTCTGTGTTTCTCCGTACTTCCAGTCTCATCAGTTTTATCGGCAAATGCTCCGAACTCATTGAATTCCTTTGCCACCTCAAAGCACGGGCACTGTTTAATCCATTCTTCTGGTTCTATCTCACCGTTTCCATTGAGATCCGGCGAAAGATCCCGGTGTCCGCATACCCGGCAACCGGGAAATTTCTCCTGTAGCTGCCCGACGAGTTGCCGGAGCATAGCCCGTTGTGCCGGAGTCCGGGTATCTGCCGGGCGTCCCCGGCAATCCAGACCACCTTCATAGCAGATACCTATCGAATGAGCGTTGAAACCTTTGGCGTGTGCTCCGATGCGTTCGATGGGGCGGGTGAGGTGCACTGTTCCATCCTTGCGGATGTAGTAGTGATAGCCTGTTCCGTTGAATCCGCGGCGCCGGTGCAAACGGTCCAAATCTTCCGGAGAAAGTGTACAATCCTCCCTCGTGGCGCTGCAATGCACCACAATCAAGTTGATAATCCTCATGTTAGTGGATGATTTCTAGTTTAGTTAAAAGTCAAATGTTTAGTTAAGCCTACGAAGTTTGTCGTTTACATTTTGTGTATTCCTCACTGCCGTGACGTCATTTATGCAGCCGGATCGGGCGCTTCTCCGCCTCCTTCATTACCGCCTCCACCGGGCTTGTCGCTTCCACCGGAGTTACCGCCTCCTGCACTACCCGCATCGGAAACAAGTTTATCATAACGGGCACACTTCGCACCGGTCACCATCGAACGGGTAGCGGTAGTACGGTCATGATTCTTAGTCGTTGTCGGTTGGAAGCGGACAGTAAGCGTAGCCTGTGCAGCCGACACTTCGTCAGAGGTTTCCACACCTTTGCCGCGAGCCACCATCACCATACGGAAGGTACCAAGACCGTCCACGCTTACACTTTCCGAAGATTGCAAGTGTTGCCCCATCACCGTCACCAGGTTGTCGAGTGTGTTTTTTACGTCACCCGGAGAGAGGGAAGAGTAGGCTGCTATTTCTTTCGAGAGTTGTGCGGAATCTACGTTTCCCGAACGTACAACTCGGGGATAGAAGAGTTTTTTACCGCTTTTTTTGTCTTCCAGAGTTGACTGGAAGGGTTTGTACAATACTGGCATAATTGTAATAGTTTTTAGTCGTTAATAATTCTAGTTTATCTGTGTCTTTAAGCTTATCGACAATGCAAATATAAGACCTTATTTCTGTCTGTGCAAGAGATTTTGAAAGTGTGCGTTAATAAATTCGTTAATATGGAAATTTGCCACTATACTACTAATTTACAATATATTATGCAATACATTAGCATCATAACCCTCATTAATTCAGTTATTCAGGACACTCAACAAATAATGACCGGGCAGTTTGATTTTTCCGGCACTTGCCCGAATGACGCCGAAACCCTTCCAAACCTTACCACCGATTTCTCCGTAATTACTTTTCAGCACGATTGCATACTGTTCGGAGGGAGGAATATGATAAAGGCGAAGGTTATCCAACAGTCCGGAAAGGTTGCGCGGGTGTCCGTCAGCAGGAGCTTGCATCCGGTCAATATCCGACTGTGTCAGTTCACGTTTCTTCTTCGCCGGTTTTCTGTTAGAAAAATCTCCTCCCTCTTCTTTCTCATCCCCTCCTTTGGGCAAAGGAGGGTTAGGGAGGATGTTTTCTTTACTTTCTTTTTCTTTTCTTTTTATGAGGGTACTTTTTGTTGCAGTATCCGGAGATTCTGTTACAGTATCGAGGGTTTGCGTTACAATATCCGGGGTTTCTGCAACAGCATCCGGAAGGGTGGAGTGTACGGTTTCCTCATCCGGCAGTAGACAGTAGTCCGGAGAAATATGACGACGGCTGCGGCGTTTAGTGATAAAAAGGAACTGCCGCTGAATGTCGGCGGAAGTCAGGATGCCGTAACGTTCGTAGAGAGAGGAATCGAAGAAACCGTACTCCACAAACAGATGAAGCACCCGGCGGACACTATCGTTGTCCGTGCTGAAGAGCTGGTCGGAGAGTTCGTCATAGAAGTCATCGTCGACATGAATATAATAACCCTCGCCCGAATATAGATAAGACAGGGTATAGAGCAGGATCGTGAAGACGGAATCGCCTTCACGCTTCATCACACGGCGTACGACACGGTCGTGCATAAAATCGGTATTCAAAGGGAAATAGTCAAGCCCTTGTTTTATTCGTCCCATGATATAAATTGTTTTTATAAATCAGTCCGCCAATTCTAATTTTGATCCTGATTTTGATTCTAATTTCAATTCAAAGACTGATCCGGATTGAGATTCAGAACCTGATTCGTATTCAAATTCCGATTCACGGACTTTCCGCCTTTTCCGTTCAATGCTGGCAGCTACGGTTTCAAGGGCATGCAGAATAAGTTCCCGTCGCAACGTGGGATCTTCCGTAGAGGTAATTACCGGATAACTGCTTTCCCTGTCGCATGCCAGGGAGCGTTTCTCGTTCTTCCGGTGGTTCCGGCTGACAGTTTTACGACATTCCTTACAGTAGTTGCCGGGAAGACCGGTTTTCTTATTGATATAAAAGGCACTTGCCGGAAGAGAGCGTTTGCAACATCCGCAAACGCACAGTGTTTGTACTTTTGAGCTTTTCATTTTGTTATCCAATTATAAATTATAAATGCTAGTTTTTATCAGTCAGGTCTGTAATCATCCAAATACGGAGTATTCGTATACAATATGTTATCCTTTTGTTATCCTATTGCCAGGTATTAACATCTGGCATTTCAGGTATTAATGGTTAGAAAAATAGCTATTAACATTTGAGGAAATAGCTGTTAACAGGTATCAGCAAGCTTTCCGCAGGTGGCGGATGAGAAATTTTCAAGGTTTCGGTGTTTTTCTTGAAGTTTTGCATGGCATATCCGTTTTTAATTTATATTTTTGAAACGTTTTCTATTAATCAATGGGACAAAGATAGAATATTTTTTTTCATAAATAAAACATTGGTTTTCATTTTTAATCTCAACTATTTTACAAGTCATTGATTATAAACATATAGTAAACATATTTTTTTAGTCAGCCATTTTATAGCTGCCATTTATAAATCCGGGATTAGTCTTTTAAATAAAAAAACAGAATGGATACAAATTTGGATGTATTAGGTATCATCAAGCGTGCCAAACAGGCGTTAAACCTAAAAAGAGACAGCGAACTAGCTGAATATCTGGGAGTTTCGAGAGCCACAGTCACCAATTGGGGCGCACGAAACAGCATCGATTTCCGCTTGTTGCTCGACAAATTGGGGGACAAGGTAGACTACAACTGGTTATTATTGGGAAAAGGAAATCCAAAACATCAGCCGAGACATTGCGAAAGCGAACTGGTGCAGGGAGAAGTCGAGATTATACACAATCCGAAAACGCCCGAACCAATAGACGACCGTAGCGTGACATTATACGACATTACGGCAGCAGCGAACCTGAAAACATTATTCACCAATAAAAAGCAGTATGCACTGGGGAAGATATTGATTCCCAATATATCCGTCTGCGACGGGGCGGTCTACGTCAACGGAGACAGCATGTACCCAATATTGAAATCGGGAGACATTATCGGATATAAAGAAATCAGCAGTTTCGACAATGTCATTTACGGGGAAATATACCTGGTGTCGTTTATGATTGACGGAGACGAGTATCTGGCAGTAAAATACGTGAACCGTTCGGAGAAAGAAGGTCATCTCAAACTGGTGAGTTACAACACACACCATGAACCGATGGATATTCCATTCGCGTCCATCAATGCAATGGCAATTGTGAAGTTCTCCATCAGGAGACACATGATGATGTAAGTTTCACCACCGAGGACGCAGAGGACACAGAGGAACACTGATTTTTTATATTAATCCTCAAAGCCTCCACAGGATGTGTTGTATAAGCGCAGTTGCCACATACCGTACAGGCAGTCACAACTACAAGACAGCCACGACTATGAGAATAAGACCTCTGTGTCCTCTGCGTCCTCTGTGGTGAAATCAGATTTCTTCCCCTTTCAGCGTAGCCGAACTAGCCTCTGTGACACGCACATTGACGAAATCACCGACACGATGCGTACCCCTGTCGAACACCACCACACGGTTTTGTTCCGTACGGCCGAACAGTTGATCGCGCGAACGCTTGGAAACACCTTCCACAAGCACTTCATACGTCTTTCCGATGCAACGCTGGTTGGATTCGGCAGACAGACGGTTCTGTAAAGCGATAATCTCATTCAGGCGGTGGACTTTCACCTCTTCGGGCACATTATCTTCAAGATGTTTCGATGCATACGTTCCCGGACGCTCGGAATATTTAAACATAAAAGCAGCATCGTACCCACACGCTTCCATCAGCGAAAGCGACATGGCATGATCTTCTTCCGTTTCAGAATGAAAACCGGAGAAAATATCGGTAGTCAGTCCGCAATCGGGGATGATGCGTTTGATAGCTGCCACCCGGTCCAGATACCATTCACGGGTATACTTACGGTTCATCAGTTTCAGGATGCGGGAACTACCGCTCTGCACAGGCAGATGAATATGTTTACATACATTCGGCACTTGTGCAATCACCTCCAACGTTTCGTCACTCATATCCTTCGGATGGGAAGTCGTGAAACGAATACGTACCCCCGGAGCGGCTTCGGCCACTGTTCGGAGCAACATCGGGAAGGTAACCACTTCTCCTGTCGGCCTCTCAAAACGGTATGAGTTGACATTTTGTCCCAACAGGGTGACTTCTTTATAGCCTTTTGCCACCAAATCTGCCACTTCATTGAGGATACTTTCCACGTCACGGCTACGCTCACGTCCGCGAGTATAGGGAACGATGCAATAAGTGCAGAAATTGTTACAACCACGCATGATGGACACAAAGCCGGAAATATGATTGCCACAGATACGCGACGGAATCACATCCCGATAAGTTTCGGTAGTAGAAAGCTCCACATTGATTGCTTTCTCGCCGGTTTCAACGGCGGCAATCAAATCGGGCAACGTCAGGTAAGCATCCGGACCGACTACCAGGTCGACATGATGATTCGTTATCAGATCATCCTTTACCCGTTCGGCCATACAACCCAGTACACCCACAATCAGGCGCTTTTTCTTTTTCTTCAGCGAGTGGAAAAACTCCAAGCGGTTCAGGATCTTCTGCTCCGCATTGTCGCGGATAGAACAAGTGTTCATAAACACAGCGTCAGCCTCTTCCAGCGTTTCAGCTACGGAATATCCCGCCATTTGCATCACCGATGCAATCACCTCACTGTCGGCTACGTTCATCTGGCAGCCGTATGTTTCGATAAACAACTTCTTGTTGTCATCAGTCATTTCAGTTGCGGATTTAAAGTCCGCTCCCGTTAATTCGTTCATACTCAAATCTTAGTTTAAAAATTCGGATGCAAAGATACGGCTTCACTTTCAATAAGTAGTTAATTGACACAGAAATAACGCAAAAATTGATGATTTGGCAAGCAAATTTGTAATTTATGTTAAGAGGATAAACATTTTCCATCCATATACTTGGCAAATTTAAATTTATTTTTCACATTTGTGCAATGAAAGAAACATTAGATTTTTTCATAGTTAAGGTTTAGGTTAAAAAAATTAAGGGGAGCTGTGAAGCTGCCCTTTTTTCATGCCCAAATGTTAGTTCAAACCAGATAAAATGCCTACCTTTGGCGGATAACTATTTAGATGTGAAGCACAATGGAAGATTTTTTGAAATTTCTCTTGATAGCAGGCGTCATTCTTGTGGGAATATTCAAAGAGGTGAATAAAAACAGCAAGGCGAAAAAGGCTAAAGCCAAGCACCCCGTTCCCCCAATGCCATCTCCGGTTGAAGTAAACCCCGATGCCGTTCCCATACCCGAAGCGTGGGGCAGCCCCAAATCCCTGGACGAACTGCTCCGGCCGATTCCTCGCGAACAACCGGCTTCCAAACAATTTTCCAAACAGCAAACTTCGAAACAAAAAAAGAAAAAAGAAGAAGTATCCGTGGCTGCATCTCTTGCAAACAGCGCTGCACAAGATGAACGGAACAGTCGGCAAGGTGCTCATTACAACACTCCCCACGACTCACCCGACAATAAAGAAGATTTTACGATTCATTCGGCAGAAGAAGCTCGCCGAGCCATTATCTGGGGAGAAATACTTCAACGGAAATATTGAGGGAAATTGAAATTATAAAGACATATCAAGCACGGATTACGCTGTCGCTCTATGCAATCCAACTTTTCCGGAAACCATGAAACCCGTGTAACCCGCGCCTGATATCTTATCCGAAAAGCGAATAGAATTATTAACTTATTAAATATCAACTGTATTTTAACACGAAATTTACTATTTATGTCACTCAATCGTATTTCGGCAGCGGAAGCTGCAAGCCTGATTAAACATGGCTACAACATCGGCCTAAGCGGATTTACTCCCGCCGGAACGGCCAAGGCTGTAACAGCCGAACTCGCAAAAATTGCTGAAGCAGAACATGCGAAAGGAAACCCGTTTCAAGTAGGAATTTTCACAGGTGCATCAACAGGAGAGTCCTGCGACGGCGTACTGTCACGTGCCAAAGCCATCCGCTACCGCGCCCCTTATACTACCAACGCTGATTTCCGCAAAGCTGTGAACAACGGAGAGATTGCCTACAACGACATACACCTCTCACAAATGGCACAGGAAGTGCGCTACGGATTCATGGGCAAAGTGAACGTAGCCATCATCGAAGCCTGCGAAGTGACTCCCGACGGAAAGATTTATCTGACTGCCGCCGGTGGTATTTCCCCGACGATCTGCCGTCTGGCCGACCAGATCATCGTGGAGTTGAACAGCGCACACAGCAAATCCGGCATGGGTATGCACGACGTATACGAACCGCTCGATCCTCCTTACCGCCGCGAGATTCCTATCTATAAACCGAGTGACCGTATCGGGCTCCCTTACGTTCAGGTAGACCCGAAAAAGATTATTGGCGTAGTAGAAACCAACTGGCCGGACGAAGCCCGTTCTTTCGCCGCTGCCGATCCGTTGACCGACAAAATCGGACAGAATGTTGCCGACTTCCTCGCTGCCGACATGAAACGTGGTATTATCCCGTCTACTTTCTTACCCCTGCAATCGGGTGTAGGAAACATCGCCAACGCCGTACTCGGTGCATTGGGACGTGATAAAACGATTCCTCCATTCGAAATGTACACAGAGGTAATACAGAACTCCGTGATCGGACTGATTCGCGAAGGACGTATCAAATTTGGTAGCGCCTGCTCACTGACTGTAACAAACGACTGTCTGGAAGGCATTTACAACGATATGGATTTCTTCCGCGATAAATTGGTTCTCCGTCCGTCGGAAATCTCAAACAGCCCGGAAATAGTACGCCGTCTCGGTATCATTTCTATCAATACAGCCATCGAAGTCGACCTGTACGGCAACGTAAACTCTACCCATATCGGCGGAACAAAAATGATGAACGGTATCGGTGGTTCGGGAGACTTTACCCGCAACGCTTACATCTCTATCTTCACTTGTCCGTCTGTGGCTAAGGAAGGTAAGATCAGTGCAATCGTACCGATGGTATCCCACCACGACCACACGGAGCACGATGTCAATATCGTTATCACCGAGCAAGGTGTTGCCGATCTTCGTGGCAAGAGTCCGAAAGAACGTGCACAAGCCATCATCGAAAACTGTGCTCATCCTGACTACAAAGAGCTTCTTTGGGATTACCTCAAACTGGCCGGCAACCGCGCGCAGACTCCACACGCTATTCAGGCTGCACTTGGTATGCACGCAGAGTTGGCTAAAAGTGGCGATATGAAGAATACCAATTGGGCTGAATACGCCAAGTAATATAGAATATAGGATTTACAATATTCGATTCTAAACAAGTATAATTGTATTCTCTGGTAAACAAAATCCAACGATTTTTGCTTATTAGAGAATACAATTATCTTTTTATAGAAAAATCAATAAGTTATAGAAGAATCAATAAGCCCTTCATAAAGAGTAGAAACTTAACCTATGACAACATAGAAATCGGATTCAACAACGAAATTCCACTTGGGTTGTTTTGGGGTGTCAAAACACTTTTCTTTAGGAAAGTGCTTCTGTTGCACAGAGCTTTAGCAGGGGTAAGTCTTTCAATTTGAGTATTATGACACCATCTATTTCCCAATAATCACCTCACACACCTTATCCTGAAATGCCCGTGCCTTAGCTGCCGAAAGCACATTCTGGTTCATAATGGCAAAGGCCACTTCATGTCCGTTTTTCATCTTCAGATAGCCCGCGAGCGCATTTATTGCCGTAAACGAGCCTGTTTTGGCATGAAAATTCCGGAAGGCAGGAGTACCTTTCATCCGGAATTTCAATGTTCCGTCCACTCCGCCAACGGGAAGAGATTTATATAACATCTGAAACACCTCTGTTTGCGAGTACGCATATTTCAGAAAGTCCACCAGCAGGGCAGGAGAGAGGTAATTATAATTGGACAGTCCGCAACCGTCGGCAATCTTATAGTCTTTCGGGTCATGCCCCAGGCGACGGATCAATTTCATAATCTCGACAATACCATCTTCGGCAGCCACCTGCTTCTTTCCCGTAGCCTGGGCTCCTAAGCGACAGAGCAATGCTTCCGCATTAAGATTATCACTCTCTTTCATCAACTGGTTCAGCACTTTCTGCACGGAAGTATTCCAGCAAGCCATCCGTTCTACAGTCACACTATCACGAGGCAATTCGGCAAAACCATACGACTGGGGAGTCGTGATTCCTTTCCCACGAAGACGCTCCAGGAAAGTATGCATAAAAAAACGGGGAGAATCGTAGATGTTTACATCGTCCTTTCTGATCGAAGTGACATTGCCCGAAACGAGGAGATTATTGCCATTCGTCAGCCAGTCTCTCGTGAAAGAGAATCTTCCGGCAGAAGAGGTACGTGTTTTCGTCTGATTCGTCACTGTATAATAGGAGGATACAGGTTGACAGGAAACACTTGCAGTATCTCCCTGCACTGTAGAGGGAACGACAGAAACCTGCACAGTCCCCTTGCAAAACATCAATGGAGAGAGATAAGGCTGATAGCCCGCAGGGGTATCGTCCCATGCCCATCCACTACCCCAATAAAGAGAGTCTTTCATCGAAACATCGCCGTACACCTGTCCGTTAATCACCGAAAAAGGGAAAGTGATTACCTCTTCTATCAATGAATCCATCGACTGGCTGTTAAATTCAGGATCGAATCCGCCTACCACATACAGGTTGCCTTGCAAAGTATCATGTTCTATCACGCCATCGTGCCATACTTCCGTGCGGAAAGGTTCGGCAGCTTCGGGGCGGGAGAGGGCGGTAATAGCCGTCAGCAGCTTCATTGTAGAGGCAGGACGGGAAAGTTTCTCCGCACGATAGTTATAAAGTGATTTCTTAGCCGTCAGATCGTAGACGGATATGCCGACCTCGGATGCTTCGGGGAGCATCTTCTTGATAAGCGAATCTATCCGGGAGAAATTTTGTTGTCCCCAAAGTGGCAACAAACAAACTGAAAGGGTGACCAACAAAAGACTTTTTTTCATACAATACAGTTTATGATATCAACAAATGTACAATGACACATCACCATACAAACTATTGCCAATAAGGCCGGAGTGATTATATATTTTCTCATCATATATTTGATTTTATCAGTAAGATACCCGCATCAATGAACGATCGCAGATATCGGAATCCCTTTATAACACTTCCCGGAAAATCTCTCCTACCGTAGGATGCGGGAAAACAATCTTTTTCCATTGCGCTGCCGTCAATCCGAGCTCAATGGCAGTGCCCGCAAGAGTGATAATCTCCGAAGCCGGATTGCCCAATACATGGGCTCCAATCACCCGTTGCTGTTCGTTCAGCAGTACTTTACAGACTCCGTTGACGCCTTCATTCTCCGCCACAAAACGGCCGGAGTAAGCCATCGGAAGTTTGATAACCTGATAAGTGATACCTTTTGCCAACGCCGATTCCTCCGTTTCACCCACTCCGGCAATCTCCGGATTGGTATAGACTACGCCCGGAATAGCCCGATAACTCATGGCATCTTCCTTTCCCAAGATGGAATGTACGGCAACTTCCGCTTCACGAACAGCCGTATGGGCGAGCAAAGAGAATCCTGTCAGGTCACCACAAACATACACGCCCGGCACAGAAGTCTGCATCTTTTCATTAATTCTGATAGCGCCACGCTCTGTCTTCTCCAAATTCAAGTTTTCGAGCCCGAAACCTTTCGCCACCGGGCGACGGCCGACACTCATCAACAGCTTTTCTGCAATGACACTGCCGTTTCCCTCCGCGTTCTCATAAGAAACAACAGCCCCTTCTTCCGTTTGCGACAAGCCGACCACTTTCGTACTAAGCAGGAATTTAATACCTCGTTTGGCATATTCCGCACGAAGCAAAGCGGAAAGCTCCTTATCCATTCCACCCAGGATTTCGTCCATCATCTCAACCACCGTCACCTGTACTCCCAAACTATTGAAGAACGACGCAAACTCCATACCGATTACCCCGCCACCAACAATAGCCAAAGAAGCTGGCAATTCTTTACTGTCCAAAGCATCCCTGTGCGTCCAGTAGTTCACCGCGTCCACTCCCGGAATAGGGGGAATAAAGGTTTCCGAACCCGTACATAATATCAGATTCTCTCCTTCGTAAGTCTCTTCCCCGCAGCGAACCGTATTTTTATCAATGATCTGCGCTTCTCCTGATACAATTGTAACATTGTTGGCAGTCAGCTTCGCTTTCACTCCCAGCACCAGTTTACGCACTACCTTACTTTTACGCGCTATTATCTTAGGCAAATCGAAAGAGACTTCCGGGATATTGACTGCATACTTTGATGCATGTTTTGCACTGTCATAAGTCTTTGCCGAATACAACAATGTTTTCGTAGGAATACAGCCTTCATTCAGACAGACACCACCCAGACTATTCTTTTCGATAAGCAATACGCTCAAACCGCCTTTACCGGCAGTTTCGGCAGCCGTATATCCCGCAGGACCGCCACCAATGATAATTACTTGATATTTCATAGTATATAATCAGTTAATCTTTTCATTATTATCAAAACATGCTACGATTCATCCGCTTGAGAGTCTACAGAGTCTATTACCTCTGTGGCCTTTATTTTCTTTACGAACATTCTCTTTTCGAGTAGTTCTGCAAATTCCTGTTCCTTGACAGACATCACCGAAACAAACTTCCCTTTTCCGTATTCTATCAGGATATAATCCGTCACCGAGAAGCGGCCGAACTTCATGGAATGGTATTTCCTGACTGCGGTAATTTCGGAAAGCGGGATGATCTTCTTGCGAATAAAACGACCACGTGAGACTTCCAGATCACCGTTTGTTGTCAATGTATAAGTAGTGTGTATAATTTGTTCGATCACTACAATCAGCATCAACATAAACAGTACCGCCACTAAGATATACTTACACCACAATGCGCCGACGGCATTCACAGTAAGCACCACCAACAGGAAATATTGGTACCAGGCGATGCGGGCATGAAAAATTCGATTCATTTTGTCAGATTTTTGCCTGCAAGGTAGCAATTTTATGAATTAGTGACAACGAAAAGTACAACGAAGTAACTTATTTTGTAGCTTTGCGGTGAGAAATAACAAGATTATGGTAAGAAAATTCGATTTCCTCGTTATCGGTTCCGGAATTGCCGGTATGAGTTTTGCGCTGAAAGTGGCGCACAAAGGTAAAGTTGCTCTTATCTGTAAAAGTAGGCTGGAAGAAGCCAATACGTACTTCGCCCAGGGAGGTGTAGCCTCCGTCACCAACCTTCTGGTGGATAATTTCGACAAGCACATTGAAGACACAATGATTGCCGGCGATTGGATCAGTAACCGTGCCGCAGTAGAAAAGGTAGTGCGCGAAGCTCCCGCACAAATTGAAGAACTGATTAAGTGGGGAGTGGATTTTGACAAAAACGAGAAAGGCGAATTTGACTTGCACCGCGAAGGCGGACACTCGGAGTTCCGTATTCTTCACCATAAAGATAATACGGGAGCGGAAATTCAGGACAGCCTGATTAAAGCCGTACAACGCCATCCGAATATCACGGTCATCGAAAACCAGTTTGCCATTGAAATCCTGACACAGCATCACCTGGGAGTGACTGTAACCCGCCAGACACCGGACATCAAATGTTATGGTGCTTATATCCTCGATCCGAAAACGGGAAAAGTAGATACCTATCTTGCCAAAGTGACGCTGATGGCTACCGGTGGAGTAGGAGCCGTTTATAAAACAACCACTAACCCGCTAGTCGCTACCGGAGACGGTATCGCCATGGTTTACCGTGCCAAAGGTACGGTGAAGGATATGGAGTTTGTACAATTCCACCCTACCGCCCTATATCATCCGGGAGACCGCCCTTCTTTCCTGATAACGGAAGCAATGCGTGGTTACGGAGGTGTACTGCGTACAATGGACGGCAAAGAGTTCATGCAGAAATATGATCCCCGTCTTTCGCTCGCTCCCCGTGATATCGTGGCACGCGCCATCGACAACGAGATGAAAAACCGCGGAGACGACCATGTATATCTGGACGTCACCCACAAAGATCCCGAAGAAACAAAGAAACACTTCCCCAATATCTACGAAAAATGTCTTAGCCTGGGCATCGACATCACGAAAGATTATATCCCGGTAGCCCCGGCCGCCCATTATCTCTGCGGAGGTATCCTTGTCGACTTGGACGGACAATCTTCCATCGAACGTCTTTATGCCGTGGGAGAATGTTCCTGCACAGGATTGCATGGAGGCAACCGCCTGGCTTCCAACTCACTGATAGAAGCAGTCGTATATGCCGACGCTGCCGCCAAACACAGTCTACAAGTGGTCGATCAATATTCTTATAATGAAAATATTCCCGAATGGAATGACGAAGGAACCCGTTCGCCGGAAGAAATGGTGCTCATTACGCAAAGTATGAAGGAAGTGAACCAGATTATGAGTACGTATGTAGGTATTGTCCGCAGCGACCTCCGTCTAAAACGTGCCTGGGACAGACTCGATATTATCTACGAAGAGACTGAAAGCCTGTTCAAACGCAGCGTAGCGTCCAGAGAAATCTGCGAATTGCGTAATATGGTGAATGTGGGTTATCTGATTATGCGCCAAGCAATGGAGCGTAAGGAAAGCCGCGGATTACATTATACGATAGATTATCCTCACGTGAAGAAATGATTATGAAAACATTGATTCGGACCTTTATTCTTTTCTTCTGCATAACGGGACTAGCTTCCTGCTATGCAGGTATTCCACTGAAAAGCGGAAAATCGGAAAATAACCAGACTTATGAAGTCAGTTATCTGTTCGAGCACGACGGAGTGAAAGTGTACCGTTTTCTCGATCTGGGAAACTATGTGTATTTCACGACCCGGGGAGATGTAACCAGTATCAAGAATGATTCAACAAGAAAAAGGACAATTACTATTTATAAAGACAGTATACCAAACCGATAACGAAAAGAGGGTGTCTAATTAGTCTCTTTTTAACGATTTCACCCCTATCAGCAGTTCAAATAATGACTCTGACAGGGGTGATTTCTTTTTTTCGGGGCATGTTAGACAGCCTCTTCCTTTATTTAAATCATTCGAGATTTATCTATTCATCCGTAGATTAATAGTTTTCCTTCTTCACCTCGAAATAAGCCTGTGGATGCAGACATGCCGGGCAAACTTCAGGAGCTTCCTTACCGATTTCAATGTAACCGCAGTTACGGCATTGCCATACCACTTCGCCTTCTTTAGCGAATACAGTCATATTTTCGATGTTATTTACGAAGGCAAGATATCTTTCTTCGTGACCTTTTTCTGCGATGGAGATATTGCGGTACATAGCAGCAATCATCGGGAAACCTTCCTGTTCTGCCACGTCGGCAAAGTGAGGATAATCCAGTGACCATTCTTCATGTTCACCCGCTGCGGCAGCGCGAAGATTTTCAAGTGTATTACCAATTACACCGGCCGGATAGCTGGCAGTGATTTCTACCATACCGCCTTCGAGGAACTTAAACATACGTTTTGCATGTTCTTTTTCCTGATCGGCAGTTTCAGTGAAAATAGCCGCAATTTGTTCGTAGCCTTCTTTTTTAGCTGCACTTGCGAAATAAGTGTAACGCATTCTAGCCTGTGATTCTCCTGCGAATGAAGTCAACAGATTTTTCTCTGTTTGAGTTCCTTTAATACTCTTAGCCATAATTCTATATATATTTTAAATTGGTTGATTACCAAACGTAACTTGTCGTACTATTTATAACGCAAATATAAGCGATTTGTTCACAATAAACCACCTTTTCTTAATGAATAAAAACTATCACCTCATTGATGAAATCTATCAACAGACAAATAGTATGTTCAAAAACATACTTATTTCGATTATTTTATCTAATTTTGCAACCTCTACTTTGCAAAAAAGAACAGAGTACACGTATAACAACATCTAAAAATGAAGCTATTTGAATTTAAACCCAAACTGGTTTCTTGTCTAAAGAATTATTCGAAAGAAACGTTTATGGCGGACCTGATGGCCGGCATCATCGTAGGTATCGTGGCGCTTCCACTGGCTATCGCTTTCGGGATCGCTTCGGGAGTTTCGCCCGAAAAAGGTATTATCACTGCTATCATTGCGGGATTCATCATTTCCCTGTTGGGAGGCAGCAAAGTCCAGATCGGCGGTCCTACAGGAGCATTTATCGTCATTATCTATGGCATCATACAACAATACGGCGAGGCCGGACTGATTGTAGCCACGCTGATGGCGGGCGTACTCCTTGTATTATTAGGAGTGTTCAAGCTGGGAGCTGTCATCAAATTCATTCCTTATCCTATCATCGTCGGATTTACCAGCGGTATCGCCGTCACTATTTTCACAACCCAGATTGCCGATATTTTCGGTTTATCTTTCGGAGACGAGAAAGTGCCGGGAGACTTCGTCGGGAAGTGGCTGATTTATTTCCGACACTTCGACACGATCAACTGGTGGAATACCATCGTTAGCATTGTCAGCATTATTATTATCGCCATCACTCCGAAGTTCTCAAAGAAAATTCCCGGCTCGCTGATTGCCATCATCGTAGTCACGGTAGCCGTTTACCTGATGAAAACTTTCGGAGGGATCGACTGCATCCAGACAATCGGCGACCGCTTCACCATTAAATCGGAGTTGCCCGATGCCGTTGTGCCTGCGTTGGATTGGGAAGCTATCAGGGAACTGTTTCCGGTGGCTATCACCATTGCCGTATTGGGAGCTATCGAGTCGCTGCTGTCTGCCACGGTAGCCGACGGTGTGATAGGCGACCGCCACGATTCCAATACAGAACTGATTGCACAGGGAGCTGCCAATATCATAGCTCCTCTGTTCGGAGGTATTCCTGCCACCGGAGCCATCGCCCGTACCATGACGAATATCAACAACGGGGGTAAGACACCGATAGCCGGAATCATCCATGCAGTAGTATTGCTGTTGATTCTGCTCTTCCTGATGCCACTCGCACAATATATCCCGATGGCATGCCTTGCCGGAGTACTGGTCATCGTATCTTACAACATGAGCGGATGGCGTGTATTCAGAGCTTTACTGAAGAATCCGAAATCGGACGTTACCGTACTGCTTATCACGTTCTTCCTGACCGTTATCTTCGACCTGACTGTCGCTATCGAGGTAGGATTGGTGATTGCTTGCGTCCTCTTTATGAAACGTGTCATGGAGACTACCGAAATCTCGGTAATTACCGATGAGATTGACCCGAATAAAGAATCGGATATTACCGTACACGAAGAAAACCTGATGATTCCCAAAGGTATAGAGGTATACGAAATCAACGGCCCTTATTTCTTCGGCATCGCTACCAAGTTTGAAGAAACAATGACACAACTGGGAGACCGCCCGAAAGTACGTATCATCCGTATGCGCAAGGTTCCGTTTATCGACTCCACAGGTATTCATAACCTGACTGCTCTCTGCGAAATGTCACAGAAGGAAAAGACTACCATTATCCTTTCGGGAGTCAACAAGAACGTGCATGATGTACTGGAAAAAGCCGGATTCTACGAGTTGCTGGGAAAAGAGAATATCTGCCCGAATATCAATGTAGCATTGGAAAGAGCGAAAAGTCTGGTAGAATAACACTAATTATCAGTCACTTACAGGAGCTATATACCGTGCGTGTTGGACATATAGATCCAATGTGTACGGCATATATGACCTGCGTGTTGGATCTATATATCCAACACGCAAGCTATATATAGCCTATTTAATCAATCGTCACCTTACTAGACTTTAAAAAATAATCCGCGCTTATGCGCCGCCCTCCACACCTGCTTGGCTTGTCTTACTCCAGCATCACTTCATCAAAAAAGATTCTCGATGTCTGTCCCGGTCTCACATGAGATGCAGGACAAACTCCCGGACCTTTGGCGGTCACACGTACATAACGTGCCTGTGTGCCTCCCAGTTTCAATGACAGGTTTTCTATAAAATTCCCTTCACGGAAAATCTCTTCAGACGTGAAGCTCTGCACGACGGCTTCGCGGAACTTGGAGTTATCATCCGAAACTTCCACCCTCACGGATGCCGGTTTATGGATAGCCATTCCATTGTTCGTGATGCATCCCAATATCAACGTGTTCAGCATTTCCAGCTTCAGCAAGTCAATCGTAAAAGAGACAGAGTCATTGTCCGCCCATGAGCACCACTCGAAATCCGAATATTTCAGGCTTCCGCGTATTCCATTCGTCAGGAGCTTTTCAGTCGGATTGGTTCCCAGTACAGGTTTGGCGGTAGCCAGATTCCATCGGACAGGAAGTATCAATGTCTTTCCCATCTGTCTGCCGTGCGCAAAAATTGCACCTTTTAGGGTAAGCGCCTCTTTTACAGGCACTATTTTTTCGTAGAGCGGTGAAGTTGCCGTAGGTTCGCTGCCGTCCGTCGTATAATGTATCTCCATATCAGGACGGATACATTCCAGTTTCACCTCAAGCATTCCGTTGTTTGGAGTTACCGTATGCTGGATATTGTACATTGAACGGGCGTAAACGATGCCTTTAGCTGTCAGATGCTCATTATAGGCATCCAGTCCTTTCAAAAACGCAGTCCATTCCTTGCGTGCAGGCTGTGTCCATGCCACTTCCGCCAGGGCGGCAAGACGGGGGAACACTAAATAATCGACATCTTCCGGCTTATTGCAGAACTCCGTCCACATAGATGCCTGTACGCCCTTTAACAAAGAAGCATATTCCGGTTTCCAGTCCGCTTGCACAGGTTCGTAATCGTAGATGTCTTTCAGCGTGTTATTTCCAAAATAAGTTTGGGGTTCGAACCATTGCGGGCCTTGATAACGAATCAGATACAAGATGCGGGCAGGGGTCATAATGAACTGATGTCCTTTTTCCGCGGCTTTCAAAGCAGCCGTACCGAGTCCGCGCCAGCCTTGGATGATAACACCTTCCGGCAGGAAACTGCTATTTGTCAGTTCATCCCAACCTATCACTTCGCGTCCTTTGCTGCGTACATAGTCGCTCATCCGTTTCATAAAGTAACCTTGCAGGTCTTCTTCGTTGGCAAGGTGCTCTTTCTTTATCCGCTGCTGGCAAAGCGGGCATTTTTTCCAGTACCCTTTCTGCGCCTCATCTCCTCCCAGATGAATATATCGCGAAGGGAAGATTGCCATCACTTCATCTAAAACATCTTGCAAGAATGTAAAAGCACTATCGTTTCCGGCACAATAAATCACTCCCGAATTACTTCCGCCCAAACCTGGAATTACTCCGATGTAACTGTCTACTACGGGGCAGGCCAGTTGCGGATAGGCAGCCAGTGCAGCGTTGCTGTGAGCCGGCATATCTATTTCGGGGATAATTTCTATCTGGCGGTCGGCAGCATAGGAGACCATTTCTTTAATATCTTCCTGTGTATAAAGTCCACCGATAGGAGTGGGCTCACCCGGTTCGGCGTTACGGCGGAAATAGAAGGGAACGTCCATGCGGTTCACTCTCCATGCTCCCACTTCCGTCAGGCGGGGATATTTCTTGATTTCCAATCGCCAGCCGTTATCGTCCGTGAGATGGAAATGAAGCGTATTAATTTTGAGCATGCCCATACAGTCGATGATACGCAACACGTTTTCCTTGGGGATGAAGAAACGGGCGGCATCCAGCATCAATGCCCGATAGCCGAAGCGTGGCTCATCCTGAATGGTTACTGCGGGGATACTCCATCGGATATTCTTAGCCTGTTGATTGCCTTCAACAGCCGACGGCAACAATAGGCGGATGGTCTGTAATGCATAGAAAAAGCCTTTTATATCCGATGCCTTTACCTGAATCTGTTCCGGAGTAACTGCCAACTGATAGGCTTCGCTTTTTAAAGAAGAGTCGGTTGTAAAGCAGACATGGCTCTTCTCACTGCCACCTATTGCCAACTGTGAGGTGATCCCCGAGCTTCTCTTCAATAAGTTTATAAAGTTGCGGACGATGACAGCCTGCTCATGGTTCTCTACCGAAAACAGCGTTTGAGAAGAGAAGGTAAAGTTGCCCTCTCCCGGCACGACCTGCGCCGGACGGGGAACTATTGAAATAGGGGGAGATGTCAAGTTGGCGGCATGCATACTAATCAAAGACGTCAATAGCACGAGAATAATTAAGATTTCTTTCTTCATGGTAATAAAACTTTTAAGAGTGAAAATGTCGAAAGAGATGCATAAACACCTGACTTCCGACATTTTATCAATTAATCTATTGAAAGCAGAACACTATATTAGTAGAATAATTGACCTGCATTTGCCCAGTATGTCACACCTTCGTCCGAATACGTGCTATTCGTATAAAAACGAATCCAATCAATTTCCATCATAGGTGTATTCGGATCGGTCTTAGGTTCGGAAATAGCCTTCAATACACTATCCCATCCGTCCGGACGATTGTCTGCCGGAGCAAAAAGGAAATCCAAAGCCAAGCCATCTGCAGGAGCAAAACCCCAAGAACTTGTCGAAGGGACATCTACATTCGTACTTCCATTGATTCCTACTTTTATTCCATCTGTAGTCAATTCTACCCAATAAATATTATAATCACCAATTTTGGGGAGTGGGCTTGTTTTAGTACCATCTTCCATTGTCGAGAAAACACCTTGTGTCACCAAGTTTCCTTTCGTATTTCTAAGAATATCGATTCTCTGTATTTGTTTATCAAATACGCCCCCAGGTGCATCTCTAAGCTCAATGACCGGAACAATACCCGTACGATCTCCCGTCACACGCACTCTCATTTCTATACGCATTCCCGGATTGATGTGTATAAAACGGGTAGAAGCACCTGAACCGCCTCTTCCAATATATACAGCAGCCGAACCGTAATCTCTACTCGCACCAAGTCCGTCTCCCGGTGTGGAACCAGCTTGTACCCACAATTGATAAGTACCGTCTTCTGTTACATTAGAACATTTATCGCGATTAGCAGCAAACACATCTTGTATTGATTTAGTTGGAATATAATTAAAAGACCAATGCCTATAGTTACCAAACGACGTATTCGGCTTCGTCGGCATACTCCACCCGAAAGAGCTTTGTATAAAATGGAACTCTACGCCACTCCAGAATTTCCATCCTTCCTCTGCTAATTTCTGGTTGGGATGCGAAGTTAACGAAGCATAATCAGTTCCAGGTTTAGCACCCGTTTTTCCGGTTATTTCTACAGACGAGCTTCTGTCACTCCCCCACCAAGCATCGAATTTGCTTTTATTGCCTTTAGATACAAATGGATATTCCGGATGTTCATACACCAAGGTCGGATCATACATATCCGGATTGGCAAGAGATTCGAGGTCAGTCATCATAATTACTAATTTATCAGACTTCATCGGATTAGCTTCAGAGTTTGAAGTGAAATTCAATGTCAACTCCTTGTCTCCTGTCTTCGCTCCATCCATAACTAAAGATATAGGGTCAGTTTTTGCGTTCAGCGCTCCTGCAGGAATAGTCAGTTCACTGGGCAAATTTTCAAAAGAGCTCTCATCCTCCGCTTTTGCGCTGATACTTACCACAATAGGTATTGCCCTCGGTTTATCCAGACTGGCTACCAACACAAATTTATCACCTTCCGTTACTATATTGTCCGCATTGCCTTGTATTGCCATATTTACCCGATAGTAATCGGACACTTTCATAGGAAAACTAGGGTTACCAATCTCGTATCCGCGGGAAAAAGCTACAAAATTAAAGTTTTTACTTCCTTCCAATCCAGTTTCTTTCAGAGGGAACTCAACACGAATACTCTTCTCACCTTTCGGAAAAGTAACGATGTTATGAAAATCTTTGAATACGCCGGACACATCCTCCGTACCAGTTTTAGCGGTAAAATAAATATCAAAATCTTCGTTAGCCAAAACCTCGCTTCCATCCTTATCCGGATTAATATCCAAATCGACAACTAACTTTTCGCCCATTACAAAAGTCGTATTATTGACAGTCATCGTAAAAGGAACAGCTTGTGGTAAAGGCAAATACTTAGTTTCATCTTCACATCCCATCAAGCATACACCCAATAGAGATATTGAAAATAGTTTGTAGAATATATTCTTCATGTTTTTTTCTTTATAATTATCAATGAACTTAAGTTGATGCTTCTCAATTTTTGCGCCACCCCGGATTCTGTGTCAGTTCTTTATTCAATGATATCTCGCTCGGTGGAATCGGAAGTAGATAATCACGTCCCGCATCAAACTGGAACCCACGTGGAAGAACATTTTTCAGTGGATCCAAGTAATCGTTATTGTCTACCAGAATTTGAGCCAATTCTTCATTCTTCGGATCAATTGATTTATATAAAACGCTGCCGGCTCCAAAGTAAGCGCCTCCGCCACGTTTCCCCTGGAATAACTTATGTGCTCTCCAACGCATCAAATCATCCAAACGCATTCCCTGCAATGGCAGTTCAGAGCGTCTTTCCCGACGGATTTCTTGCAGATTGGCAGAAATTGTATAACCAAAATCAGGGAAATTGGGATCAATAGCTGATGGAGCGAGATAAGTGACTCCGGCCCGTTCGCGTAATGGCTTTATAGTCTTCTCCAAAACAGCAGCGTCACATTTTCCCAATTCTTCCGCAGCTTCTGCATAAGCCAGCAAGGCTTCTGCATAACGAATCATTGGAGTGGCAGTTTCTCCCTGCCCACTTACGAATGTAGTATCAATTCCCATACGGATATGATAGCCGGTAGTATTACTCTGATTTCCGGTACTTACAATTTGAGGAGGATTGATTAAATCTTTATCTTCCTCTGAATAAGCCTTCACCAGCATTTTCTTAGCTCCTTTCACTGTCATCGATTTGTATTTACAGTCCGAATGCATTACAGTGGCCAGCAACCGACCATCCCTATCCTTAAAAGATTCATTGAAATCTTTAAATTTTGCGGCTGTGGGATCAATAAAGTTGCCATCCACACTTAAATAATTATCTACTAATGATTGAGAAAGTCCGGCTGGTCCTTCAGCATCACACATTCCACTGGATAAATTCGTATTTAAACTGTGAACCAAGTTGTCGGCAATTGAATATTTCTTCCAAAACAACACTTCCTGAGTAGCCGACAAATCTTTTGAATTGAACAGGTTTCCATACGCATCATCAATATTCTTCACTGATTTATCATTCTCTTTTGTGTTTAATGTAATACCCATTTGAAACAATTCATCCCCCAAAGTAAGTACTTGCTGCAAAAAATCATCTGATTTATACTCGGCAGCGGCAAAGTCAGTACCTTTATGATATTTCTCCCACGTACCTTCAAAGAGTGCCACTCTCATCGCCATAACCATAGCAGCTTCTTTACAAATACGCAATCCCTGATATTTGCTGCGGGAATATAGCAACTCTTTAGCTGCCTTCAAATCATCAAGAATGAATTGTGCCACTGCCGAACGATCACGTGCCGGAATCTGTAACCCGCCAACGGTAGCGTTTCCATCCCAAAACTTGTCCATCACAGGAATACTGCCGAATTTAGTCAACAAGTAATAGTGCCAATATGCACGAAAGAAATAGGCTTCTCCTTTCAGAGATAATACTTCCGCTGTTTCTTCAGCTGCCGGTACTTTATAATATTCTAAGAAGTAATTGACACTACGTAGATTCTGGTATCCTTTCTGCCATTCTGTTACGCCTCCGATAGATTCTTGCAACTCCCCGTTCATACGCCTGTCATACACCATGGCTACCATATTATCACTATTCTTTTCTTCTCCCATTATTCCCATGCCATAGGCACCTGCAGAAGGAAGAGCAATATACAAACCATTGACATAATTAGTCACGGCACTTTGATTCGTCAAGAATGTCTCGCTACTGGGCACCACCAAAGGCACTTTATCCAGAAAGTCAGAACAGGAAGTCAATAAAGTACCGGCTAAAGCTACTGCTAATAAATATATTTTTTTCATCATTATCCTCTATTTAAAAAGTAAAATCAAGTCCGAATACAAAATTCCGGTTTAGCGGATACACCATACCATTACCATTAGATACGACCGGTGAGGTTAGACCCGGAGCCTCTGTAGTAGTACCTCCAGCCATTCCGTTCACCTGATTAAGCGTTTCCGGATCAAACTGTTTTGGCAATTTTGTTACAGTAAACAGGTTATCGCATGCTACATACAATTTCAGTCGACTAATACCGATATGTTTTAGCAACTTCTTATCGAAATTATATGATACAGTCAGGTTCTTCATACGCATATAAGCTGCATTCAATAAATAGCGAGTTGAATTATACCCTGTATTTACATAAAAGTCCTGATTATTTTTCCAGCTAGTCAGACGAGGCAAAAAGCCATTCGGAGTCTCCGGGCTGAAATAATCCAGATGCTCCTTGAAGTTATAGCTACCTGCACTAAACATATAGCTACTTCCCGAAATCGGGAAATCCCTTTTTGCCACTCCTTGCAATAAAGTAGATACTTCAAAACCCTTATATCCCACATTCAAATTGATACCGAACGAATATTTGGGAGTTGTATTACCAATAATCTTCAAGTCACCATGATTGTATATCGTACCGTCACCACCATCTATTTTCCCATCATTATTGGAATCTATATATTTCAAATCTCCACGACGCCACATGTCATCCGGCTTGAGCGCACTCATATCCACCTTTCGCAAGTAATCATCAATCTCACGGTTTGTCATGAAAAGGTCGTCAGCCTGATACCCCCAAATCTCACCAAGATCCATCCCTTCATAATATCCTTTATTAGGACCATACCCGGTGTGATTATTGTAAATGGTTCCATCTGGATTATTATATTTGGTAACGACAGCCTTATAGCTAAACACATTGAATCCTACGCCATAACTAAATCCACATTTCAGCTGATCATGCCAGTTCACCGAAAGCTCCCATCCGCGGTTACGCAATGTAGCATTATTTATTTTAGAGCGGTTTTCGGAAGCTATACCACTAATATCGGGAATAGCTTCGGCCGGACCAATCATATCCCTTGTCATGCGCTGGTATATATTTGCTTCTAAAGAAAGCCGATTGTCGAACAGCATCAAATCAAGTCCCAAGTTTGCATTATCCACTTTTTCCCATGTAATAAACGGACTTACCATTTTAGGGGTCTTTGCTATCGTTCCCTTGATAGCACTGGCAGAAGAGGCAGTAGGCAATAACCAACCATTAGATCCCAAAGCATCCAATGACATAGTAGCCAGATAATCGTATAATCCGGCTCCATTCTGATTACCCAGACGACCATAAGACACACGGACTTTCAATTGAGACACCGGAAGTTTCAGCCTCTGGAAGTAATCTGTTCTGGCAATATCATAACCAGCAGAGAATGAAGGGAAAAATCCCCAACGGTTTCCTTTTGCAAAACGTGAAGAGCCATCATAACGCCCGCTGAACTCAAAGAAATATATATTGTCATAATTCCAGTTCAACTTAAGGTAAGCCCCCATTGTAGCCCAATGTGTACGATCTTCTCCGGCTATGACGTTCCCGCTGGCATTTGCAAAAGAAAAGATATCATTACTCATCATTCCATCTTTATACATATACTCATTGGAATCTTCTTTCATTTCCATTTGGAATCCCGCCATTGCCTTGAAAGAATGTTTTCCCCATTGCTGAATATACATACTGGACACATTAGGCGACAAATAATAATTGAACAGACTTCCACGGGCATAAGAACCGAACTTCATTAACTTCCAATCGATATTCGGATAAGAGAATCCTTGCCTGCGTCCAGTAGCATCACCCGGTTTTAGCGTCCCTAAAGGAGTTTCATATTGCGGATTCTCATATAGAATCATATTGTTATTTTCTACATCAAAACGTATCTTCATTTCAGCCGTAACATCCCATCCTTTCATTAGAGTAGCCGTAGCGGATACTGACAAGGCATCTGAAAGCCGATTATTTTCATAATTCGAATTTTGCATGAAAAGCGTTTCGTTCCAGCTGGGAATATTATATTTTGAATCAATCGGCAAATGTGTAACTTGTGACGGACGATGCGAACCTATCTTATTATAAATAATAGACTGGTTGGGCATCGGACGTTTTATCATTTGCAAAGTTATATTATTATTTAGGTTGAATCTCAACCAGTCAGTAGGCTTCGCCTGTAGCTTTGTATTCAGATTATACTTGCTCAAATCATCCTTAACATGATCCAGAAAGCCCTCCTGATAGACATATCCCATACCGATATAGTAGTTTATCTTCTGCGATCCACCCTGTACACTCAAATTATGTGAATGACGAATGGACTTATCCTTGTAATAGTATTTAAACCAATCCGTATTGCCATACTGGGCATAATATGCACTAGCCCAGTCTTCTCCGTTACTAGATACATCTATTCCCGGAAATTCCTCTGAATATGGATTCTGCATGAATCCCTTAATCTTTTCTATAACCGAGTCTGAGATTCTATTAATCCCCGAAGCAGATGCACCGGCATCATACAAAGCATTATTATAATAAGCAAACTCCAAAGAATTCATCATCTGTGGAGTACGGATAGGAGAACTAAAACCAACTGTTCCCGAATAACTTACTTTAGCTTTTTCCGAATTTCCACTTTTAGTTGTAACCAATACCACACCATAGGCGGCACGGGCACCATAAATCGCGGCTGCCGAGGCGTCTTTCAACACACTGATACTAGCAACATCGGCGGGATTCACATTCTGCATACTTTGTTCGATTCCGTCTACCAATACATACGGTTCGCCACCATTGATAGAGCCAACACCACGGATATTGAATTTTATATCCGTACCCAACTCACCTCCTTTAGCTCCTCCCATTGCATCCGATGCGAAATTTAATCCTGCTACATTACCTTGCAAAGCGCTGGTGAGGTCCGTTATGGGACGATTGACGATATCATCTCCTTTCACTACAGATACCGCCGCCGTAATTGTATTTCTCTTTTGCGTATCCATACCGACAACAACAACCTCATCAAGCACTTCCGTGTTTTCCTTCAATACGAATCGATTGTTTTGTAATTTTGTAATTTTCACATCCAATGGAGTATAGCCAACATAACTTATAGAAAGCGTTTGCCCCGCTTTTCCCTGAACAGAAAAATTTCCGTCCAAATCCGTAATTGTTCCGGTTTTTGCACCTTTCACCATCACACTGGCGCCAATAACAGCTTCTCCCTGTTCGTCCACTACTTGCCCCGTAATCATCTTTTGTTGGGCAATGACCCCTATCGGCAATAAGAATAGGAAAATCAGAAGAAAAACAAGTCGTTCTTGTATCTTCATTAATTTTTCTTTTTTCATAATATTACATTTAATAATTAAGATTACATTTACTTGGGATTATTAATCTCATAAGCAACAAACTCCTCTTGTATCGCTTTCAACAATGATTTTTCATTATTTACCGACACATCGGACCCCCAACTCATTATTCCTCTATAGCCTTCCTCACAAGCATACTTCGCTTTTTTACGAATCGTATTCTGACCATTAAGAGTATACGTTTTGCCATTATACGTAAATTCATCCAAAGCAACATCCGAAAGTCCACCATTTATAAAATCAGAGTAAGAGACTTGTTCTCCATTTACACCGGTAGTCCCGATAAAAGGCACACCGAGAACCAGTTTATCTGCCGGAATCCCGTACTCAACAGCCATTTCTGCATCTTTTACAAATTGCTCGTAAGAATATCGCATCACTGCCGGTCCGTAGCATTGGTAAGACATAAAATCCAAAGCTTCAATCGCATTTTTCGAAATTTTATAAGCAACCGGATGAAGGGATACGGAGAAACATACGTCTTTGCCAAGTATCTGTCTGATTTTCACAATCGTCGCACTGTAGTTAGCATATTCTGTCTCCGTAGTAGGCCATTCAATATCAAGGTCTACTCCATCAAATTCATATTCCTTCAAAACACTCTTCAAATTATTAGCAAATGCGGTACGCGTATTATCAGCACTCATCATTTGCCTCCATTGCCCGCTGCCGAATCCTAATCGTAATTTTCGGCTGTCATTACCTACCTGAGCTGCCAAGATTTCGCGTATTTTTTTCCAACGGTCCAACCAAGTGTGAGAGTCCTTCCCCGGATTGGTAGAATCATCATATTGCCAATAAGCCAACACTTTTGCTACCATATTCCAATTATCGAATTTTATACCATTCTTCCCACCAGTACCTGCTGCCATACTCCAAAAAGAAGTTCCATCCAAACGGCCTTTGAAGTTTTCACCTATATAAAAATCGGCACGGGCAGTAGGCAATACGATTTCTTTGTCAAGCGTAGAAGACCACGCATCTACAAAAATCCTGAATTGCTTTTTATTGCCATCATAATCTACCGCCAGATAATGCCAAGCTCCCGGAGCCAAACCCTTGGCATCCACATAGGTACCTGCTGTCACTGATGCATTTCCCAACGCCCAGCTCACAGTCTGCTCGTTAGCACCTAATTGTAAGGCAGCCAACACTTTATCTCCACTTGTTTTTTTAAAGATATATGCTCCGGGCACCCACTCATCTATAAATATATAGGTAGCAAAAGTGAAACTTTTATTAAATGTCTCTTCTGTAGAATGCAATAATCCATCTTTTCCATTCATTTTTCCGGTTCCGTCAAATTTTATCACACCGCTACGTCCCTCATAAGTAGCTTCATGCGAAACCCCGCCTGTAAAAGTTGCATCATTTATAGGCAAGTCAAAAGCTATATCTCCATTAGCATAAGGACGCGCAGCCAAATAAATAAGATCATTGCTGACAATCAGATTTTCTACCGGAATACGGTTTAATTCGAAAGGGTCACCACCAATGTATTGACAATTGATTAATGTTTTCTCAGCCGGATCATCCACTCCCGGCTGTCCGGTGATTGCTCCTTCAGGGGGCATTCCACCCGGAACTTCTACCCATTTAGTGTCTTTACAAGCTGTTAGCGATACTAACACGAAAAGACATAAAAAGAATTTGTTTCTCATAAATTTAAGTTATTAAGATTTTCTATTCGCTGACAATAAGAGTCTCCATTAATCAAACAATTGGTTTTTCTCCTAAAATCAACGTCACAAAAATAGGTACAACAACAAAAATCAATATTTAAAAAATAGCCATTAAATATTCACTTTTCACCAAATCAACCCGTTCCATCGGAGAAATGGTTCTTATCTCAAAAAGACAATGATTAAAACACCCAACTATCCGGTTCTGACCTTGCCAAAACCCTCTTATTGAATATTCATGTTATAATCCGGTTTCAGCCGTTTCAGTGTTGTCTGCAAACGCCTTGATAGGAGGAAATAGCGGCTGAAAGCGGAAAAAGACATCCCTCGCAGAAAGATACTGCAAACAAGGTAGAGTGCTTTCAGCGCATTCAGTTTTCTCAAATTAGCTGATGGATCTATATATTCAGCGTAGTAGGTATATATACTCACCACGCTGAATATATATGCCCAACAAGCGGGGTATATAGATTCATCACGTGGGCAAAAGTCGGTGGAATGTGGGCTTGGGTTCCTTTGAGTGGGGGATGGAGTACTACATACAATGAAATGATGTAAGAGACTTGAGCAAGTCAAGTACATGGCTCTGCTTACTTCAGTACTGGTTTGAACAAGTTCATCCACACATAGTTTTATTCCTTACCGCATCACCATCGAGCAAAATTAGTAAAGCTATTTCGTAATTAGTTTCAACCCTATTTGAAACTAAAAGTTTCACGCCGGGAAACAAAGTGTTTCACCGTATGAAACGAAGTGTTTCTCGGTGTGAAACGGATTGTTTCAAGCCTTGAAACAATTTTTGAAACTAATCGCCACAGGTGAAGAGATGGTGAAGTTATTGCACTTCACCCGCAAACTCCTTATTCATCGGAGAGACAGAGAAAAGGTGAAAGGGGAGATGGAAAGATGGAAAATAAATATCCAGTGGGGAAATTTATTCGATACTGTAATGATTCAGTACTATACCGAAATGAATATTACTTTATAAGCTCTCTACTTCTTTTCCTGATAATTAACAGCTATCGAATGCTGTATCTCAAGAATTTACCTCCTCGCAAACTCTCATTTCCATACCTTTATACACTACCACAATCTTGTGTAGTTGCGTAGTGCCAATAGCGTTCTTCACCCTGTCGGTGTCAGCATAGCGGTTGGTCTGGGCAATAGCTTCCGCCCGCAATTCCTCCACCCGGCTTTCGGGGTCTTTGTATCTGGCATACTTCAGCTCGATGATGTAGCTATGGCTCATGTCAGGGTAAATCTCCAGCATGGGAGACAGGAAAATGTCAACATATCCGGATTGCGTGTCTGCTTCGGAAATGGGACGGTAGAAACGGTTTTGCGCTGTCATGGCAAGCGTGAAGCCATGTACGAAGGACTCTCCTTTCTGCTTGTCGCGCTGAGAGGCGTAGCGTTTCAGGCAATCGGCGATGTAGTCGAAGTAAGATTGCCATGCGCCATCGTAAGCCAAAGCAGAGGATAACTCATCTTTTTCATGGTTGTTGAAACTGAGGTCGGCTTCATTGTATGTATTCAGCAGATAAGTATAGAGTTGTTCACGCACCACTTGGTTGGGAATGATAAGTTTAGTCTTACCTTTGTACGTTCCGCTCACGGTGAGCATGCCGAAGTAATAGAGCAGGCTCACGAAATTATCGGAATCTACAATGTTGGCAGCTGGGAAACCGTCTTTCAACTCGCCGGTGATGTATCCCTGGCTCACTAAAGTCTGGATAATGGAGGCATCGTGCGCAAACTCTTTATCCTTGCGGATAAGCATACGCAGTTTCTCGTAATCGATACGAATGTTACTTTCTATCATATTTCGCGGTGCCTTTCCGTTATTATCAATATAGTTCTTAACGAAATAGAGCACCATATTGGAGTTGTACAAGGTTGGCTGATCATAACACTCCTGCGCAAAGCAATAGTTGTCATACCACGGTTTCATAAGTTCTATCAACTCATCTACAGTGTGATGGAATGGAGCTTTAGTAGAATAATAAGTCAGCATTTCGCGGACTTCGTCCTCGGTGAACCCCATCATTGCGTTGAATTTCGGTGTGAGGGAATAGTTGGTGCCGATATTAAATCCACTGGTGAGGTCATCCATCGTGACGGGACTCACTCCGGTGATGAAGCAACGCTTGATGCTGGAATAGGTTCCGGCTTTCACCCTATTGAAGAAGGCGCGCAAGTAGCCTTCCTTGTGGGTCTCTTCCGTATATCGGTGAATGCTTTCGGCATCCGAGAGGATGGCATTGGTGAAGTGGTCATATTCGTCAATGAAAAGATATATTTGCTGCCCGGCAAGTTCACACTGATGATATAGATAATCCAACTGCTCAACAGCTCCTGCTTTTTCATTCAAGACTTCCTTAATGCCTTTCGGCAGGTATTCTGCATAAATATCACAGAAATAATCGAAGCTGGTATTGCAATGTGCATCCAACCCTTGACGGTAGTTGTGCAACTCTCCACTAATTCCTGAGAAATTGAGATACAACACCAGATAACTGTTACGGTCTCGTGTGGGATGCTTTCCGATATAGAGATCGCCAAACAGAGCATCGAACTTGTCACGTGTACGCACATCATAATAGTGTTGCAACATGTTCAGCGTAAGGCTCTTGCCGAACCGGCGCGGGCGGATGAAAAAGAAGAATCTGTCCGATTGTTCTATTACAGGGATGAACGAGGTTTTATCCACATAATAATAATTATCAAGACGAATATCCGCAAAGTTCATCATGCCGTATGGCAGCAACTTTCTTTCTGATGATACATATTCCATAATCCGGTGTATTTATGAGTTCACTTTTTATCAGTGCAAACAAAGATACGCTCTTTCCGCTACTTTCACAAACAAATGATTTTAAAAATGTTCTCTGCCCTGATACTCTTCCATGAGTACTGCAAGAAACAATAGATCAAAATGGACTCATCATCGTTGCTTTCTTACACACCTTATCTATAAACATGTTCATTGGGGTCGATATTGCAATGAGGTCCTTATATGCTTCGGCATATAATTCTTCCCGGCTCATACCTGTCAGATACATACTTGTTTTTATATAGGAAACAAAGGTAGTATTTATCTCCAGACCGGACATCATCCGTCGGAGTGTTTTTCTTTGAAAGTTGGATATACTGAATGCAAACCAGACCCGGTTCTTCATTAGAAACATCTTACCAAACCCACAAAGAAGCACTTTTAGCGATTTTTAAAAGCCTATTGGTAAAAATTGAAACCAACCCGCTAGACAGAATCTTAAAAAACAAGTACCTTTGTATCTCACATTCCTTTAAACAACACATATTATGAAAAAACTCTGCCCTCTTATTCTTTGCACACTTTTTTCTCTTTCCGCAGCGTCCATAGAGACGGTGGATTATACTCAAGGGCTTTCCGTATGGTTCGACACTCCCAACAATCTCGATGGACAAGCTATCTGGCTACGTGCCAACGGCACAGGGGCGAATCCGGACAAAGCATGGGAAAGCCGTTCGCTACCTATCGGGAATGGCAGCCTAGGAGCGAATATCATGGGCTCCATATCCGCAGAACGAATCACACTGAATGAAAAAACTCTCTGGAAAGGGGGGCCGAATACCGCCAAAGGCGCCGAGTATTATTGGAACGTAAACAAACAGTCGTCAGGTGTACTGAAAGAAATCCGGCAGGCTTTCCTGAACGGGGATTCTAAAAAGGCGGGGTATCTCACACAAGAAAACTTCAACGGGCTGGGAGCTTATGAAGAAAAAGACGAGACTCCGTTCCGCTTCGGCGCTTTTACCACGATGGGAGAGCTTTATGTGGAAACCGGACTCAGCGAAATCAATATGAGCAATTACCGCCGCATCCTGTCGTTGGATTCGGCGATGGCTGTGGTGCAATTTGACAAAGACGGGATACGGTATCAACGTAAATACTTCATATCCTATCCGGACAGCGTTATGGTCATGAAGTTTGCTGCCGATAAAGGCGGAAAACAGAATCTTGTACTTAGCTATTGTCCCAACAACGAAGCAAAAAGCCATCTGGAAGCAGATGGAAACGACGGATTAGTATATACCGGCGTTCTCAATAACAACGGAATGAAATTCGCTTTCCGAATCAAAGCTATCCACAAAGGGGGAACACTGAAAGCAGAAAACGACCGGATTATTGTGAAGGATGCTGACGAAGTGGTATTCCTGCTTACGGCAGATACCGATTATAAGATGAACTTTGCCCCAGACTTCAAAGACCCGAAAGCCTACGTCGGCAACGACCCGTCACAAACGACTCTGGCTATGATGGACAATGCCCTGAAAAAAGGTTATGACGAGCTTTATCGTAATCACGAAGCCGATTATACCGCGCTGTTCAATCGGGTACGTTTTGAAATCAATCCGGAAATCGGCACTCCCAACCTGCCGACCTACAAACGACTGGCTAGCTATAAGAAAGGCGTGCCGGACTATCAGCTCGAACAATTGTACTATCAGTTCGGACGCTATCTGCTCATAGCCAGTTCGCGCCCCGGCAACATGCCAGCCAACCTGCAAGGATTGTGGCACAACAATACCGACGGCCCGTGGCGGGTAGATTACCACAATAACATCAACATTCAAATGAACTACTGGCCTGCGTGCCCCACCAATCTCTCTGAATGTACATGGCCTTTGATTGACTTTATACGCAGCCTGGTAAAACCCGGCGAGAAGACAGCACAAGCCTATTTCAACGCCCGCGGATGGACAGCATCCATCTCTGCCAATATCTTCGGATTCACAGCTCCCTTATCCAGCAAATCTATGGCATGGAACCTGAATCCTACCGCCGGTCCGTGGCTGGCAACGCATATATGGGAGTATTATGATTATACCCGTGACACGAAATTCTTAAAGGAAATCGGCTACGACCTTATCAAAAGCAGCGCACAGTTTGCGGTAGACCACTTGTGGCACAAGCCCGACGGGACTTACACCGCCGCTCCTTCCACTTCTCCCGAACACGGCCCGGTGGACGAGGGAGTCACTTTCGCGCATGCCGTAGTACGTGAAATATTACTGGACGCTATCCAGGCAAGCAAGGTGCTCGGAACGGACGCCAAAGAACGCAAGCAATGGGAGAATGTATTGGCAAAACTAGTTCCGTACCGCATAGGACGCTACGGTCAGTTGTTGGAATGGTCTACCGACATAGACGACCCGAAAGATGAACATCGCCACGTCAACCACCTGTTCGGATTGCATCCGGGGCATACCATCTCTCCCGTGACTACCCCCGAACTTGCACAGGCAGCCAGAGTGGTACTGGAACATCGCGGAGACGGCGCTACCGGTTGGAGCATGGGTTGGAAGCTCAACCAATGGGCACGCCTGCAAGACGGAAACCATGCGTATAAACTATACGGCAACTTATTGAAAAACGGTACACTGGACAACCTCTGGGATACCCATGCGCCTTTCCAGATAGACGGAAACTTCGGCGGTACGGCAGGAATAACCGAGATGTTATTGCAAAGCCACATGGGATTCATCCAACTTCTTCCCGCTTTGCCGGATGCATGGGCAAACGGCTCAATAAGCGGAATCTGCGCCAAAGGAAATTTTGAGGTTTCCATCTCCTGGAAAGAGGGACAACTGGAGAAAGCTATCATCCATTCCAAATCCGGAATCCCCTGTAACGTAAGATACGGAGACAAGACGCTCAAGTTCAAGACCGTAAAAGGGAAAAAATACGAAATCACCTTAAAAGGGGACAAGTTAGCCGTATTATAAAGAAGGCATCTGTCCTCATAAACAAACCTGCTTTACATGAAAACCAAATACGCTGTTCTGCCAAGCCTTTTCTTTATCATACAGTTAGTCGGTGTTCTCCCTCTCCGGGCAGAACACTATTACTTTAAACAAATCTCTCTGAAAGAAGGGTTGCCTTCCAACGTGCGCTGTATTCTCCGGGATGAGCAGGGTTTCGTATGGATAGGTACCAAATCGGGACTGGGAAAGTTCGACGGGCACGAACTGAAAAGATACAAACACCAGGCAAACGACCCGAACTCGCTTCTCCACAACCTGATTTATCAGATTGCCGAAGACAAGCAACACAACATCTGGGTACTGACTGAAAAAGGTATTGCCCGCTACCAACAGCAGAGCAACGACTTCACGTTCCCCACGGACGAGGACGGGAAGAATATCACCGCCTATTCCTTCTGCCTTGTCCCGGACGGAATCCTCTTTGGCGGCAAGGACAGGATTTACAAATATAGTTATAACGATTCTTCTCTCCGGCTTCTGCAATATTTCAACGCCAACTCTTTTAAAATCAACGCTCTCAGTATGTGGGATTCAAAGACGTTGCTTTGTTGCAGCCGTTGGACAGGCATATACCTCGTAGACCTGCATACCGGAGAGCACAGCCGGCCCCCTTTCGACTGCGGGCCGGAAATTACCACCATGATGACCGACAGCCGGAAAAGAATATGGATTGCCCCTTACAGCGGCGGACTTCGTTGCTACTCATACGACGGCAAACTACTGGCTTCGTACTCCACCCGCAACTCCGCCCTTAGCAACGACATCGTCCTAAGCCTCGCCGAAAGGGAAGGGCAACTGTGGATAGGAACAGATGGCGGCGGAATCAATATCCTCACCTCCGAAACCGGGGAAATCTCCCAACTGGAATATATCCCGGGACGTGAAAACTACTCTCTCCCCGCCAACTCCATTCTCTGCCTGCACAACGACCACAATAACAATATATGGGCAGGAAGCACCTGCAACGGATTAATCAGCATCCGGGAAGTGTTCATGAAAACCTACACCGACGTAGTCCCCGGCAACGACCGCGGACTAAGCAACAGCACCGTGCGAAGCCTTTACCGCCAATCGACCGACAGTATCTGGATTGGTACGGACGGCGGCGGTATCAACCTCTTTAACCCGCGTACCGAGAAATTCACCCATTATCTTTCTACCTGGAACGATAAAATAGCGTTTATCAGCGGATTCACTCCCGGAAAACTACTGATTTCCCTTTTCTCCAAAGGAGTATTCATATTCAACCCCGCAACCGGGGAGAAACAGCCTTTTACCATTGTCGACAAAGAAACTACGACACAACTTTGCAACCGGGGTAAATCGGTCAACTTATATCAGAACACCCCCAACACCGTGTTATTACTGGGCGACCATGTCTACCAGTATCACCTGAAAGAAAAGAAATTCGACAAGGTCACCGGAGAAGAAGGGAAAAGTATTGTCGGCACGCTCGTCCCCTTCAAGCACGAGAACAACCGGACTTACATCAACGATTTCAAACATATCTACGAACTGCACGATGGGGATTCCTTGCTGCAAACAACCTTCGAATGTTATCAGGATACCGTAATCAGTTCGGCGTCACACGACGAGCACGGCGATTTCTGGATAGGAAGCAATTTCGGCCTTATCCACTACAACCCCGTTTCCCAAAAGCAGACGCACATCCCTACCAACCTGTTTACCGAAGTCAACATGGTGCAATGCGACCAGAGGGGCAAAGTATGGATAGGTGCGGATAATCTGCTTTTCGCCTGGCTTATACAGGAACAGAAGTTCGTTCTCTTCGGAGAGTCGAACGGAGCTATCCAAAACGAATATCTGCCCAACGCCCGGTTGGTAAACAATGAGGGGGATGTCTATATCGGCGGTGTAAAGGGTATGCTGCGCATTGACGGCCAGCTGCTGCTGAATACATCGGAAATGCCGGAACTGCAACTGTTGGATATTATCATCAATGGTGAGCCTGCACAGAACAAACTATATAGTCATCCGGCAGCAATCTCTGTCCCATGGGACAGCAATATCACTATCCGAATCATGTCGAAAGAAGAGGATATCTTCCGCAAGAAAGTCTACCGCTACCGGATAGAGGGGCTGAACGACCAGTATATCGAATCGTACCAGCCGGAATTGGTAATCCGGTCATTACCGCCGGGCAATTACAAAATTATGGCTTCATGCACAGCGAAAGACGGTAGCTGGATTCCCAACCAGAAAATACTGGAACTAACCGTACTCCCACCATGGTATCGCACGTGGTGGTTCATTCTCGGTTGCACCATTCTCATTGCCACCATAATCATCGAAACTTTCCGCAGAACATTGAAACGTAATCAGGAAAAACTGAAATGGGCGATGAAAGAGCATGAGAAACAGATGTACGAGGAAAAGGTACGTTTTCTTATCAATATCAGCCACGAACTACGGACTCCGCTGACGCTGATTCATGCGCCACTCAATCAGATTTTGAAGTCGCTCTCTTCCGGAGACAGCCAATATCTGCCGTTAAAAGCCATCTACCGGCAGGCACAACGGATGAAGAACTTGATTAATATGGTGCTCGACGTGCGGAAAATGGAAGTAGGGGAGAGTAAACTGCAAATTCAGCCTCATCCGCTCAATCAATGGATTGAACACGTTTCGCAGGATTTTATCAGTGAGGGGGAAGCAAAGAATGTGCATATCCGCTATCAGCTCGACCCACGGATAGAGAAAGTCAGTTTCGATAAGGACAAATGCGAGATTATCCTAAGTAACCTGCTTATCAATGCCTTGAAACACAGTCCGCAGGACACGGAAATAACGATTGCTTCGGAACTGCTGCCCGAAGAAAACCGGGTGCGTATCTCCGTCATCGACCAGGGATGTGGACTAAAGCAAGTGGATACGCACAAGCTCTTTACCCGCTTCTACCAGGGAACGGGAGAACAGAGCGGAACAGGAATCGGCTTGTCTTACTCCAAGATTCTGGTGGAACTGCACGGCGGCTCTATCGGCGCACAGGATAATGAAGAAACCGGAGCCAGCTTTTTCTTTGAGTTGCCGTTGAGGCAGGAACCGGAAGAAATCATCTGCGAGCCAAAAGCTTATCTGAACGAGTTGATGATGGATGATAACAGCGGGCAGCCGTCCGCGAAAGAGGTATTCGACACCACTCCATACACTATTCTCGTAGTGGATGACAATCCGGATATGACAGACTTTCTGAAAAGAACGTTCGAAGGATACTTCAAACGGATAATTATCGCCGGAGACGGGGTGGAAGCCCTTCAACTGGTCAGAAGCCATGTCCCTGATATTATAGTCAGTGACGTGATGATGCCTCGGATGAACGGGTATAAACTTTGTAAAACGATTAAAGAGGATATCAATATCAGTCACATCCCAGTCATTCTGCTAACTGCCAGAGATGACAGGCAAAGCCAAATAAGCGGTTACAAGAATGGAGCGGACGGCTATTTAAGCAAACCTTTCGAAGTGGAAATGCTAATGGAACTTATCCGCAACCGGTTGAAAAACCGGGAATATACCAAGAAAAGGTATCTGAATGCAGGATTAATCCCCACACCGGAAGAAAGCACCATCAGCCTGACAGACGAAACATTCCTGATTAAACTGAATAGTATCATCCAGGAAAATATAGAAAATTCCAATCTGGGCATTCAGTTTATCTGCCAGGAAGTAGGATTGGGCCGTTCTTCGCTTTATAACAAACTGAAAGCACTTACAGGCATGGGAGCGAACGAGTATATCAGTAAGCTCCGTATAGAAAAAGCTATTACATTGATATCCGGCACGGATATGCCCTTCTCTGAAATTGCAGAGAAAACCGGGTTTACCACTCCGAGTTATTTCAGTACGGCTTTCAAGCAATATACCGGGGAAACACCCAGTCAATATAAAGAAAGAAAAAAGAAAGGTCTGGCTGATAAATAATACCATCATTATTCTTTATGCTGGCTGAAGTTTCCGGCTGCAAGCCAATTCGCCGCATATTGACCGATATTGACCGATTAACAAACGGGCTGCCACAGAATCACTTCTCCGGCAGCCCTTCTTTCATTAAATTAAAAAACAGAGAGTATGATACAGTTTATTCCTGACCTCCTCCTAAAGCACGGTATAGGTTAATTAAACTTTGTATTTCAGTAAAATGATTGGCCGTCTGCGAGAGTTGCGCACTAAGCAACGACTGCCGGGAGGTAAGCACTTCCAGATAGGTTGTATTACCATGCTCCATCAACAGAGTAGTGCTTCGCAAAGCCGTTTGCAGGGAAGTGATCTGTTTATCCAACAAGATTCTTTTTCCCTGACTGGTTTGATAGGCAATCAACGCATCATTCACCTCACTACCGGCATTGAGCAACGTTTGCTGAAAACCGAGCGCCGCTTCTTCCTGTTGCGCACGGGCAATGCGGTATTGTGCCACCACCTGTCCTCTGTTAAAGAGCGGCTGCGTAAGCGAACCTACCGCCGACGCGAGAAACTTACCCGGATTGATAATCATCGCCCCGGCGGAGTTTGTCCATCCGGCACTCCCGCTCAAAGTGATGGAAGGATAGAAAGCCGAACGTGCCGCATTGGTGCCATAGAACGCCGCTTCCAACGTCCGCTCTGCCGAACGGACATCCGGACGGGAAGAAAGCATCCGTACAGGAATTCCTATCGAGAAGTCGGCAGGAAACTGTTGCTTTGCCAATACACCACGCTCATAGTTGCGTGGCGTCTCCGCCAATAATAAGGCAAGACTGTTCTCCACCTGATTGATCTGCTGCTGCAAATCGAGGACCGAACCCTGCACCTGATAATAGGCCGCCTCCATCTGCAACACAGCCGATTCGTTTGCCAATCCGGCATTCATTAATGCACGGGTGGACGCAACGGTTTCTTTCCATGCCTCTTCCGTCTGACGGGAGATGTCGAGTTGTTCGTCCAGCATCAACAGGGTGTAATAGGTATTGGCGATACCTGCTATCAACTGCGTACGGACTGCCTGACGGTAATCCTCGCTTTGAGCATAAAGCGCTTTCGCCTGTTTCTTGGAGTTGCGCATACGCCCGAAAACGTCCAACTCCCAACTGGCAGTAACGGGCAACGAATAAGTCTGCGTAGCCTTCTGCGTATCGAAACTGCTCACTGTTCCCTGCGGAGCAAGCGCAAAAGCGGGCAGAAAAGCAAGTTTGGCGGACATCAGTACGGCCTGTGCTTCTTCCACACGGAGCTGGGCAGACTGATAGTCGGTATTGGTCTGCAATCCCACTTCAATGAGGGATTGCAGATAAGGGTCGGTGAAGAGTTCCCGCCAGTCCATATTACCCAGACCGGCAGTGTCTTCGGTCACCACTTCCCCGCCGTAAAGATCGTCGGGAACGACAGTGGCGGGTTCGTATTTGGTATAGATGCCACAACCGCTCAACGACAGACTGATGGCAACTAATGTGATGATATTCTTCTTCATTCTTTCTTTCATTTATTTACGTTCGCGTTCAACTTCACTCTTTTCTTTCTCTAAAAGCACCTGCACATCTGGTTCCTCTTCCATCGGTTTACGGATTTTCTCCTGCAAAAACTCAAAGATGATGTAGAAAACCGGAACGACAAAGAGCAATGCCAGTGTCCCGACAGCCATACCGCCCACAACACCCGTACCCAACGAACTGTTGCCATTGGCACCTGCACCGGAGGAAAACATCAGCGGAAGCATACCGAAGATCATTGTCAACACCGTCATCAGGATAGGACGCAAGCGGACTTGTGCGGCAGAGTAGGCAGACTCCACGATACCCATTCCCTTGCGGCGACGTTCTATGGCGTACTCCGTAATCAGAATGGCCGTCTTAGCCAGCAAACCGATCAACATAATCACACCCGTCTACAGATAGATATTATTCTCCAACCCGAGTATTTTGGCGAAAAGGAACGACCCCATCAGTCCGAACGGCACGGAGAAGATAACGGCAAACGGTATGAGGAAACTTTCGTAAAGACAGGCCAGAATCAGATAGATAAGGAAGATACAGATGGCGTAAATGAAAACCGTCTGCGCACCACCGCTACTTGCTTCTTCGCGTGCCATACCACCATATTCATATCCGTAGCCTGCCGGCAAAGACTGTGCAGCCACTTCTTCAATCACTTTCTGCACCTCGCCGGAGGAGTAACCGTCGGCAGGATTCACATTGGCGGTGATGGTGCTGTAAAGATTGAAACGGTTGGCCGTTTCCGGTCCCAGCACTTGCTTCAGCGCCACGAACTGGCTCACCGGAGCCATCTGCGTACCATTGCGTACAAACATATTATTCAGTGCCTGCTCGTCGAGGCGGTATTCAGGCGAAGCCTGCATCATCACACGATATACTTTACCATACTGATTATAGTTGGAGATATACGCGCCACCGCAATAACTGCCCACTGCATCGAGCACTGCACTCGGCGAAATTCCTGCACGCTTACATTTGGCAGCGTCCACTTCCACCGATATCTGCGGGAAGTTGATAGCATACGATGTATAAGCCATCGCTACCTCCGGACGCTCGTTCAGAGCACCGAGGAACTGTATAGCCGCTTCATAGAACGTAGCCAGTTCTCCACCCGTCATGTCCTGAAGGTTCAGTTCGAGGGAGTTACCCATACCGTAACCCGGAATCATGGCAGGCTGGAAGCTGAATACCTGCGCTTCCTTTATCGCCTGGAATTGTCCGTTGAGGCGGGACACCACAGCATCCGAGCTATGCTCCTTGCCCTTTCGTTCGCTCCAGTCTTTCAGGCGGATAATAATCGTACCGTACAAAGTTCCCTGACCGGATATCAGTCCGTATCCTGCTACGCGGGCATAGTGTTCTATTTCAGGCGTATCTTTTAGAATATTTTCCAAGCGGTCCATCACTTTCGTGGTTTCTTCGAGCGTACTTCCCGGTGAAATGCTGACATTCACCATAATGACACCTTGGTCTTCCTGCGGCACAAGTCCCGTTTTAGTGGTACTCATCAGGTAAACCAGCAAGGCAACGGCAAAAGCCAGTGAAGTCCACACCATCCAGCGATGGCGGATGAAGAACATCACACCTCTCTTATATTTACCCAATACGGCATTGAACGAAGCATTGTAAGCTGCACGTACCCGTCCGTTGATGCTCTTGGCGCTCTTGGTTCCGTCCGACGGACGCATCATGATGGCGCACAAAGCGGGACAGAGCGTCAAAGCCGAAATCATCGAAATACCTACGGCAGTTGCCATCGTGATACCGAATTGTGTATAGAACACGCCCGAAGTACCTCCCATGAAGGTTACAGGAATAAACACAGCCATAAATACACAGGTACAGGAGACAATAGCCATCGTCACGTCGCCCATTGCGTCTTTCGTGGCAAGATAGGCAGACTTATATCCGGCATCGAACTTGGATTGCACGGCCTCCACCACCACAATGGCATCATCCACCACCGTACCGATGGCAAGCACCAATGCAAACAGCGTCAGGATGTTCAGACTGAAGCCCGCAGCCACCAGACAGGCAAACGTACCTACCAACGACACAATGATAGAGATGGAGGGGATCAGCGTACTCTTCAGATCCTGCAAGAAGAAATAGACCACGAGGATGACCAGAATGATGGCGATAATCAGCGTCTCCACCACGTTGTGTATGGAAGCGAAAAGGAAGTCATTGGAACTCATCATCGTGACGAACTCCGTTCCTGCCGGCAGATTCTTCTCCATCCGCTCTATCTGCGCAGTGATTTCTTTGTTGACAGCGGTAGCATTGGAACCGGCTGTCTGGAATATCATATAAAGAACGGCCGGCTGACTGTCCATTTCACTGCGGAAACTATACGTCATCGTACCCAACTCCACCTCTGCCACATCTTGCAGGCGAAGTATGGAACCGTCTTCCCGCGAACGGACAACCGTGTTCCGGAATTCTTCCACGCTTTTGAGACGTCCGCGATATTTCATTGTAAACTGGAAAACATTCTTCGAACTCTCGCCCAGTGAACCGGTGGAAGCTTCGATGTTCTGTTCACCCAATATGGCGGTAATGTCCGACGGAACCAGTCCGTATTGCGCCATCCGTTCCGGTTTCAGCCAGATACGCATACTGTACGTATCGCCCAGCTCCATCACGTCTCCCACTCCCTCGATACGTTTAATCTGGGGAATGACATTGATGTCCAGATAATTGGCGAGGAACGTCTGATCGTATCGACCGTCCGTGCAGACCAAAGCACCAATCTGCAAGAAGCTGGTCTGCCGCTTCATTGTGCTGACGCCGACTTTCGTTACTTCAGCCGGAAGCAATCCCTGCGCTTTAGCCACACGGTTTTGCACGTTGACTGCCGCCATATCGGGGTCTGTGCCCTGCTTGAAATAAACCTGTATAATAGCCAAACCTGCATTGGAAGCACTGGAACTGATATACATCATGTCTTCCACACCGTTGATACTCTCCTCCAGTGGCATGATGACACTGTTCATCACTGCCTCGGCATCGGCACCCGTATAACTGGCAGTTACATATACCGTTGGAGGCGCAATGTCAGGATATTGCTCCACCGGCAGCGTGAAGAGCGAAATAAGCCCTATGGCCAGAATCAGGACAGAGATGGAGATAGCCATCACCGGCCGTTTTATAAACACATTTCCTTTCATAATCAATCTCCTTCTTATTTAACTTGCGTGCCTTCGCGCACCAGTCCGGCGCCTTCCGATACGATTTCATCACCTGCTTTCAGTCCGTCCAGCACCACATATTCGCGTCCGTCATTGTTTTCGGCCACTGTTATCAGGGTAGAGACAGCCTTCCCGTCCACTACCTTATATACAATCGTCTTATCCTGCATCTTCACGGTGGCCGTCTGCGGGATGGCGATACAGTCTTTATAAATGCTCGGCACTACCACCGTGCCCGAGGCTCCGCTATGAAGCAACCGCGATTCGTTGGGAAACACCACGCGCGCCACCACAGTACCCGTTTGCCGGTCGATGACGCCGCTGATGGATTCGATGACACCTTTCTTATCATAAACCGAATTATCATTGAGGCGCAATTCCACTTCCGGCATGTTCTTCAAGGCTTCGTCCATGTCGCCATACTGGCGGGTGAGGGCAAGCAACTGATTCTCGGTCATGGAGAAATAGACATACATATCCGAGTTGTCGCTGACCGTAGTAAGCGGATAGGGCATATTGGCACTTACCAATGCGCCTGCACGATAAGGCAACGCACCTACGACTCCGTCACTGGGACTTTTCACCTCGGTATAAGAGAGATTGTTGCGGGCACTGATCTCTTGTGCTTCGGCCTGCGACAGTTGAGCTTTGGCGGTGAGATAAGAATTCTCGGCCGTTTTCAGGCTAAATTCCGAAACTACTTTCTGCGCATACAGTTCTTTGTTGCTCTTGTAGGTCAGTTCGGCAGTACCCAGTGCGGCACGTGTTGCTTCCACATTGGCAATGGCAGTTTTGAGTGCGGCCTTGTAAGGTACTTGGTCGATAATGAAAAGCGATTGCCCGCGGCGTACTTTTTGCCCTTCGGTCACACAGAGTTTCTCAATCGTTCCCGACACCTGCGGATAAATATCAATATCCTGCCGCCCACGTATGCTCGCCGAATAGGAAGAAGAAAATTCCTTATCCACCGCTTCTATCTGCATTACTGCATAAGAAGAAGATTTCACTCCCGCATCCGATGCTTGCTTGCAAGATGCCATCCACACTGTACAACCGACAATCCCTATCAGCCGTATCCATTTTTTGCTTACTGTAATCATACTTTCTCTTTTGGTCTTTTGTTAAATCCTGGACAAAAGTAGGAGAAAAGAACAAGGCAAGAGTGACCAATTTCCCTCCATAAATGTCCTATTTTCGCCATTTACGTTTATTATAGCTAACTATTTGGCAATAAACGACATATCAAACAAATCTGAAGAAGTATGGGACATTCTGTTTTCCCGATTATTCACCAACTTTGCAAAAAGTAAAAAAGGAAAGAACATGGAAAAAGAGAACATTATTACGGTGGATATAGAGGATTTTAAGGACAGTCAGCACGTCCTTGATTATATCGATGATGACTTTGCGATAGTCAACAGTCTGGAGGGGACTCCTTATAGTAATGATACAATCAAACTGAATTGTTTTCTCATCGCGGTTTGTATAGAAGGGTGCATCCAGCTGGACGTCAACTACCGGACCTATAAGTTGCAGGCGGGCGAGCTGCTGCTCGGTCTGCCCAACACGATTATCAGCCATACGATGCTTAGTCCTAAATATAAAGTCAGGCTTGCCGGATTCTCTACCCGTTTCCTGCAACGTATTATTAAAATGGAAAAGGAAAACGTGGAATACTGCCATTCATATCCACAACAATCCGGTGAAGTCGGTTGGCAACGGGGAGGATAAAACTTTCTTCGGATTCTACCGGGATTTAATTATAGCCAAGATAAACGATGAGCCTCATTGCTACCACAAAGAAGTGATGCAATATCTCTTTTCCGCTATCTTTTGCGAAATGCTGGGACAGCTTCACAAGGAAATGGAAGCCGCCGGCAATACGGAAGGTTCGAAAGAAGGCATCAAACAGGTGAATTACATTTTGCGGAAGTTCATGGAACTGTTATCGAAGGACAAGGGTATGCACCGTTCGGTGAGTTATTTTGCCAACGAGCTTTGTTATACTCCGAAGCATTTCTCGAAAGTCATCAAGCAGGCATGTGGCAGGACTCCGTTGGATTTGATTAACGAAACTACCGTGGAGCATATCAAATACCGATTAAAACGTTCGGAAAAGTCTATCAAGGAAATTGCGGAAGAGTTCAACTTCCCCAATCAGTCCTTTTTCGGGAAATACGTAAAAGCGCATTTGGGAACATCACCGGCCAATTATCGGAACAGAAAAGAAGAATGACAAAAAGAACAGATTCTTATGTTAGACAAATCTTTTTGGGGATCTTGTTCATCTTAATATAAAAAAAGAGTAATAATGTGCACATTATTACTCAATAACACTAAGATAGCTCCCGACTCTTGACTTATACATAAGTCTATATTGCTTTTTCAATTCTTTAGAGAGAAAAGAATGTTCAATCAGTTGATCAGTCAATTCATATATCTTACTATATTTTTCGAGACAAGAGTTTACCAAACGCTCGGGTAGACCTATTTTTAAGCCAAAGTGATAAAAAGTCTTCCCAGTAACCGCCGATGCACCACCGAAATAATCCGGTTCAGGATTAACAAACAAACCTTTGCTCATGGCAAAGATACCATCGTTTATATGGAGATGAGTATTCAATAAATCGTAAGCAGGAGATAGGCGGAATCTTCCTTTCTTCTCTTCCAATAAAGAAAAGTTCTTTAAATGGGCATCGCCGTTAGAATAGACAAAGTTGAACAAGATAAGTTCAAAAAAACGCAATTTATCCACTTGGGGGACAGAGCTGTATTTATCTATAATTCCTGCAAACTCTTCATAGGCCAGATTGTCATATTTATAATCGGAACCTCCATTTTTCCTGGTAAGCCCGGCTAAAGAAGCAAAATCCTCCTTTTGTAACTTTCCTTTCTCCGACAAATCAAAACGTCGTACAAAATAAGCAGGGGTTCCGTCCTGAAAAAAGCATAATCCATTAGGAGCTGTCGGAATCCCATATACTTGCGCAGCTATCTGCATTGTCAAATGTTCGTTGGCAGGACAAAACTCCTTGTTACGGAGATTATTGGGAACAGGCTTTAATATGAATTCGCCCTGTTCTCCCTCTTTGGTCAATCGCAATATCCCGTCATCGGCAACTAAAGAATACTTAATCTGGACTCCAGAAACGGATATGCGTTTGCTATTGTTATTGAAGAGATCAATACCGACATTATCGTCAAAATGCCTGTAAGGTAATTCACAAGATATATTTTTCCCATCAGAAAGCTGCTTCAAGGCTTTGGGTGAATATCCGCTTTCTCCACCAGTCTCCCGTAAAAGTGAGGGACAAATATGAATATCAGTTTCCATTATCACATTTTTTTAATTGTTATTGCTCCGATTGTATCTGTATGGGCAGTAGCCAGAAGAATACCAAAATCATCCTCTTCATCAATATGCAAGTTTCTAGCTTGAATAATCCGATTATCCCCTTCAGATGTCATATTAAAAAAGACAGGGAAAAGATAGGAAGAGGTATATTCCTGCTGTGTCTTGGGCATGGTCAGTGAGACAGCTGGGAGTTGTGGATTATTATAATAGTCCGTATCATAACAGAATGAATAGTGTTCACGATCTATTTCTGTTAACAGACCGGCATAAATACCTTTTATATAGACTTTGGCAGATCGACTCATATGTGTGTCTATTATTGAATATGAATACTAAGTCCTAAAGTTTTCAGGACATTAAAAAGAACATCGAAGCGGGGATTACCACTTCCACGTTCCAAGCGGACCAAAGCGTTAATCCCTATTCCTGCAAGAGTGGCCAACGTAGACTGATCCAACCCCAACTCCTTACGCCTTTCGCGAATATGTTTTCCTATCTCTATTAAATCCATAATTCACCATATATAGAAACTTTCTCACAAAGATAGAATCTTTTTAGTATAAAAACAAGTAAATTCACCATATACAGTGAATTTGCACATAAATAGCATAGTATTAAAGCATACTATCATGCTTTTCACCATATATGGTGATTTAAAAGAGATACATGCTTATAAAGGAAAGACATTGATTGCTGAAAGAAGTGCCAACATGAAGAATTGTATATTTTACCTATCCTGCTCTTTATATTTCGAGCCCTTCCTTGCACTTCATGAAAAACGCCCTCCATTTAGAGTTACAGATTTCGCAAATAACACAAAATAGGCATTATTAGCAAACAAGTTACAATAAAAGCAGTTAATCAAAAGCATAAATAGCTATCATATCACAAAGGATATATCAGATTGCTATTTATAAATAGGCAGTAGAAAAAGACAAACCAGCTCAATATATCCTCTTCAAAAACCAAGTTTAGCTTCCTTTAAAAGAAACCGATGGTTTGATTATAGCAAACGGACGGTTTGTTTAAACCAAACGGAGGGTTTGATTACGGCAAACGGATGGTTTAGTTACACCATATCGTGCATATTTCAAGGAAATAAATACAAGATAAAGAGAGATAATGCATATTCTTGCAATTGTTCATGCAGTTTATTTTCTGTTTGGCCCTTTTCTTTCTTTCCTTTTTTCGTGAATATCTTAAAAACAGAACAGATTCCCCGTTATATGAAAGTACCTTGTATCCGGAGACAGGCAGAAACTTTCATATAACGGGGAATTCTATTTCATATTCTCAATGAAGAGAATCCATGAAGAGAATCAACGATTCTCGGTATCTTTCATACAACGCACGGAGAATGCATGAGAACGACCGGAGGAATGTGTCCAGGTCTTATCGGAGACTTTATAATACAGAGAAGTAGCTCCCTGATCCTTGTCATTTCCATAACTGCTAGCCGATGAGTTAGACCAATAGCAAGCGGCACCCTTAGCGGTATCCAATCCTGTATTGTTGCCATTATTACCGCCGTTGGAACCCCACTTACAACCTGCCAACGGCCAATATGCGTAATTCGTACCGTCATAGCAATATTTAAATACCGCAGTTGCGCTCTGTTTCACAAATTCTCCTTTCTGCTCTATCTCATCCAATACACGAGGAGATACAACCCGGTAACCTTTCGGACAAGGATCATAAATAGATTTATGACCGTCAGAAGGATTGAGATAAGTGCTCGATTCGTTCGGGTTGCCCCAGAAGTCATCTTTACGATCGGTACGTGCACCGGTCCATGCACCCAGATACCAGTCGGATTTTGTATTCTCCACATTATTAGTATAAAGCAACGCACGGGGATTTTCTATAGAGAAGCGGACGTTGGTGGCTTCGGTAGGTATATTAGTACCCACGGTTCCCGACCAGCCGACCGGCGTAGGACGTCCCCATTGGAAGTAAACACCGTTTTGCTTCCAGTTGTCTCCTTCACACGTCATATAAGTACCCAGATTACGATCCAACACTACATATCCCGTATTACCATAAGGATGTTCTGCCGGAGTAGGGGTCATCCAGATAATAAAACTCCAGATGACGGTAGTCTGATCCGCTCCATAGATAGCCACCTGACCGCAACCGCCGTCATAGCCTCCGCTTACTTTATAGGTGTTGATCGTAATATTGTAATCACTGCCAATCGGGGAGATGTCCGTAGTAGAGCCATTCACGGCAATCATCTTATGATTAACGTTCAAATCGCAACCCAGAATAGTCTTGGCATACTTGGGTTCTTCCACTTCCATAAAGTTACCACGTGCTTTCACACTCATCGTATTGCTCACGCCACTGGTAGAAATATTCGTCAACAGACAGTTGGACTCGCCATAAGCCCATCCTCCTGCCAATAAACGTGTCTCTACCGGCTCATACCATTCGCAGGAGTTATCCGAAAGTTTCAGGTTGTTGACAGCAATCGTATTGACAGCATTGGCTTTCAGTTGCTTTCCTTCTTTGAGAATAGGAATGGTAACAGTCTGCTGGTCATTTTCCAAAGTGATGACAATGTACACTTCTTTGCCACTTAAATCGGCAGGATATGTAGTCAGGTATATATCCTGTGCGGAAGCGAGCAGTTCGGGAGTAGTCAGTGAAACAGTGGCATACGGTTTCACATCTGTACCGTAGGTCAGTTCGTCCGTATCCAAATCTGCTGTGAATACACCGGAAAGAGGAGTTTTTGTCTCCTTGTCATATAAAGAAACACTCTTTAGCTTGTACGTAGAAAGCTCCTGGGATGAGATGCTGAACTTCACATACGCCATCGCATGGTTCAACGTAAATTTAGCAAGCATATCCGGACTGCTGACCGTAGCCTTGGCAAACGCAAAACCATACTTTCCAATATGATGGCTATCGCCGGGACGGCTTTGTTCCTGCTCAACAGACAGGGTAGAAGTAATCTTGTTGCCATTTTCGGCCAGTTCCGTACTTGCCCGGTAAGGATAGTAAATAAGAAGTTCCGTAGCTCCTTCTTCCGCCATCTTCACGTCGTCCGAAGTAAAGACGCCGGAGTTCTGCCCGATCGACTCATCACTCAATAAAGACTGCACATTATTGATGTCGGTCCCTGCCGTACGGGAGAAAACACCCAAGGCATCCCCTTCGCTCCAGAGCACCGGATAAACGTCACCTGTTTTGTCACCGATAGAAACACGTGTCTGCGGAGACGAGAGTCCAACCAACGTCAGACATGAACCTGCCGTTGCCGGTTCTTTGCCGTTATCGGACGAAATAAGTTCGTCCTGCGTGCAACTTGTCATCATGAGAATCATTGCACCTATTGCAAATAATCTATTTTTCATACCATTCATTCTTTTGAGTTACACCATTCTTTACCATTCATTCTCTTCCAGATCACCGGCAGAACCGCCGTCACTCCATGCTCCTTCCGTTCCTGAAGCTTTCCAGGTCTGGAAAGCGGAACACACGGCACGCCCTTCGGCATTATAGGCGATAATCGCACTGATGTAATTCACCCCCGGACGTAATCCTTCAGTGATTTTGCGCGTATAGGGCAGAGATACGGGTTCTCCGTTCTCTTCTACGAATTTCACCAGTTTCACTTCAATGTTATAGTCAAAGCCGATGTCGGCCACCGGATAGAAATCAATGACTTTCGCTCCGAATGTAGTACCTGTTTGCTGTTCGGAAGTAATCAGAGCCGTATTGTCCGCAATCTCCGAAACTGTTAGGTTCATGGTGGGGATGACACGCGGAGCCGAATCATCCTTGTCCGAACAGGAGGCAGTTATCAGCAGCAGTACGAAGATAAATGCCATATTTATATATAAGTTCTTCATAATCATATTGTATTAGTCTTATTTTTGTAAATTCTTATACCGCAGCAATGCTTCTAAAAAGTAATAATCGGCATACGTCAGGGGGACATCCACTTCGCTTTTATCAGGAAGTGCACCCACGCTGTGCTTCAGGATGAAACATTCGTTCGTACCCGGTTCTGCCAGATACTCTTTCGAGGCAAGCGTACGGAGTTGCTTTTCTGCCATGGCAAGATAAGATTCCTTGGCGTCCGTGCCGGGGATATAACGGCTTAGCTCAATAAAGGCGGAGGCCATGATAGCCGCTGCGGAAGCATCCCGATAAGTCTGTTCTTCTACCGGAGCGTCGAAATCCCAGTAAGGAATACCGTCGGCAGGCAAACGACGGAGCAGCATATCGGCAATATGCCCGGCTTGCAGCAAATAGTTCTGATACCCCGTCAGACGGAACATCATCGTATAGCTATACAAGGCCCATGCCTGTCCGCGGCTCCAGGAGGAATCGTCCGAGAAGCCCTGCACCGTTTGCTTGCCGCGCACTGCACCTGTTTCAGGGTCATAATCCACCAGATGATACGTGGAATAATCATCCCGGAAGTGATGCTGGATAGTGGTATTGGCATGCGTACAGGCAATGTTCTGCAAAGAGTCGTCGGCATAGGCTTTCGACATGGACAACAGCAGTTCAAGATTCATCATATTGTCAATAATCACCGGGAACTTCCAGTCACAGCCTTTGCGCACAAAGTCCCAGCTACGAATCACACCGGCAGCAGGATTGAAGCGGGTTGACAAGGACTTGGCGCCCTGATAGAGCACTTGTTTATAAGCCTCATTACCTGTCAGCCGGAAAGCATTGCCATAACTGCAATTCAACTGGAAACCGACATCATGATCTCTGGTCACGTATTGTATAGAGTCGAGTTTCAGCGTGTTCTTCTCGGCCAGTGTTTTCACTGCGTCCTTCCGGGTATATTCGTAGATATACCAAAGGGAACCGGGATAGAAGCCGCTGCACCACCAATAGATATTTGAGGGAACAAACTCACCGTCGGCAGAGAGCGTGCGGGGAAGTGTCTTTTCTGTCAGGCGGGTGTCCATAGTCGTGTATTGTTGCTCCGCAACGGCAAATACACGGTCAATCAATGCCTCCATCGGCTCCTGCTTCGTGCAGGAGGCCAATGTCAAAAGTCCGAGTATAGATATTAATAGGATTCTCATACGTTCCATTCTTTTTTATTTAGGGGACAGGGTTGTGGTAAATGTGGCGGTCTGATTGGCGGTGACCGTTGCTTCAAAGCCGACCATATAGGTGCCCGGATTAGCCTGGTCATAAGAGTTCTCACTGGTGGTACTCCATTGCTTGTAGGTAGGCTTCACGCTTCCGCTGGCTGTGAGATACATCACTTTGCTTCCGTTCGTTAGTACGATGCGGTTACTTTCCACCGTCGGAACGGCAGGCGTCACCATACACCAACGCACTTTGGCGGATTTATCCGTTCTTGCCTTGATCTCATCCATAACCACTAAATCTTTATCGTTCACGATTTTCACGGTACGGGTAGCGGACGCAGCCTGATCGGACACAACTTCTGTCAGATCGAAAGTGGCTCCCAATTCCGTAGCGGTATTGATAGTAGTAGTCAGCGTAGCCGCCCCATTTACCCGGTGACGGGCGTCATTAATTGAAATCGTGCTATGATTCAAGTTATTCAAACGAAATACATCCCAACGCATCGAGTTCTGTCCCATATCCCAAAGATTACCACCTAAGCCGGCTAATACCGACTCGAGCGTTGTATAACTTTGCAGACCGAAATCCATCGACCAGCGTACTCCATACGCGTCGTATACAAACGAACCGGCATCCATGTGTCCGTGGCTCGAACCTGCCTTGCCGCCTTTGATTCCGAGATATTTGTCCGTATCGGTGTATGTCCAGTCGGTATGTACCATCACCACGGGCGTTTCCCCTTTTCCACTCCATAGTTTATTGGAAGGAGCGGAGATTGCGTCCAGATTCAGATTATTGGCAAACGCCATAATCATCGGCAACAGGCGGTTTTCGGCACAAGAAGCGTATTCGCCGTTCTTCAGCATTTTCAGCTCATTATATAATAAGGACGGATTACTGTATTTATCGGCAAACCACCACGAAGCCAATGCCGCGGTAGAAGAGGGGGCACAATCAGAATAATTAAAGAACTTACTGTTCAGGCCTGTCATATACAGCATATACTCTGCCGTCTTGGAGAATCCCGGTGTATCGGAAAGCCCGTTATCCGTGCCAAGCGTACTGTTGAGGGCGGCAAGCATCAATACCTGATAGAGCGTGCCGTAACACCAGTAACCGCTGCCCTCCGGATAGTTGCCGTCGGGAGAATACATCACTTCCAATGCAGGTTTGTTGGATTCTAACGCCTTTTCAATCATGTCCTTTGCTTCGGAAGGATTGTTTTCATAGGAAGCCAGTGCCGCACAAACCAGTCCGCCATTACAAACCTGGTTCCAGTTGTTGGTGGCTTCGTAGAAGTTGAGGTTCCAGTTCTTATCTTGTGCCTGTTGGAAGGCAAACTTCAACAGTGCGTTGGCCGCTTTCGTACGGGTGGCTGCACTTAGTTCGTTGTAAAGCCAGTCGTAGCCGAATGCAACAGCTGTAGCCATTTCGCCCACATCGAGAAAGTGGCGTTTCGAGTTCCAGTCGGGAAAGTTGCAGACAGCGTTCATATCCGTTTCCGCTTTAGTCAGGTATTTGGCATCGCCGGTCATCCGGTAGGCATAAGCACAGGTGAAAATACGCAGTAACGCGTCGCGGGACACATCGAGGATACGTTTGTTGCTGGCATCCAATTTATAAGTCAGTGCCGTGGCGTTCATCCCTTTACTGTTGCATACACTCATAATGGTATTATGGAGCAAGGTCAGATTGGCACTCGAATTGGCATCCACTTTGGCTTTCAACGCAGTGAAGGCCTCGGCGTTCATCAACAGGCGGGGATGATTGTCCGCAGTCAGTTTGGAATAATCCAGTCCGCCCTCCGGCTCCGTGGGATTCGGTTTCTCATGGGTAGATCCCGGACGGAATCTGTTCTCATCTTCATCGGAACAACTAACGGCTGTTCCTACAAAGAAAGCTATGATGATTGTTTTAAAAAGAATCGTTTTCATGGTTCAATGAATTTATTTGTATTACTACTTCAAAGGAATAAGTCGTACTTTCAGTTGCGAGGCACGATTGGCAGGAATCACCGTCTCAAAACCCACGCGGATGGTTCCCGGATTGCGGAAATCATATTCATGCGGGGGCACGTTCGACCAGGTTTTCATTTCTACTTCCGTATCGGCATCTACCGTCAATAGCATCCGTTGTCCGTCTTTGGTTAATTCCATCCGGTTCTTGCCCGTTATTTTGGCTTCCGCCGGAGTGACCATGATCCAGGATACGGCAGCTTCCTTGTCCCCCGTCTCCAACCGGTCGGTTACTTCCAGATGGTCTTTCTGATCCAATATCACGGTGCGGACGACTTTCTTCACGCTGTTGGCAAACACACTCGACAGGTCTACTTCCGCCCCTTTCTGTTTCTTCGACTCGAAAGTACGGGTGATCGGAGCATTACTCTTTACCAAATGGCGTTCGCCGTTAATCGTCAGGGTGTTGTGAGCGATATTGCTTAGCCGGAATACTTCCCAGCGTTGTCCGTTCTGCGACATATTCCACAGGTCTACTCCCTTACTTTCGAGCGTAATGTAACTCTGCATACCCAAGTCCATCGCCCAACGCACCCCGTCTCTCTCGAAGATAAACGAACCGGCATCCATGTGCGCATGAGAGGTAGAAGGCGAACCGCCTTTCACTCCCAGATAGGTATCTTCCTTGCTGTCCCATCCGCCACGGTAGATAAACACAGGCGTATCTCCTCGACTGAACCAAAAGTTTTTCTTCGGCTTGCCGATATGCTTCAAATCGAGCTGCGAACAGAACACCATCAGGCTGGGCAGTAAACGGTCTTCGGCAAACGGCATATCCGGCCGGTCGAGATACTGACGTTCAATCCACAACAGGGAAAGGTCTTTCGCTTTGCCTGCAAACCAAAACATCATCATGTTGCACTCCGCCTCTACCGGAGAATCCGAGAAACAGAAACAGTCTCCACCCGGAGCCGTCATATACTGCATGAAACGGGCAGACTCCATGAAACCGGGGGCTTGGGAGAGCCCATTGTCTGTGCCGAAAGCACTTTCGAGCGCAGCAATGAGCATTACCTGAAAACTTGTCCCGTACCCCCAATATCCGAACCCTTCGGGATAACCTCCGTCGGGACCATAACCTACCATCGCTTTCGGATTTGTCTCCATACATTTCTCAATGATGCCTTTCGATACTTCCGGAATCTCTTCAAAAAGAGCCAGCGCGCCATACGCCAATCCACTATTACATACGGAATTCCAGTTGTTCTTGGCTGTATAGAACCAGGCATGACGGGTGTTCTTTGCCGCGTCGAAGCCTTTCGCGATGATTGCTTCGCGCACCACCCGGCGAGTGTCGGACTGCAAAGAGTCATACAGCCAGTCATAACCGATAGCCAATGCCATTACCATCTCACCCACATCTAGGAAATGAGTGGGGTTCCAGTCGGTGAAACGACTGACGGCTAGCATCTCCTGTTCCGCACGGAGAGCGTATTTCCGTTCTCCCGTTATACGGTAAGCGTAGGACAGGTAGTAGATACGCTTCAATGCGATGCGCGAAATCGCCAGCAGGCGTTTGCCCTCTTTGATACGTTCCACAGGTGGTTCCGTAAGTGTCCGGTCGCAAAGTTCCATGATCCGCTGGTGAACAGTGGCCAACGGGGGATACTCCGCAATGGCTTTCCTGATGGCTTCTTCTCCTCCCGCCGGCAATAACAACCGGGGATGAGGCGCTATCTTGCCATAATCAAACTGTTGCGCAACTACACCCGTGCAACCGGATACAAAAATGAGTAATAGTAAAAGTATTTTCTTCATCCTTATTCAAATCTTTATGATTAATACGCCCAACCGCTTCGTTTAGTCAGGTTCGGGTTCTTTTGCGTTTCAACGATAGGAGCAGTCCACGGCCACATGTAATCGGTGTAATACCAGTTATACTCTGCCAGTTCGCCCCACCAGGACTTGCCGCCATTGACGTCTTTTCCCTGGAATTTGGTTTCTTTGTAGGTTCCCCAACGTACTTCATCGAAGAAGTTGATTCCTTCCAGACAGAATTCCACGCGACGTTCGTAACGTATCCTTTCGAGCATGTCTTCTTTTCCGTTCACTGCGCACGGACCGCTTCCGCCCTCTGTCAGTGCGGGCATGTGGGCACGGGTACGTACTTTATTCACCAAACGGATGGCTTCTCCCAACTGATCGGTCTGCGCCAATGCTTCGGCATACTGCAACAGTACATCGGTATAGCGAATCAACGGCCAGTCGGTATGGCAACGGCTCCGGCTAATCAAACGGCCTTTCTCAAACTCATTGTACTTGCGATAGCAGTAGAAAGCAGAAGTACGTTTATCGAGCCAGAAGTCTCCGCCATTCGTTCCCTGTTCCTTCAACGGCCAACGGAGTTGTTTACCGATCTGGTTAGCATCTCCTGCATAATTAGGCTTGTAACAGTCCACCGGCACATAAGGAGTGACGACGGTCTGTTGCAGACGCGGGTCACGACTGTCATACGCCTTTTTAATACGGGCTTCATTACCGCTGTTCAGGTAATATTTCTGATAAATATCTTCGCCAACCCGTTTGATAAGGGCATTTTTTTGTGAGGACATAGATTCCAATCCGTCACGGCAGAAAAAGATTTCACGCTGTTTTGGAGTCAGCAAGTCCCAGTCTTGCAGGCCGTCTACTTCCGACCATTTGAAGTCCGATCCGTCTGCGTTCTTATAGTAATCTACAAAGTCTGCGGAAGGTTTTATTTCCGTCCAGCCATCATACGTATCGCGGGCGCCAGTCATTTGCTGAATGTTATCACAATAACCGGTTTCTTCGCTGAACTGGAGCGAGAAGATCATTTCTTTGTCTTTCTCGTTTTCATATTTGAAGAAATCGGCATATTCGCCTGTCCACAAACCATAACCACACGTTTCCACTTCTTTGAAATCGTTGCCCGCTTCCTTGTATTGCTTCTTCCACATATATACCATACCACGCAGGGCATAAGCGGCACCTTTAGAAGGACGGCCGTAGTTTTCATTCAGCGTGTTATTGGGGAAGTCGGGATTGTTGATGCAATACGTCAAATCATCCAGAATCACTTGCCATACCTCATCCACCGAAGATTGGCCACGGGTACAGTCTTCATTATTGATGGGTTCCAGATAAACGGGAACACCCTGATAAAGCATATTCAGACGATTGTACGCCCAGGCACGGAGGAAACGGGCTTCGCATTGGTAACGCGCCAGTTTATTTGCGCTCATATCCGCTTTATGCAGATTGGAAATCGCATCGTTACACGCATGGATGATGGTGTAACAGAACTTCCATTCATACCACACCTGAAAGTCATTGGCAGGTTTGGTGGCCAGCGAAAGCAGTTCCACCGGATAGTTGTTGGAATAATAATCGGTTGCAAAGCTCATAGCTTCGATTCCCTGACGGTTCAGTCCGTCGGCACGGCGAAGCTGAGTAGAGGAGAGTTGAGTGGCATAGAACGGGAAGTAGAGTCCTGCCATTCCCTTGTCGGCAAGCTCTTCCGTGGTCCACATGTTTTCACTTGCAATCTGGTCTTCCGGAGCCACATCGAGAATATCCATGCAGGAGGTAGCCGCCAGCGCCATCGTTAAAATCATTAATATCTTTTTCATATCAGATTCTGTTTTTTTAGTTCTACATCATTAAAAGGTAATCTGTCCGCCAAAAGAGATCTGACGCATCAACGGATAACCGATAGCAGTTCCTATTTCCGGATCGAGTCCCGGATAACTGGTGATCGTCAGGATATTGTCCATCGACACGAAAGCACGGAGCTTATTAACAAAGAACTTGCTGGAAATCCGTTGCGGCAACGTATAGCCGATCTGGATATTCTTCAACTTGAAGTAGTCGCCCTTATATTCGTTCCAGTTGCTCTGGATTCTGTTATTATAGGTAGTACCGTATGTCAGGCGGGGATATTTGCCCGACTGGTTGGTACGCGGATCGTCCGGGTTGGAAGGATCGAAGAAGTAATGGTTATCGGCGATATGCTCGATAATGCCATATCCGTGGCTGACCAGTGTCGAGTTGTAGTAATCCGTATTCCAGTTGAGGTAATGCCCGAAAGCTCCCGACCATAACATGGAGAAATCAATGTTCTTGTAAGAGAAGGCACAGTTGAAACCCAGGTTGAATTTGGGGACACTGGTGTGTCCGGAGAAATCCCGGTCGTTGGTATCGCCGTAGTTCATATCACCGTTGCTGTCGGCATAGAGTATGTCACCATACCAAAGCTGGTCTTTGGCAACCGTCTTCATTCCTCCGAACGAATAACCGGAGTCAATCATAGCCTGCACCCATACCATATCTTCTTTCGTACGTATCATTCCGTCCTTCGGTCCCGCATGGATATCCACCGCACCTCCGGTATAGCCTTCGCCGGAACCTCTGTACACCTTATACATATAGGTTTCCCCCAGTTGGCGGCCTTCACAGATATAACCTCCGAAACCGGATTCAGACACATCACTGAAGTTATTGACATAGCTGACTTTGTTTCCCTGCGCATCATACGTCCAGTATTTCTGGAGTTCGCCTTTGAACTTCATTACTTTATTGGCGTTGAAAGAGAAGTTCATACCCACCCGGTATTCGAAATCTTTTCCGATGCGGTCGTTCCAGTTGAGGGTAAATTCAACACCACGGTTGCGCACTTCACCCAGATTCTCGGGAGCAGAGCCTACGACACCCATCGAAAGATAGAGTTCGGGATGGTAGAGAATGTCCGAAGTATACTTATTATAATAGTCTATCTCACCCGTCAGGCGGTGGTTGAAGAAGCCGAAATCAAGTCCGATGTCGGTGGTAGCGGTACTTTCCCAATGCAGCTTGTCGTTGCTTAGTTTCTTGCGTACCAGTCCTTTGGTTCCTTCACCGTCGATTACGACATTGCCTGTGGCGTAGTTTGCCTGCCAGTCGTAGTTGCCCGTAGAGTTGTTACCTGTCTTTCCCCAGGAAACACGGAGTTTCAGGTTAGAGAGATAGTCCGATGCGCCTTGCATGAATGATTCTTCTGAGATACGCCATCCGCCGGAGAACGAGGGGAAATATCCCCAACGCTGGTTCACACCGAAACGGGAGGAGGCATCGGCACGAAGGTTGGCTTCAAAGAGATAACGTCCTTTATATCCGTAGTTGACACGGCCGAAATAAGAGAGCAATCCCCATTTGGCGGGTGCCGAGCTGGAAGAGCTGACGAGCGTCTCGTAAGTGCTTAATTCGTTCAGCGTCCAGTCCGTAGCGCCTTTACGGGAAACGGCAAAGCTCTTGCTGTAATATTCCTGTGCGGAATATCCGAGCAGTGCGCCCAGGTCGTGGTCTTTCTTGATGGTTGTATTGTAGCGTACCAGTATTTCGGCACTCTGACGCCAGGTGCGTGCACTCGTATTGGTGATGGAAGCGTTCTCCAACGCGCTTTCACTGACACGCTGGTCGGTGACGTAGTCCCAATAACCATTTTGGCGGCTATAAGAAGACTTGTCGGTGAATGTCGGCGAATAGTTGAATGTACCTTCAATGTTGAGCCCTTTATAGGGAGTGATAATTCCGTAGACTGATGCGTTGAGACGCCAGACGGTATTGAAACCGGTGGCTCCTGTCATCTGACCGAAGATATTATTGGCATTGGAAGATTCTTCGCTGGCCAGTGCGGCACGTCCCCAGTAGTTCGGTTCGCCGGGGTATACACCCGGAGTGGTCTGATAGAGATACTTGAATCCGTTGCTGATATTAGCCATCCCGTAATCTTGCTTTTGTCCGTAGAGACGGGTGCCGACAGTCATCCATTTCACTATCTTGGCTTCCAGGTTGGTACGGAAATTGATTTTCTGCGTACTTGAGTCGAGGTTCCAGCGGTTCATGACTCCCTGATTGTCAAGATAGCCCAATGAAAGCATGTATTTCACTTTCTCCGAACTGCCGGAGACAGACAGGTTGTGCTCTTGCGAATATCCGGTGTCGAATACTTCGTCGAACCAATCGGTGTTGGGATAAGCCACGTAATTGGGTACTCCGTGCTCGTTCAACCCGTTCGGATCGGCAGAAGCAGCCCTCCAGCGGTCAATGCTTTCCTGCGAGAAGATGCCTTTGGTATTCACATTGTCGCAAGCCTCGTTCACCAGTCCCATATAGCGGGCATAGTCGCTCACGAAAGAGAGGTTATTGTAAGGCATCTGCACAACTCCCGAATAAGAATAGGAGATTTGCGGTTTGCCTTTCCCGTTTTTGGTGGTGATAAGGATGACTCCGTTGGCGGCTCGCGTACCATAAATAGCTGTGGAGGCAGCGTCTTTCAGTACGGAGATGCTTTCGATGTCGTTGGGGTTCACATTGTCCATGCTCCATTCGATACCGTCCACCAGGACCAATGGGGAGTTGGTATTGAACGTACCGTTACCGCGGACGCGGATGGTGGCACCGTCCGAACCGGGTTGTCCCGAAGCCTGCGTGACGTTCATACCGGCGGCAAGTCCCGAAAGGGCGGAAGAAACACTCATGATGGGTCGTCCTTCCGTCTGGTCGGCAAAGTTGATGGAAGTCACAGAACCGGTCAGGTTCACTTTCTTCTGTACACCGTAGCCCACTACCACTACTTCATCCAGCACTTTCGTTTCCACTTTCATCTGTACATCAAGTTTCGTACGCCCGTTCAGGAGAAGCGTGGTGGTCTGATAACCAATGTAACTGAAAGAAACGGAAGGTTTGGCAGAAGTTGTTTTTAAGGTGTAGTGTCCGTTCAGGTCTGTCAGGACACCGTTTGTTGTACCTACTTCGACGACGGAAACACCCGGCAGGGTTTCTCCATTCTCATCGATCACTACTCCACTTACCGTGGCAGATGTTTGTGCCCACACCACATCTGTCAGTAAAAAGAGCAAAGCCAATAAAAATAATAGATAATGCTTCTTTTTCATTTTATTAGATTTAATGAAACAATTAGGTTGTTAAATACTCACCCTGCAAAGAAATGGGATATTTAGCCAATCTAATAATACTGTTTAGGCGATTGATGCCACTAATTAATAAAATTCGGAGGAGAATGGAAAGGAAAAACAATCTTTTAAGAATTCGACTAGTTTTTATCAGAAAATGACTAGATAATTTTATTCCATATTTAAAAATAGGTTGTATTTTTGCCCGATACCTAATAACTATTCGTCGAATATCTAATAAAAACAGTATGAAAAAACATTTTCTACTTCTTATTTTATCACTTTTATTCCTGCCGATTGCACAAGGCAAAGTAAAACTTCCTGCAATGATGGGAGATCACATGGTACTTCAACAGAACAGCTCCGTTAAGTTATGGGGTTGGGCGGACGGCAAAAAAGTAACTGTCACCACTTCGTGGAACAACCGGACTTATCAGGCATCTACGGATAAAGACGGGGCCTGGCTGGTAAAAGTAGACACTCCCGAAGGAGGATATACTCCTTATTCTATTACGATCAGTGACGGCACTCCGGTCACTCTCTCGGATATACTGATAGGGGAGGTGTGGATCTGCTCCGGACAGTCGAACATGGAAATGCGTATGATGGGAAATGCAGCACAACCCATTGACCACTCACTTGAAACGCTGCTGAACTCGGGAAATTATCGCGACCGTATTCGTTTTATTACCGTACCGAGAACCAATGATACAGAACGCCGCACGGATTTCGAGAAAAGAAAATGGGAAGTATCGTCACCCGAAACGAGCATTGATTGCAGTGCCGCCGCCTATTTCTTTGCCCGCCAACTGACTGAAAGTCTCCATCTCCCGGTAGGACTGGTTATCAACAGTTGGGGAGGTTCGGCGATTGAAGCATGGATGGATGAACCGACATTGAAAACCGTGGAAGGTATGAACATTGAAGCTGCCAAAAATCCTAAAAGAGGGGTGCACCAGCGTTTGGAATGTCTGTACAACTCGATGTTATGGCCTGTTAAGAACTTCACGGCACGCGGTTTCCTTTGGTATCAGGGAGAATCGAATATATCCAACTATCAATTCTATGCTCCGATGATGACTGCTATGGTGCAGCTATGGAGAAATGTATGGGAGGCTCCCGATATGCCTTTCTATTATGTGCAGATTGCTCCTCATAAATATAAGGACAGCCGTGATACAGGGGCCGCTCTATTGCGGGAAGCACAGATGGAAGCACTGAAAACAATTCCTAATTCGGGCATGGTGCCTACTACGGATATTGGTGATGAATTCTGTATCCATCCGCCACAGAAGGATGTAGTAGGGCTTCGGTTGGCTACGCTTGCACTGACTAAAACATACGGTATTCGCCGATTGCCATCCAACGGTCCGACGATGACCAAAGTGGACTATGCGGACAAAAAGGCCATAGTGACATTTGATAATGCACCTGCGGGGTTGTTCCCTACTTTCTCCGAACTGGAAGGATTTGAGATTGCGGGAGCGGACAAGAAGTTCTATCCGGCGAAAGCAAAGATTGTAGGACGTACCAACACAGTAGAAGTGTGGAGTGAAGAGGTAGCCCAACCGATTGCCGTGCGCTATGCTTTCCGTAATTATGTGGGAAATATCACGCTGCGGAATACTTTCGGATTGAGTGCTTTCCCATTCCGCACAGATACGTGGGATGATGTGAAATAAAGGCTTCTACAAAGGAGATACAAAGAAAGGAAATTATGAAACGATCCATCTTATCTATATGTATACTGCTAGCATCGGTTTCCCTGGTCTTCGCCAATATCTACAAGAAATATGACGTTAGATCGGGGTTATCGGGCAATTGTGTCCGAAGCATCCTTCAGGATAGCATCGGATATATGTGGTTTGCAACACAGGATGGATTGAATCGTTTCAACGGTATCGAGTTCACCAACTACGGACATTCGTCAGAAAACGGTGGAAACAGTTATATGAATATAGTAACGATCTGCCGCCATCAGGATAACAATCAGATTTGGGTGGCCAGTACGGAAAAACTGTATTTATTCGATTCGCGGGAGGAGAAATTCTCCGTATTCGATACACAGACGGAAGACGGAGTGACAGTCAACAGTGTCTTCGGAATGGCATACGACAATGACAGGCAGTTATGGATCGGAACAACCAACGGACTGTTTGTCTACAACGAGAAAAAAGGTACGTTGAAGCAGTATCTACATTCTCTTTCCGATCCCCATTCATTGCCGGACAATCACGTGTGGGTGATCTACAACGACTCGTTCGGAACTATCTGGATAGGTACCCGGAATGGTTTGGCGAAATACAACCAACGCACGGACAACTTCACAGGGTATATATCCGAGGACACTTCTTTCGGACGTCCTGCCTGCAACGAGATTATCTCTTTGATGGAAAGTTCGCAGGGAGTATTATGGGCGGGCACATGGTACGGAGGACTGGCACGGTTCAATAAGGAAACGGGACAATTCCGCTATTATTTCGGAGAAGGGGACACGCTTACCATTCCACGCATCCGCACCTTGTTTCAACGGACGGCCAACTCTTTCTATCTCGGCTCCGACGACGGACTTTATACATTCAACACCACGACAGGAGAATGTCTGCCTACCGACGACGAACAAAATAAAGAAAGTATCTATGCCTGTTATCAAGATAGGGAGGGGGGAATTTGGATCGGGACTTATTTCAGTGGAGTGAGTTACCTGTCTCCCAAGCATAAGGATATCGAGTGGTATTATCCCAATGGTACGGAAAATTCTCTTTCGGGAAATGTAATCAGCCAATTCTGCGAAGATCCCAACGGCAACATTTGGATTGCCACCGAAGACGGGGGACTGAACCTCTTTGATCCCCGCACGAAGAAGTTTAAAAACCATCTGTTGAGAAGCAATAACCCTAATATCGGTTATCACAATATCCATGCACTGTTGTACAATGAAGGGAAATTGTGGATTGGCAGTTTCTCCCGTGGATTATATATCCTGGATATTCAAACGGGAAAAATGAAAAACTATCGCCATAACCGCGCAAACCCACATTCAATTCCTAACGATCATATCTACTCCATTTATCAAACGAAGGATGGCAGCATTTATCTGGGAACGCTTTCCGGATTCTGCCGGTATGACCCGGAAAGTGACTCTTTCCGGACATTGGAACCTTTAAGCCATATCTTTATCTACGATATGGTTGAAGACCAACATGGGGACATGTGGCTGGCAAGCAAAAGGGACGGCATTTGGCGTTACAACCGCCAAACCGGTAAATTGCACAACTATCGCAACGACCCAGTAAATCCTGATTCTCCTTGTAGCAACTGGGTAATCCGTGTGTATATCGATCATAAGCAGCATCTATGGTTCTGTACCGAAGGCGGTGGTATCTGCCGTTATCACTATCAGGAGGACCGTTTTGAAAACTTCTCTACCAAAGAGAATCTGCCAAACAATATCATCTATGGCATACTGGACGACCAATCGGGTAACTATTGGCTTTCTTCCAATAGGGGACTGATCCGGTATGAGCCGCAGAACAAACGGGCACAGCTCTATACCATCGAGGACGGATTACAAAGCAACCAGTTCAATTTCCGCTCTTCCCTGCAAGCCAGTGACGGGAAATTCTATTTCGGTGGAGTGAACGGGTTCAATAGTTTCTATCCGTTCAAATTATCGATTAATAAGGTAAGACCTACGGCGTCTATCTCGGCGGTATATATGCACAGCCCCGACGACAAAGTAAGCCTTAGCAAGCGTATACCTGCTCTTAGCGGACAAGTAACGATTCCTTATCAGGTAGTATCGTTCGACATCGCATTCGAAAGTCTTAGTTATGTGGCTCCCAGCAAGAATTTATATGCCTACAAACTGGACGGTATTCACAAAGAATGGATATATACGGATAAACATAACGTATCTTTTCTCAACCTGCCTCCAGGTGAATATACTTTCCGTGTGAAAGCCAGTAACAACGATGAATATTGGAGCAATGACGACTGTTGCCTGCATATTGAAATTCTTCCTCCACCCTGGAAGACCATTTATGCCAAGATTTTCTATTTACTAATAGCGTGTGGCCTCGCATATTTCCTGATACAGCTTTATTTGCGTAAACAGCAGGCTGTGAAAGCAAGAAAGATGAAAGAGATGGAACAAATCAAGAATCAGGAATTGTTCCAGTCGAAAATTACATTCTTCACCCAAGTGGCACATGAAATCAAGACTCCGGTTAGTCTTATCAAAGCTCCGCTGGAAGCGATTTTGGAAACACATGAATGGAACAGTGAAGTGGAAAGCAACCTGTCTGTGATACAAAAGAATACCAACCGGCTGATGGAGCTTATCAAACAATTGCTCGACTTCCGAAAAGTGGACAAGGAAGGTTATACGCTTTCATTCCATGAAGTGGATATCAACCGGATGATAGAGGACATCATCGACCGTTTCCGTGCCATCTCCCTGACCGGAATCTCTTTCAGTGTCTCCCTGCCGAAAGAACATCTGCAATATAATGTAGACCAGGAGGCGCTGACTAAAATTGTCAGCAACCTGCTGACGAATGCCATGAAATATGCCCGCACCCGCATTATGGTGATTTTGGACGAACATCTGTCTGCAGAAGGGCGTACGCTCTCCTTGTGTGTACGCGACGACGGTCCGGGTATTCCGCAAGAGGAATGCAGCAAGGTTTTCGAACCGTTTTATCAAGTGGGAAACACAGGAAACAACGGTTCGGGAGTAGGAATCGGATTGAGTCTCGTCAAATTGTTGGTGGAAAAGCATAAAGGAAAGGTTTATATCAATCCCAGCTATACGGAAGGGTGCGAGGTATGTGTGGAAATTCCGTATTTGGAGAAAAGCATCTCTGTCAGCCCCTCCATTACTTCCATGCCCGACAAGGTTCCCGCTTTGGAAGAAGAAGGCGAACCCGCCGGTTACTCTCTTCTGGTAGTGGAAGACACGACGGATATGCTGGAGTTTCTGGCTAAGAATCTGGGAAATACCTATACCATCCATACAGCCGCCAATGGCAAGGAAGCCTTGGAATGTCTGGAGACAACAACAGTAGATCTTATTATCAGCGACATCGTCATGCCTCACATGGACGGATTCGAATTATTAAAGTCCATCCGTTCCGACAATATGCTTTGCCATATCCCGTTTATCCTGCTTTCGGCACTCGACAGCATCGATTCAAAAATTGCGGGTCTTGACTATGGCGCGGACGCTTATATAGAAAAGCCTTTCTCGCTAAGTCACATGAAAGCCACCATCAATAATCTGCTGGAAAACCGGCGCATGCTGTTCAACCACTTTACAACTGTTCCGAATATGTCATACGACCAGACATTAATGAACAAAACAGACGTGAAATGGCTGAACACGATCAATGAAATCATTACCCGCAATTTCACCAATGAAGAATTTACCATCGATAAGATGGCAGAGGAGATGGCTATCAGCCGTTCCAACTTACAGCGCAAATTGAAAGGGCTGACCGGAATGCCACCCAATGATTATATCCGGTTGATACGGCTCAAAACAGCCGGAGAACTGCTGCGTGAAGGAGAATACCGGATCAATGAGGTTTGTTTCATTGTAGGATTCAATAATCCTTCGTACTTTGCCCGTTGCTTTCAGAAGCAGTTCGGGATATTGCCGAAAGATTATGTGAAAGGTGGTGACATAACCCATTCCCAAAAGGGAACAACTTCAATATCCCCATAAGTTTCCTTCTGGTTGTAAGTAAGCAGGGTCTTCTTTTCGAGCATCACATTTTCCAGTTCGAATCCGTACAGTTCACGTTTCAGGTTCATGTCATTCAGTTCATAGCAAACCTGAAAGCCATAAGCTTTCCCGTTTTTATACGCCAAAAAATCACATTCCGTCTTACTATTGTCGAATGAAATATTCATATACCCTTTATTTCTCAGCTCATTATAAACAAGATTCTCCAAGGCACTACCACTTTGCGGAGAATAACGAAAGACATTGGCTGAAACCAAGCCATTGTCAATGAAATAACACTTATGCTGGGAACGGGAAGTCTCTTTCAAAGAATAAGAAAAGTTACGTACATCGACGCAAATATAACTGTCACACAAAAAGTTGAGATAGGACGCAACTGTATTTTCATTGCTTTTCAGTGCCTTACCCACAGCCGGTATAGAAAAACGACTCCCCATATTCTGCATCAAGTAACTGACCAGACGAAAGAACAAATGGGTGTCACGTATGCCACTATAAACGATGCAATCCTTCTGCACAATGGATTCGAAATAGCTTTTCAATAATTCCTGTTTGATGTCCTCATCAGCATCACCCAATACGATTTCAGGAAAACAACCTGTAGAAAGGACATTGTCCATGATACGCAGAACTTTCGGTGTTTGGGTATAACAATCAAGCAAAGTCGTTATTCCTTGCGAACGAAAAACTTCCCGAACAGAAAACGGACGCACTTCATTCTCGAAATAACGACCGGACAACAAGGCGGAAAAACGGTTCTGTAACAATTGCGAGTTAGACCCCGTAATATATATCTTTTCAAATATCTCAGTGTCATAAGCACTCTTTATGAATATCTCCCAATCACATAAATGTTGTACTTCATCCAAAAACAGGAATTTCACTTTCTCTCCCGTCAGACGTTCTGCATTTTCAATCACGCCGAATAATTTGGAGGAATCATCCCAAAATGGAATGAACTGCGGATCATCCAAATTAAGTACAAGAATCGACTTACCGCTCACTCCTGATTGCAACAGGTCATTAATTAATAGTTTGAAGACAGTAGATTTGCCACAACGACGTACACCGGTCAGTATCTGAACATGACGCATCGTTTTCTTTTTCAAAAGATTGTCCATGATGTCTCTCGGACACAAGTGATCAAACATTTTGCCATTCCATTGGGCATTCTGGCGTATCAGGGTCTTTTCCATACCAAAATCAGTTTTTTAATAACCTTCAATTCATGCAAATATAAGAACTTTATTTTGTTTACCTAATTATGTTTCCTGTAAATAATCATTTTACCGAAACATAGTTAGGTAAACAAGTCCTTTAATCTGAAAAGAGTGTTCTTTATAAAGAACGTTTTGCAGATAACACTTGGCGTAAATACCGGATCAATGAGGTTTGTTTCATTGTAGGATTCAATAATCCTTCGTACTTTGCCCGTTGCTTTCAGAAGCAGTTCGGGATATTGCCGAAAGATTATGTGAAGAAAGGAAACATTATCAGGGAAGTACACATTCTCAAGCATTCTCACTGCGATGAGAAAAAATACTCATTATAATGAGAAAAAACTCTCACTGCAATGAGAATTTTTTCTCATCGCAGTGAGAATATACCCTTGTCAGAATAGGCTGAAACAGCTCATGAAGCCAATAAAAAGGCGAGCAATAGAATAGGAAGTATAAAACTTCTGAATTCTATTAGTTCGCCCTCTTATATTAATTTTCTTACGTATTATCAAGAAGAAATATATCCCTGTTTAAATTATATTTTAATAAGAAGCTGTTGCCGGAATACCTTCCTTTTCCAATAAAGCCACAATACGGTCTAACTCTTCATGCGTAGCCTTTTGCAAATCGTGGTCGGGAGTCTCCCGGTCAATCGTATATATCATCACTTGACGGGGAGCGATTTCTTTCACTGCTTCTATCCAGGGGAGCACATACTTGTCGGATGTATTATCCATGTCTTTTCCCTGATAACCTCCTTTCAGAAACATCGTCTGTACGATGCAGTTTCCTTTGAACTCTTTCATTCTTTCGATGATCTTCTTAACAGAATATTTTCCGTTAGGACGGTCCAACAGATGAATGTATTCTTCATCCACCGTATCCAGTTTCAGGATATTATTATCTATCTTGTTCAGTGCTTCGAATACAGCAGGGCGATCAATAAATGTAGAGTTACTCAATACGCTTACTTTCGCTTTTGGGAAATACTTGTCGCGAAGCGCAAGTGTATCTTCTATGATTTCCGGGAAATGGGGATGCGCAGTCGGTTCACCGTTTCCGGCAAATGTCAGTACATCGGGAGCAGGGCCGTTTGCCTGCATGTCTTTCAGTTTCTCTTCGAGAGCCGTGCGGACTTCTTCACGGGTAGGAAGAAGTTTCTTCGTACGATGTTCGGCATTGAAACCACACTCACAATAAATGCAGTCGAATGAACAAACCTTACCGTCGTCCGGCAATAAATTGATTCCCAAAGAAACGCCCAAACGGCGGGAATGAATAGGGCCGAAGATGGGTGAAGGAAAAATAATAGTCATCTTATTCTAATTATTTATTCATAAATCATAGCAAAGATAACCCAAAACTTATAGGTTATTCTATCTGTACGACCATTTTTTCATCATCCCAAACAAATTATTACTCTAACGCCACTCAAGAAACCACACGGAAATATTGATCCATTCTTCTCAAAAGCAGAATATACATATCACGTACTTCCCTTTGGGAATGTGTCGTGCTAAGCTCCTCCAGTCTATCGTGCAGACTATGCAATTCGTTCGTTAAACGTTTCTTTATACTATTATGTTCAGTAGCTTCCTGCATAATATCCAGCCACGCTTCCAAACATATCAGCTGAATATCCATCTGTTCATAACTAACGGCAGACTGCGGATCAAAACCATTAAACAATCCTTTATAAAGATCCCGGAAAAAATCAATATCGTCATACCCCTTCCGGTCACTCTGCAACGCCTGCAATCGAAGAGCTGAAATTGTCTTTACACTCAACAATTGTTTGAACAACTTCGCCAGTTCCGGATACAGAAGATTGTTTCTTGTTTCCAACAAATTCTCTTTTACATAGGTACATTCCATCTTTTTAACAGAATGAAATAAATAGTTGTCCAAATCAAGCATTGCCTGACGCTGCGCATCTGCCGGTTGAGAACTACCCACCACCTTTGCTATTTCCATCAGATAACTCCCATACAGACGAATAGCCTTTCTGTATATATCAGTGAGCGAACTCCCTTTATCGTATTTCTTCCCCTTATACACAATCTTGTCCAACCGACTCACTACAGTCTGTAAATCCGATATTTTGACCGTATAATCTTCTGGAAATGAAGAATTAGAATTCTCCTTCCCTGATGGTTGGAATAAACGAATGTGATCTGGTAAATTATGCTCTATCCATTGGCGGAGCTTCTCCCGTTCATCATAACAATTTTGGTCTCCTTTGAAAGGATGATAACCAAAATAAATAGTACGGCAATCATCATCTCCAACTTTTAAAGTCTTTCCACACGAACTTTTCGATAAACTTCTGCGCAAACCTAAAAGATATCCAATTTCTTCCGTTATTTCATTTTGCAACAATTCTTTTTCCACTTCTTTAGAATAACGGTCAGCCAGAATACGCGAATCCGAGGCACCGCAACTTAACAGATAGTCGTCTAATTTTCCTTTTAGGAATCCATGTCCGATATTCAGACGACATGAAAGTATTTCTCCGGTACGAGGATGACAGATAAAGTCACTTTTGATCCCCGGTATTCTTAAATCATAAGATATAAAAGCACGTTGTTCCGCCGGAATTATCTTTCGGTCTGCATACCTTACTTGTAAAGCATCATGAATACCTGCTTTATGGAAGGCGGTATTCCATGCTTCCACTCCTTCCTTTACTGCCTGGAAATATTCCTTCGGAAAAAGGGTATCTACATAGAAAGTAAGCGGTTGTGACATATCCCAACGAAGAATCAATGAATCTTCTACCATACAATAAGGATTTTGCGAGTAATCTTTGAAACTCAATGTCCGGTAGGGTATTCTGTAATCTGCCAGGCGGATCTGATCTTTTTTCAGAGGTAGCAAGCGTACTGCACAAGTGACTTCCAAAGGCATACTACCTTCAGGCAATAGAACGGCAGAACTGGACAGCATATATCTTTCCGCTTCAACTCCATGATAGCGCCTGACCGTAAACGACACACCTTCCTTAAAAGGATGTATTTTCATTATTTCCGACAGTTCCGGAACCAAGGAACGAATAAAACTATCATTATAGCTGAACCAGTCATCGCCAGTCATCAGATACTCTGTTATCCGAATAATAGCTCCCTGCTCTTTTGAATAGGCCACCACTGAATAACTTTTACCGGCAGGTTGCATATTTGACAACGAGAAAGATTGGTGATATGTGCTTTTTTCATCTAAAATACGCTCTGTATAAAACGGTTTTTGAAAGCAAATTGTAGCTTTATCCGGAGATATAATACGCACTACTCCCAGTCCGTCAACCGGACGATTCAACAAATCAAACCCTCGGTCTATCTGTCCACTGACTTCAATTTCCCGCCCGATATATTTTTCGGGTATTTCCAAATAGATTTCTTTTTCCGCTACATACACAGGAAACACACCGTCGATCTTATCCATCCCGGCAACAAAAAACTCGTCAAATGACTTGACGGAATCCTGTGCCTGAAGCAAAGCTGTGACACACAACAATATACCAATCACATATCTTCTTCTCTTCATGAATTTCTTTATTTACTTTTCATCATTAAAACAAAATACTATCTACAAGAAACATTGCCCGTTTTTTGGCAACCGGATCCGTAATCTTATGGCTATAATCAAGACTTTCCTCCTTTATTCTATTCAAAGCCTGCATAATGGAAACCAATAATCTCGACGAAGTTATCTTTTCTGATCTATCCAACAATTTAACAAGTTTACTCACATAAAGCAGCTGCACTTTATACTTAGCGTCACTTACAGGAATATTGTCAGCCCATTCGGCAAATAATTCTTTATGTATGCTTTCCAAAAACTCATCTACAGACAACATATCCTCACAAACATTCTCCGTTCTTTCCACTTCCCGGAGGGAACGAATCATTTCCGACATCAGCTCTTCATAAAAGCGATCGAACTCCCGACTACCGTTTATTTCTAACTTAGCGGTAAGTTTTTCATCAAACATCCACACAGGCGGTTGTAATATATAAGCCTGTATAAAGCTCATAACCTTCTTATTGTAATCGGCTTTTTCGGGTATGTAAATATTCTCATCATCCGGCTCAGCAAGACGTTTCCCGCCCAAATGAGACAAAACGTGCTGTACCCACTGTTTATAATGCTCCAATACCGCTTCATAACGCCCCTGTAATACACGCAAAGACGTTTTATCCGTCACATTCCAGACATCCGGATGTTCACACAAATATTTCAAGTTCTCTATTCCCTGTGTATTAACCATAACATGGTCATTACCCAAATCTTCTGCCTGAGCCCTTACATCCATTCTGCCCGAAAAATGTAATGAGGGATCTTTCTGTTTTTCCTGATTCCAAAGGCTCCTGTTCTTTTCTCTTTCAGAAGCATCTTTACCCGGAAATATACGATAGCCCCATTCAATAGCCCACTTATCATATTCACCGACACGTACCCTCCTGTTTCTCAAATCAACTTTATCTTGAGGACGCAAAGCATAATTACACCTCACATAATCCATAATGGAACTACCAATACTATATTGACTTAAAAAGTCATTATCACGTAATTGATCGATGGAGTAATGAGAACTACCCAGAAAGTTATGTTCCAATCCTAATGTATGACCCACTTCATGTGTCAGCACTTGTTTTATCTGTTCGTATTGCAAAGAGTCCGGCAGCTCTATATTCCATGCCTGCGGATCATTCGCTCCACATTGAGCAAAATACCATTTCTGTTCCAAATTCAAGACACTGCAAAAAATACCGATGTGGCAAGCAATAATCTCACCGGACCGGGGTTCGCATGGAGTCGGTCCATAAGCGTTATTTTGTCCTGATATCTTCCATGAGATGAACGGATAAGTACTGTCATAAATACTAAAATCAGGATTTTCCTCAACGGTAGGAGCCAGCCGCGCATCAATGGCGTTCTTAAATCCAGCTTTCTCGAAAGCCGGACGCCAGTCACGCACCGCTTCAATGATACAGTCGATGTACTTTTCCGGTGTATTACGATCTATATAAAAAATAATAGGTTGTATGGGTTCTACCAGTTCCCCCCTCATGTATCTTTCTTCATCTTCCGCCCTTATTTCCAGCCGCCATCGTTTGACAACAGATTTCCGAATAGCAGGCTGATTCCCTTGAAAACACTCCTTGCTGATAGAAAAATAAGCTCCGGTATTTGCAGCAACTGCCTCCAACGGTCTTTTTGACAGTAATTTTATGCAGATACCTGTATCCCAGTCTCCAATATAAGGAGGTGCAACAGGCTTACCTGGTATTTTCATTGACGAACTTCGATAAGCTCGTGATGCGTGTATCAACAAGCGGTTGTCATATCCTTTAATTTCCTTAATATAATCTTTCTCTCTTAAACGCGTACCTATCAATAAATCAAAAGATACAATATCAAGAGTAAACAAAGGAAAATCTTTTAATACTTCACCAATCTCTATCAAGCTGCTTCCCTGATTCCTAGCTTTAATCGGTAATATCTTATAAAGCCTTTCGTTCCCACGTTGGGCGGCGATTTTTGCATACGTTCCTTCAGGATTTTCTATCACCCTCTCATATTGTGGATCCATCATCCACAACTCGTCACCCTGTTTACGGAAACTGAAAAATACCGGACCTATCATGTCACCCGCATATCCGAATTTCTTTTCCATATCCCGGTCCGGACGGGCAGGAGCTGTCAGGATAGTTGTCGTTACGGCAAACTCACGTTCAATCAATGAATCCGGGATTTCCCAATAGATATGTTTATCACTTCGGTAGGTAGTAAACATACCGGGAATAACTTCCACTGGTGCTTCTTCTTTAATAAAAGTTGTAATACTTTGCTGTTGCCCGTACAGACAAGTACAGACAACAGCAAGAAATACTGCACCGATAATTCCTTTTAGCATAAAGACCGGTTTATACTATTCATAATTATAGCTAATATCAACAATCTTCCCAATAGGCTGATCGGGATCTTCGTAAACACAAATGCTGTTTTCTTCACGAGCTACATCGCCCGCCACTGTCAATTGCAATTCGACAACTACACCTTTGTCAGCAGTATTGATACCCAACCCGAGAGACATACCTAGTTTCTCCTTATATTCGCCTATTTCCTCATCGTCATCTTCCTCTCTCACACTTTCAGGGTCCTTAAATTTTAAACTAACTATCTGTGCTGACGGATCAGTTTCATAAGTATAAAGTTCAATTGCCCTTCCGCGATCAAGATCAATGCGATATAATTTATTACCCGATGTCATAAATATAAGGTTTGCCGTATACGCGTAAGAAGCTGCAAATTTTGCTGTTTCTACATTTACTTCGGACGGTAAAGCAATCGTATACCGGGCAGCACAAATAGGATCTTCATCTTGCGCACTGAATTTAAACACAGTCAGCTCTTTTCCGTTCCGGGGAGAAGCAATCGCATAAGCAAAATTTCCCCAATTTCCACCCGTAACAATATCATGTACTTCTAAAGACGGATCAATTACATCCGGATCAAACAAATTAGATTCGTCTGACATTGAATACGTGGATACAGGCTTCTGGTCACTCCATTTAGTACCATAATTACGTATACTTTGAGTAGCCTGATTCCCCATATAATCACCAACCCCCGGAATAGATGCACTAAGAAAACGATGATTTTCAGAATCAAAAAACAAAAAGCCTCCTCCATACGAACCATAAGCGGAAATAGCAGGAAACTCACTTTCTTTTTTTACCGAGAATGGTACACAAAACCCATCCATAGGAGCACAATATGCTTTTCCACTATTTACAAACAATTCACCATGAGTACTCATTTTATAAAACTCAATATTCAACGGTTCCCCTTTTCCAGTCGGTTCAAAAAGTATTTTATTCGACGGATATCTCGTTATTAAAGTACTTGGAGTCAATAAGGCCAAGTCCTGATCGGTTACCACCATTAACGCCGGACTTACTTTAAAACCAAAAAAACCCAGCATACTACTTAAAAACGAATCTCCATAGTTTTTTCTTGCACTTACCGCCAAAGGTTTTCCTTCTAACGGAAATGACTGATTCAGTTCTGATTTAAAGACATCCGGATAAACATAATATCCTTCCGGAGTACCCTCTATCGCTCCTAATACTCCCTTTCCTTCTTTTTCCTGCAATACAAACCAGCAAGGATTTAAAGGACGAATAATTGCAACTTCACCTATCTGATACCAGATTGTTCCACTCTTTTTATCCGTAATGACCAACATTAAACCTATATTTTCCGATTCATAAGGCTCGACTGTTACTTTACATTCTTTGCCTACGGAATAATCTTTATAATCACTAAGTCTGTCCGACCCCGCTTTCTTTCCTTCGATTGTTTTCTTCCATTGAAACACAAGGTTTTCCTCATTTTGCTCCAAAGTCTGAGAAATCTCGGGTATAATTGAAACTTCCACTGCTTCCTCTTTAGGCATACGTACCTTCGTTTCAGGTATTACGATATCCATCGTATTTACATCATGATAATCGTAATCTCCCTTGTCATCGTAACAGCCTGTTTGCAATAAAGCCGCTCCGATAAAACTTACTATACAGATGATATATTTCCTCATAACGTTTCTTTTTAATCTTATTCATATTCTATTTCATCACCTTCTTCACCTAAAATCGGTGGATTCCCCGCCTCCTTATATTCTCTATAAGCTTGCTTGATTACATCAATATCTTCATCTTCCAAGTCATCCCATACACGTTGGCATACATCCATAATAAACATATATTTAGCATCGCTATAGCTACCAAATCCCACATAATCACTCCATTCGGTCGGTTTCAACTCCCATCTGACATTTAAAACGATTTGATTCTTTTCTACCAGACCTTTATCAAACTGATGAAGAGGGTTATTCAAATCAAACTCCAGATAACAACCATAGATATTTCTACCTGCCTGTACTTTCGGACGATTTATTTTATAATAGAATATCTGGCAAACTGTATCAAGGTCAGTATATGTATACTTGCTTTCCAATAATACATCCACTGAATTCTGATAATCATTATTCGGAGTTACTTTCACACAGAAATCACGATTCTCTTTCAAAAAATCTCCTTGTATTCTTACCTCGAAACTGTCTACAGCATAAGGTTCTTTCTTTACATAATCCGTATCAACCAAAGTACGGACATGCGTAGTGCTACCATAGAAATTGATACGAGGTGTCTGGTCATATAAGTCTATCTCGTTTTCACTGCATCCTACATAAATGCCGCAAACAAGAATAGCTAAAACAAAATATATAATACGTTTCATAATGCTTCATCATTTAGAGTTGTTTCCAAAAATATACTCATCATCCGGCAACGTCATCTGATAATGGGCTTCAGTCATCGTTTCAATCCCACAACCATAATAAGTGCTATAATTATGCGCTTTCAAGAAATAGAAAAGTTGACCTTCCGCGAAATATTCTTTCCTATATTCTTTCATTATCTCATTAATACGTTTAGTCTGGTTTTTGTCTTCTTCCGAAGTATTATCAAGGTCATCATATCCGATAGACGATATCTCATCACTATAAGAAATACCACGTGCAAAACGTACGGTATTTAGTGCATCAGCACTTTCCGATGCAGAAGAAACACATTCTGCAACAATATAATACATTTCAGGTAAGCGTATCAAAGGGATAGCGTCAGCACCGGAATAAGCATATCCGCCATTCAAAGGTTTCTGATTATATTTTCTACAAAAAACATCTGTCCGACTTGCCCCATTAATAACCTCAAACATTTCCGTATTTTTTCTCCAGTCAGTATTCCCTGCATCGGCAGTTTCATAGAAAAATTTAAATTTATCTCCATCCAGATAGAAATGTTGCTGAGTATTGGTATTCTCCATATCCATATAATTTCCAATAAGCAAATTGGAGAATTCATTGACTGTTATTCCAAAGATTTGCTCTGCATAGCGTATGGAATTGTAATTGGAAGCAGTCTGCGATTTGTACAATGTAAAATACTTAGAGGCAGCAATCACTTGTTTAGCGTACTCTGTGGCCAATCCTTTACTTTCCGCATCACCTTTGTAACAATATACACGAGCCAGCATAGCTTTAACCGCATATAAATTCATACGAAACTCACGATTGACAAGAAAATGATTTTTATCTATAAAATCTTCATCCGTCTGATCGGTAAAGAAATCAAGAGGATCACTCTCTTTCAGTAACTTTTCAGCGTCATTCAAATCTTTGAGAATAGCATCAACCACTTCGCTGGCTGGTAAAACAGGAGTGGCATCCTTATCAAAAGCAATACGGTAGGGTATAGCTTTGGATGCAGGATGTTCTTTATAAACAGGACCGAACATACGCAACAAATCAAAATGAAGAAAAGCACGAAGCCCGAGTGCTTCTCCCTTCATAGTTTCATAATAGCGTTCGGTAACTAAAACATCTTTATTTTTGTCTACATACTCCAGGAAGTTATTAATATTGGCAATGATGTTATACATCGTTGAGTAAATCCCATTCTTCTTACTCAAAAACATGTTCTCATAATCGAACACGATACTTTGGTCGAAAACAGCATTTGTATTATACCCCGGATAATCGGAATATAATCCTGCCAACTCATCCAAATAAGCATAAGTCAAGTCTCCGGCATACAATGTCGTGGTTCCCAACTTCAAATAAATACCTGTAAGCGCATCCTTAAATCCTGATTCCGACTCAAATTGCTTGTCGGTAGGAATAGAAGTCTTCGGAGATACATCCAACCAGTCGCTGCAAGACATAAGTCCCAGCATTGTTGTTGTTAATAGTATATATATTATCTGTTTCATACAAATAGGTTTTTAATTAGAAAGCAACATTCAAAGCAAATGTAAACTGACGGGAATACGGATAGTACAAACCTCTTTCGCGTTTCACTGTAGACCAATAGAAAAAGTCTTCCATATTAAACGTCACTTTAGCGGAACTCAATCCCCAATGACTAATAAATTTTGTATTAGTACGATCCATACGATAGTAAACAGACAACGAACTTCCCTGGAATATATTTTCATCCATTATAAACCGGGAAGTGGCTTTCGTTTCCAAACCGTTAGGATTAAGAACACGGAACTGTGCCTTATCACCCGGTTTCGCCCAACGTAGCTGAGTTACCCGTCGATCTACATTATATTTCAAATTAGCATTTTCCACCTTGTCAAGCAAGGTCTGATTATATACCTGACCGCCAAACTGATACCTGAAGCTGACATCTGCTCCCCAACCTCTGTATGTAAAGGAAGAATTAATATATCCTTGCCATTTAGGTTCTGTATTACCAATAGGTACTACATCATTCGCACTCCAGTTAACGGCACTCGTCATCTCCCCGTTACGTTTCAATAATATTTCATCTCCGGAAGCCGGATCAATACCTAATGAACGTACTACCCAAATACGGGAAAGAGATTCACCTTCTTCATAACGTGGCAACGGCGTATCTTTTAAATCTGATGCACTTTTATCATTTCTGTATTTCATCGCTTCCGATATTTTCAATAGTTTGTCAGTATTATGAGAACCGTTTACTGTAATTGTCCAATAAGCTTGTTTAGCAGTGTTTTTATAAGGAATAGCCGAGAGAGAAATTTCCCAACCCTTATTCTCTATCTTTCCCAGATTTTCCGGATAACTGCTGAAACCAAGAGAAGGAGCAAGACTTATATTGGCAACCATATTATCTGTTATTTTCCGATAATATTCCACACGTGCAGTAAAACGCTGATCGAAAAAACCGAGTTCCAAGGCAAGATTAGTACTTTTTGTAGTCTGCCATTTTAAACTTTCATTATGCATAGCCAAGATTTCCGAACCTGTTGCATCTGACGAGTAATAAGGAAGCAGTAAATTGGAATATGTATAATAACCATGTGCCTGATAAGGATCAAAACCTTGGGAACCGGTCGTACCGTATGTACCCCTCAAAATAAAATCGGAAATAAAAGATACATCTTTCAAAAAGTTCTCTTTTTTCAAATCCCAACGTAATCCGGTTGACCAGAAAGGAGCCCAACGGTTATTTTTTCCAAACTGTGATGAACCGTCCAAGCGTATATTAAAGTCGAACGAATACTTATATTTATAAGAATAGCCTCCAGCAGCTACCCAACCAATGGAGCGCGTTGTCCTCTCATCTCCTGTCACCTTCTCATTATATTTCTTACCAAACAACAAGTTATCCATATTATCATTCGGGAAACCAGTCACATAGTTTCCATAAGTCTCCGAATTATTCTCCAATACACTCATACGTGCATTAGCAGTCAGGTAGTGATCTTCCAGTTGCTTATTCCAGCTTCCTGTTAAATCTATGCCCCAATTGACAGCTTCACTCTGACTTCTGCGATAATCACCTCTTAAGGTAGGATCAGTCACATTATCAAAAAGCGTATGTTGTGCAGGACGAAAAATATCACGATGTCCTACGCTCTTGGACAGATTAAAAGCTCCTTCAAACCGTAATTCATTAGTAGGATTATATTCCACCTTGAAAAGTTCACGTACTGTAAAGTTTTTACTTTGGTCTTTACTGTTGAATGTCGTATTATACATCGGATTCAGGTAGCTCGACTCACCACCCACTCCTTCGAAATTATCAAGCCGTTTTTGTATTTCTCCGTTCTCTCCATACGGACGCAGATAAGGATTCAAGCGGGTATATTCACTAAAACTTCCCCACGGAGACTCATTAGCTACCGAATTATCCAACGTAATGCTATTCTTTAACAACACTTTTTTCAGGCGATACTGAAAATCAAGTGAACCAGTCAATACATCACGCTTACTGTCTTTCATCACACCCGGAGAACTATTATATCCGACATACATCCGATAACGCAAGGCTTCGTCACCACCTTCCAACGTAACCGTATGTCGTTGTTGGAAAGCTGTTTGCAAAGGCTTGTCCAGCCAATAAGTATTTACTCCTGCCAGCACTTCACGCAATTTAGATTGATAGAGCTGCCATTTTTCAACTGTCTCGCCACCGTATGTATAAAGCCCGCTTTGCAACTCTGCGTCTATCTTCTCTCTTGCATTCATTAAATTATATCCGGTCATATCCGGAGCTTCAATACGAAGTTCCCCACCATAAGTCACCCAAATCCGTCCCGGTTTGGGAGTCTTGCTTTCGATAACAATTACTCCATTTGCCGCACGCGAGCCGTAAATAGCTGTAGCTGCCGCATCTTTCAACACAACGATAGAAGCAACACGGTCGGGATCCATATCGGCAAGTGTCTGTATGGTGATTTCAAATCCGTCCATGATAAGCAGCGGTTGATTGGCATAGGTCTCATATTCGCCCTGAACTGCTAATACGTCATTACTGGTAGAATTAAAATCTACCGCAGACTGTGTAGCCATATCCATATTTGCACCGCCACGCATACGCATATCAGGCAGATTATTCGGATTAGACCCCATATTTATATTATCCATGATGCGAAGCCCGGGAGCGACAGCAGCTATCGCTTTAGCCACATTATTCGTACTATATTTTTTCAGGTCTTCACCCTTGATAGTAACAGCAGAACCGGTGAATCCCTCTTTCTTCCTATTGAACATACCTGTCACCACTACCTCATCCAGCGCCTTTGTATCAGACTTCATCACTACCGACATATAGGATGAAGGATTCAAGAACTGGGTTTCCAAACCTACATACGATATTCTGACTCGGCTATCTTTCGGAACATCAGAGAGCTGAAAATTACCATTATTATCTGTAATAGTACGGATATTACTAGGACCTTCCACTATAATAGTGGCACCAATAACCGGAAGTCCGTCTTCCTCGGAAAAAACTTTTCCCTTTACTTGTGAGAAAAACTTCTTAGAATCTTTTTTTGTGATATTTATGAATTGTCCGTCAATGTGGTATTTTAACGGGTTTTTTCCAATAATCACTTTCAATGCTTCATCAACTGTAGCTTTTTCTACTTTTCCTGTAGAAGTATAAGAACTGATTTCATCGTAGATAAAAAGCACTTTATATCCCGATACCTTTTCAAAACGTTTAAAAATAGAGGGCAACCCTTCATTTTTAAACTCCATTGTTAGTTGCTTTTCCTTACCTGTTTGTGCTTCAACACGCCATGAATAAGCAAAAAGGAAAAACAAGAATAAAACAATGAACTTTTGTGCTTGATTCTTTTTCATAAGCCTGAATAGTTAAATAATATTTCATTCTTTTAATTGTATACGAAGTTTAAAAAAGAATGGTTACCCTTAAAAGAGTTTTTTTTCAGAAATATATTTTTCTATTCAGATTTATATCTTTTTGCTTGCTTTTTATTCGATAATTAGTTTTCCTGCTTCAAAATAAGCATGTATTCTCTCCATTCGATTCAATAATTCAATCAAGTGAAAGATGTCTTGATGACGATTTGCAAAGAAATGCATACGAAGATCCATAATTTTGCTGTTGCGGAACTCAATATCTATATTATACCAACGCCCTATTTCTTTCATCATGTCAACCAGAGCAACATCGTCAAAATAGAAAAATCCTTCCTTCCAATATAAAAATGATTCAATATCCACCTCTTTCACAGCAAATGTTCCGTTAGAAGAAAGTTGTGCACTTTGTCCCGGCATCATTTCAACACTATGAACTCCACAAGTATCGCTAACAGCCACTTTTCCTGTAATGAGCGTAACACGAACGTCAGTAGGAGAGTAGCTACGCACATTAAATTCCGTTCCTAATACGCGAACCTGTATATTTCCACTTTTCACAATAAAAGGATGTTCTGCATCTTTAGTAACTTTAAAATAAGCTTCACCTTCCAAAGAGACGACTCTTTCTTTTCCTTTAAAAATCGTAGGGTAAGCTAATCGGCTGTCTGAATTCAAGAAGACTTCGGTTCCTTCGGATAAAACAACTTTGAATGTCTCTCCCCTGGGAATACTTAATCTATGTATCTGTATTCTCTGCTTTCCCACTTCCTTAGTTTCTGTTTGAAGAAGAGCGCGACTATAATCTATTTCTTTAGAAGACAACTGTGCAGCGGAAGAAGACGAAAAAGATTCTACTACTTCTTTCAGTGGCTTTACTTCTTTCTCATCATTCACTTGTAAAGTGACTTGTTGGGCAACATGATTGGCTTGAAACACTTGAATGATTTCCGGTTGCGACGAAATCATCATTGCACGCAAAACTAAAATTATGACAACAGTTGCCGCTACACCTGTGATACTGGCCCACAACAGTATGCGTGTATTTTTTCTTCGATCGTTTTTAGAATGTTTATTATGAAAATCTGCCAGTTCATTCCGGACATCAATTGCCAGCATATTTTGTTTTTTCTGCATCTCTATCACAATTTCTGCCAAATCAGAACATGCTTACAAGCACTCCTCATCTTCTTTCAAATTATGTAATTGATCAGCAGTTATATGAGAACGATTCTCCATAATTTCCAGGAGTTCTTCTTCCGACTTACTTATATTTATATTCTTTTCATCCATAAATAATGTATTCAATATATATATTTACGTTTTAAAGTCTATTCCGGTTACCCTCTTGCCCCAATTCTTCGCGAAGAATACGCAAAGCCTTTACTATATTCTTATGAATAGCCGCAACACTTACATTCAATTCTTCGGCCACTTCTTTATATTTCTTATTATGAATATAGCATGCTTCCAATATATGATAATTATAAGGAGTCAACTTTTCCATAGCTTTACGAATACGCAAAACACGAGAATCAGAATGTTGTGAATCGACTTCTATCATTTTATCAGTTAATTGCGAAGTGAACTCTACATATTCTTCATGGATATTTTGCTTGCGAAGATAGTCAATGCAACGTGTACGAATGATTGTATAAAGATAAGTTTTAGCCGTCGCTTCTTCTATCTTTTCATAATTACGCCACAAATACTCAAAAGCATCACTTACGATATCTCTGCATACCTCAGCGTCATTTATAAAATAATATGCAAAATATACAAACTGTGCATACCATTCATTAAACATTTTGTCAAAAGTAGCCCTGTCATCCATTTAATATCGTATTCTTCTGTTATTTCTGGCAGACAAATATACATTAAAACTTAATACGCAGTTGCATTTGTACATCTGCTTTTTTATTTCCACAGATCAAATCATTGCCCGAACCGATCTCATTCCGGTCTAAATAGACTGTTTCGCCAAACTTGGTTATGAACAACCAGTGCTTATTCAGTTCATATCTGAAACGAACGGAGCAGCGAAATCCACAACCTTGGAAGGACGGTGTGTAAAACATATAAAGCAATCCGCTTTCCGAAGCATATACACGCGAATCATAATCGTCTGTAAAAAAGTAACTGCCCTGAACGTCAGCAAACAGCCTGGCCCAAGGCAGTTGGGAGGATATCATTTGTGTAACCTGATATCCTATATTAGCAGCTCTGTCCTGAGAATGAAAATGATTATAATCTAAAGTTGTACGACTGCTTAACACATCTCCTAAAGAATAGTTCAAACGATAACGAAGTTGATGGTGAAAAATAGGAAGTGTTAGTGATCCTTTACTACCTGTCCAATCCCGTTCTTTGCGTTTATAGCGGTACTTCAGATACATGGATAGATGGCTGCGTGGAGTGAAAGTGGCTTGAAGCAATCCGTCTGTTCCGCGAGAGGGTTTATTTACTCTGTATTTTTTCCACGGAAAAGAAAATAAATCGAATGAGGCGAAGAATTTCCAATAGGCAAAAGGAGAAGTCTCCATGCCGATATAATATCCCTGTTCATTTTGTGTCGTACTTCCTTCACCAAAAGAATGGGCAAACATGGCCCAATAGTTATAAGAATAAAACCGGTGTATCAACATGATTTGAGTGTTTTGAACCGGTGAATACTGCAAACGGTTCAAAGAGGCCCAACCTTGTTTTCCTATGGCCGTCTCTCCTTGAAAAGAAAAACGATGCCAGCGATAAGCATACTCTATTCCCAGATTATAGAAGTTGTTTCCATGAAGATTGTATTTGGAATAGCCTGTTAATTCCGGTTCATAAGGTCGGTTGAAAAGGTAGTAAATACCGGTGATACCCAGTCGGATACGGTTGTGTTGATAACTCACGTTTCCACCTGTTAATTGCATGGTGAACAGGTTCTTTTTATCTGCTTCCTTTTGACTTCGATGTAGCCCGGTTTTATAGATAGAGGTGATTGCTCCGTCTGTGATTACTCCATCTAATGAACGGTGTGAATAGAAACCGGAAATATCCCAATCTTTTGCTAAAGAAACAGTGGCAGCTACTCCTCGGAAATAGTTGTATTCGTCGGTAGAAGAATGTTTCTTTATCCCGCTACTACGGCTGTTGAAAGAAGAGGCGTAGATTGTTTTTCCCATCAGATAATCAGTGCTAATCACTAATCCTTGTCCGAAACTAAGCCGATAGTTACCAACAGCTAATGCTTTTAATCGTCCACAATTTTTTAATAACAGATAAAAGGAATAATAATCGTAGCCGTAGCGATTGTGTAAAGCTCCAAAAGGTTCTCCGGCATCTTTTTCAGCAACGACTCCTGCATAGAGTCGGTCACTGTATCGGAAACTGTATTTCACAGAGTTATAAACAGAAGGTCCTAAATAGGTATGTTCATAACCTTTTCGCCTATAAAATGGTATATCAAAGCGAGTTAACAGCTCATTCTTTCCATACTTTGCTGCGCTTTTCAACAGACTTTTCCACCGAAAAGCAGGTTCATTGTTAATAGCTTTTATACAGACAAAAGGTAGTAAATACTGGATTGTTTGCCTATCCATCTCTTCTACCAGTTGAAGTTCATAGATGGTTTTCATCTGTCCGTGTATATAGATGTAGGCCAGCAGATGTTCAATCTGAATATCACTAAGGAAAGGAAACTGTTCGAGTTGTTCACGGGTAGCAACATTCAAATTAACTGGTTCCTGCAGACGATTGGAAAGTTCTTCCAATTCATTTTCCCAATTAGGAGTATTAACAGAGTTATCAGTTCCGTTATTAACAGATAAATCTTCAAGAACATCTTCTAAAAGACTTTCAGAAAGGTTTTGAGCACTACAAGCAGGAATTATTAACAGGCTGTTTATAATACTTATCAACCGTAAAAGTTGAATAGTTTTCATCAATAAAATGGTTTATTCTTCCTGCTTTTTAACAGATAAGGCCGCAAAGATACTTTAAATAGGTTAACATCGAAGAGAAATGTCTGAATAATAAAATTTTAATTCTATTTTTGTATCGTGAAAAAAAGGCTTAACATAGTAGTAATGACGCTGTTTGCTATTGTTTGTTGTTCGTTGCGCCTGCAAGCTCAAGATAAACAAAGCATCAATGGATATTTGGTTCCGATGTGTATCTACAACGGAGATACCATTCCATGTGTCCAGTTAAGAACTGTGTATATTTTCCGTCCGTTGAAATTCAAAAATGAAAAGGAACGCCAGGAATATTACCGACTGATCCGCAATGTGAAAAAGGTATATCCTATCTCCAGAGAAATTAACCAGGCCATCATTGAAACTTACGAATATCTTCAGACTTTACCCAATGAGAAAGCCCGCCAAAAACATATCAAACGGGTTGAAAAAGGATTGAAAGATCAATATACTCCCCGAATGAAAAAACTATCGTTTGCACAGGGGAAACTGTTGATTAAATTAATAGACCGCCAAAGCAATTCTACCAGTTATGAACTGGTGAAAGCATTTATGGGACCTTTCAAAGCGGGATTCTATCAGACTTTTGCTGCATTGTTCGGAGCCAGTTTAAAAAAAGAATATGATCCGCAAGGTGAAGACAAACTAACGGAACGTGTAGTGTTGATGGTGGAGAACGGACAGATCTAAAATCAATCAGCTTATAAGTTTATCAACTTTATAAACTAATTGATCACTACTCAACCATACTAGTTATCATTTCAAGAATTAACAAACTTCCTGTAAGGTATTAATTTCCGGTTTCTCAGAAGTTAATACTTGAGTTCCCAGCTATTAATATGTATCATATAGGCTGTTAATACCTGACAACTCAAGTATCAACAGCCTGAAAACGAACTATCAACAACTATAATAATAACTACCCAACACCCATAGAATCAACATGGCTCCATATAGTTATAAACAGAACATAGTTATTGATTATAAATGAATTAACTAAGCTATTAACTCGTTATAAACAACTTATTAACCAATCCTGTATTATGACTATTAGTGTAACTTTTTGAACAAATCCCAAATCACAATACCAGTAGTTACAGAAACATTCAACGAATGTTTTGTACCATATTGAGGAATCTCTATACAGCCATCCGAATGGTTAATAACCTCCTGCTGTACCCCTTTCACTTCGTTTCCCATAACGATAGCGTACTTCTTGGTTTTATCCAGTTGGAGTTCATCAAGCATGATGCTTCCTTCCGCCTGCTCTACAGAATAAACGATATACCCTTCATTTTTGAGGTTATCAACAGCATCAACAGCGTTATTAACATACTTCCAGTCGACAGTGAACTCTGCACCCAGCGCAGTCTTATGCATTTCAGGGTGCGGTGGGGTAGCTGTTATACCACACAGATAGATACATTCAATACGGAAAGCATCCGAAGTACGGAACACAGAACCTATATTATGCAAACTACGAATATCATCCAGCACTACCACCAGAGGCAGTTTTTCAACCTGTTTAAACTCTTCGGCACTGATACGGTTCAGCTCTGTTATTTTCAGTTTACGCATACGTCTTTTCTTTTATTATGTTCTTGTCCACAAAGGTAATTCTTTTCAGTTAACAAGGTGTTGATAACGGTTTAAAACCTGTCAAAACTATCGGCAAAGATTTTGAAAAATAATTCTTGCATTATTCAAAAGAAGATATAAGAGACCTTCATTATGAACATTCCAAAAAACTAACCCAAAACTTTCTACACAGACATAAACATATTTTTCAGCACTTATCTGCCTGTTTATATCCATAAAGTTTTTAACTTTGCACTTTATCAACAGGGAGTTAATAGCAAACTTCCATTTGACGGCATTTAACGATGCTTTCATTGATAATGAAGCAAGTAGGATAGGATATCTTGCCCTTTATATCAGTTCATAACCGACTCATAAAGCAGAAGTATGGACTAATAACTTATCCGGCAAGAAAAATCGTATTTATTTGCTAACATTATTAACAGGCTATCATCACTAACAAAGGATTTTTTTTAAAAGGAAAGAAATAAGAATATTATTATGAATGAACTCATAAAGGCTATTAATGAGCTAAAGAAAGAAAAGAATGCAATCATTCTGGGCCACTACTACCAGAAGGGGGAAATACAAGACATCGCTGATTACGTTGGCGACAGTTTGGCATTGGCTCAATGGGCAGCCAAGACGGAAGCGGACATTATTGTGATGTGTGGCGTTCACTTTATGGGGGAAACGGCAAAGGTGCTTTGTCCGGACAAGAAAGTATTGGTGCCCGACATGATGGCAGGTTGTTCGTTGGCGGACAGTTGTCCGGCGGATCAGTTTGCACAGTTTGTCAAAGAACACCCGGGATACACCGTTATTTCGTACGTCAACACGACAGCTGCCGTGAAAGCAGTGACAGATGTGGTGGTGACTTCCACCAATGCGAAGCAAATTGTGGAAAGCTTCCCCAAAGATGAGAAAATAATCTTTGGTCCGGATAGGAATTTGGGTAATTATATCAACTCAGTTACGAACAGGAATATGCTTCTTTGGGACGGAGCTTGTCATGTGCATGAACAATTCTCTGTTGAAAAGATTGTGGAATTGAAAGCGCAGCATCCGAAAGCGTTAGTCTTGGCACATCCCGAATGTAAGAGTACGGTTTTGAAACTGGCGGATGTGGTAGGGTCTACGGCAGCATTGTTGAAGTATGCAGTAAATCATCCGGAAAACACGTATATTGTGGCTACCGAATCAGGTATCCTGCATGAGATGCAGAAGAAGTGTCCGCAGACGACGTTTATTCCTGCTCCTCCGAACGATAGTACATGTGGATGTAATGAGTGTAGCTTCATGCGGTTGAATACGTTAGAGAAGCTCTATGAGTGTTTGAAGAATGAAGCACCGGAAATAACGGTAGATCCGGAGGTGGCTAAGAAGGCAGTGAAGCCGATTCAGCGGATGTTGGAGATTTCGGCTAAGTTGGGATTATAAAGAAATTTGGTTTTTATTATTGTTCTTGAATGAATAACAGTTAGAAACTGTTTTAAAATAATTCAATTCTTTAAAGATAAAAAAATCCTCCCAGTTTATTAACCGAGAGGATTTTTTATTGTTGATTATTGAATCAATTATTTTTTATTTGGATTCTTCCGAACTTTGAAGCATCTGGAACAACTTATCCAACTTCGGAGCCATGATAATCTCCGTACGGCGATTCTTGCTTCTTCCTTCTATTGTTTCGTTGTCATCAATAGGCATATATTCACCGCGGCCGCTAGGCTGAATCTGTAAAGGATTTACATTGTAATTCTTGATGAGGATACGAACTACGGAAGTGGCACGGATCACACTCAAATCCCAGTTATCTTTGAATTGTACAGTATTGATCGGTTTGTTGTCCGTATGTCCTTCGATAAATACGTCGATGTCCGTCTGTTTGTTCAATACTTCGGCCAGTTTGCCGAGAGCTTCCTCTCCACGTTTATCTAGGCGGGCACTTCCTGACTGGAATAATAATTTGTCGGACATCGCTACATATACTTTTCCGTCTTTTTCGCGAACGGTCAGCTCGTCAGTACTAAAACCAAGTAATGCATCTTTTACATTACTCAAGAGATTTTGTACCTTATCATTCTGTGCCTTAATCATGTCCTGCAATTCATTGATCGTGCGTTCTCTTTCGTTCAGCTCATTTTTCTTCTGGCTCAACAGCGCATTCAGTTTTTCCTGTTCAGTCATGTTGACATTCAACATACTCTGATATTGGCGGATACTGTTCCCCATCTTGGTCGTATCACGCAAGAGGTTTTTGACTTGTGCCGATAGCTGGTTACCAACTTCGCGGGAGTTATTCAACAACCCTTGCAGACTGTCTTTGCTTGCGGTGGCTGCCATCTCTGCAAGCATGAACTTCTTTTTTGTTACACACGAAGTACACAATAGGAGCGTAAGTAAAGTAAATAAAGTAATTTTCTTCATTGTGTTTTATATTTTAAGTGGGTATGTATAATCAGCTTTGCAGAAACTCACAAAGTTTCTGTACAGCCAGTGCGCGATGGCTGATTTGGTTTTTTATATCATTTCCCAATTCGGCAAAAGTCCGGTCGTAACCTTCAGGCATGAATACAGGATCGTAGCCAAATCCGGAATCACCACGTTTTTCTTTGATTATTTCGCCTTTTATCACTCCTTCAAAGAGATACTCCTTTCCGTCCAGTATCAACGAAATAGCGGTGCGGAATTGTGCTTTACGGTTTTCTTTTCCGTCCAGTTCGTGAAGAAGTTTGAGCATATTTGCCTGGGCGTCGTGTCCTTCACCTCCTGCATAGCGGGCGGAATAGACTCCGGGAGCTCCGTTCAAGGCTTCCACTTCCAATCCCGTATCATCGGCAAAACAATCCAGATGATAGTTTTTGTAGATATAGGAAGATTTTAATAACGCATTTCCTTCCAGTGTTTCAGCAGTTTCGGGAATATCCGCTTGGCAACCGATATCATTGAGACTTAATAATTCTACTTGATCTCCCAGGATAGCGGCCACTTCTTCCAGTTTATGAGCATTATTGGTAGCAAATACAAGTTTGCGTTTCATCATCTTATTTTTTGTTTTAACAGGGTTGTTCACTACTTATCAACCGGTTATTATTTCACTTTCAGCTTATCGAATCCTTCGCCATACACACCGATAACGGAACTTTGAGAGATAAAAGCATTCGGATCAATGCGTTTTACCAAACGGAAAATTTCGAGTGACTGACGTTTCTTGGCAAGTACTACCAACACTTTCACATTGGTTTTACTGTACCATCCCGTACCGTCGAGTACCGTTACTCCCCGGTCGGCGTCTTTAATGATACGGTCGGCTATTTCATCATATTTCTTGGAGAAGATGAAAAATTGAACCGATTGACGGGCACTGTTGATAATCCAGTCGAGCACAACACCAATAATAAATAGGGTGACAAAACCGAAAATAACCCGGCGCCAATCATGAAATATAAAGTAACAGGAACTGATAATGAATACATCACAAATCATAATCATTCGTCCAAGCGATACATCTTTGTATTTATTGACGATGGCTGCGATAATATCTGTTCCACCCGTACTTCCATTGTAGTTGAAAGTGATACCGAGGCCTACACCGCACATGGCTGCACCAATAATACAGGCCATAAAATCCTGTCCTGTACCGAGCAATAGCGGCTTACCGTCCGGCGTCATATCCGGTGCTTCTACGTAATTGTTCACCACTAACTGGAATAACCAAAGCAGAAAAGTCAGCGTAAAAATAGCATAAGTCGTTTTTATACTGAATTTCGGACCCAATATCCGGATGGCAAACGTCATCAGAACTGCATTGATAATAAAGTATGACCACTGAATTGGAAATCCTGTTGCATAATAGATAATAGCTCCGATACCGGTAGTTCCTCCGGTAGTTATCTGATAAGGTAACAGGAATGCAGCCCATCCCAAAGAATAGCTTATCAATCCGAGAGTGATATAGATGTAATCTTTCACTTCTCTCATTATTTCCGCTTTTGTCAGTTTATGCATGGATTTTAAGTTCAAGTATTAGGTAATAAGTATTAACCTGACGGATATATTTGGAAAACGACTACGGATAATACTTATTACTTAATACTTATTGTTTTATACTTAATACTTTAAATTACAACGTTTACAATCTTTTTCGGAACGACAATGATCTTTTTCGGAGTCTTGCCATCAATCCACTTCTGTGAACGTTCGTCTGCCAATACTGCGGCTTGGATAGCGTCCGAAGCTTCATCTGCTGCAAATTCCATATTGAAACGTGCCTTTCCGTTGAAAGAGATGGTATAGTTGATAGTATCTTCTTTCAGATATTCTTCGTTGTATGCAGGCCATTGGGCGTCGCATACGGAAGTTTCGTGTCCCAATACATCCCACAACTCTTCGCAGACATGCGGAGCGAAAGGAGCGAGAGTGATAACGAGCTGTTCCAGAATCTCTTTTTTGCTGCATTTCAGGTTGAAGAGTTCGTTTACACAAATCATGAATGCGCTGATAGATGTATTGTAAGAGAACTGTTCAATATCACCAGTCACCTTCTTGATTAATTTATGAAGGCTCTTCAATTCTTCTTTTGTTGCAGGTTCGTCCGTTACCAGATATTCGTCCGTACGGCTGTAGAACAACGACCAGAATTTACGGATAAAACGGTGTACACCGTCGATTCCGTTTGTATCCCACGGTTTAGACTGTTCTACCGGGCCGAGGAACATTTCATACATACGAAGTGTATCTGCACCGTATTTCTCAACAATCATATCCGGATTGACTACATTGAACATAGATTTACTCATCTTTTCAACTGCCCATCCGCAGACATATTTTCCGTCTTCGAGGATAAATTCGGCTGTTTTATATTCAGGACGCCATGCTTTGAATGCTTCCAAATCCAAAATATCATTAGATACGATATTTACGTCTACGTGAATAGGGGTAACTTCGTACTGATCTTTCAGGTTCAGTGAAACGAAAGTATTGGTGTCTTTGATACGATATACAAAGTTGCTGCGGCCTTGAATCATTCCTTGGTTTACTAACTTTTGGAAGGGTTCTTCCATTACAGACACACCCATGTCATACAGGAATTTATTCCAAAAACGAGAATAAATCAAGTGCCCTGTTGCATGTTCGGTACCACCTACATATAGGTCTACATTTTTCCAGTACTGGTCAATTTTCGGATCAACTAATGCCTGATGATTATGCGGGTCCATGTAGCGGAGATAATAAGCCGAAGAACCGGCGAATCCCGGCATGGTGTTCAGTTCCAGCGGGAAGACGGTTACATGGTCAATCTTCTCATTTTCTACGACACATTTGTTTACTGTATCCCAAGCCCATTTAGTTGCGTGTCCTAATGGAGGCTCACCTGTTTCGGTAGGCAGGAATTTAGCGACTTCCGGAAGTTCCAGCGGCAGGCTGGCTTCGTCAATCATATAGGGCATTCCGTCTTTGTAGTAAACAGGGAACGGCTCACCCCAGTAACGTTGGCGAGAGAAAATAGCGTCACGCAGACGGTAGTTCACTTTCACACGGCCCAGATTGTGCTCTTTTACATATTTCTTGGTTGTTTCTATCGCTTCTTTGATGGTCAGTCCGTTCAATGAAAGATCACAGTAAGGAGTGACATCAAGACGCGGAGAGTTGCAAACAATGCCTTCTTTTGCATCGAAACTTTCTTCGCTAACATCACAACCTTCTACCAACGGACGGATTTCCAATCCGAAATGTTTGGCAAATGCATAGTCGCGGCTATCATGAGCAGGTACAGCCATAATAGCTCCTGTTCCGTATCCGGCCAGTACGTAATCGCTGATCCATACAGGCACTGCTTCACCTGTGAACGGATTGATAGCATACGAACCACTGAACACACCGGTAACACTACGGTCGGCAATACGTTCGCGTTCCGTACGTTTTTTGGTACGATCGAGGTAGGCGTCTACTTCTGCTTTTTGTTCAGGAGTCGTTAACTGTGCCACCAATTCACTTTCCGGAGCCAATACCATAAAGGTAACACCGAACATGGTATCTGCACGAGTGGTGAAAATAGTGAATTCGAGGTCACTGTCTTTTACTTTGAATTGCACTTCAGCACCTTCCGAACGTCCGATCCAGTTTCTTTGGGTTTCTTTCAGAGAATCTGTCCATTCGATCGTGTCCAATCCATCAAGCAAGCGTTGTGCGTAAGCGGATACACGCAGACACCATTGGCGCATTTTCTTCTGGATAACAGGAAAACCGCCACGTTCGCTGACTCCGTCTACTACCTCGTCGTTAGCCAGTACAGTTCCTAATTCGGCACACCAGTTTACCATTGTTTCACCCAGATAAGCGATACGATAGTTCATCAGGATTTCCTGCTTTTCTTTTTCGCTTTTGGCGTTCCACTCTTCGGCAGTAAAGCTGATATCTTCGCTGCAAGCGGCATTGAGTCCTTCGTTTCCGTAGATGGCGAAGGCTTTTTCCAGTTCTTCGATAGGACGGGCTTCCTGTTCGTCGTTACAATAATAGCTGTTGAACATTTTTTGGAAGACCCATTGGGTCCAATGATAATATTCCGGGTCGCAAGTACGGATTTCACGGTTCCAGTCGAAAGAGAAACCTATTTTGTCCAACTGCTCGCGGTAGCGGTTGATATTGTTGACGGTAGTGATGGCGGGATGCTGTCCGGTTTGGATGGCATACTGTTCTGCCGGCAGACCGTAAGCGTCATATCCCATCGGGTTGAGTACATTGAAGCCCTGCAGTCGTTTGTAACGGGCGTAAATATCCGAAGCAATGTATCCCAGCGGATGACCTACGTGTAGACCAGCTCCTGATGGGTAAGGAAACATGTTTAGTACATAAAATTTTTGCTTCGAATCATCTTCCGTAACTTGGTAGGTTTTCTCTTCTACCCACCTTTTCTGCCACTTCTTTTCAATTTCTCTGAAATTGTACTCCATAGTGATAAAGTTTTTATTTATAGTGATTTATACTGTTATTTCTAATTCGAGGCACAAATTTACGTGTTTATTTTCAGATAACCACGCTTTCCCTATTGACTTTCTTCTTTTTATTTTGTATATTTGAGGTCAATAATAATAAAGAAATAACAATGAAATATATAAATTTTATTACATAAAGTTCAATAGGTTAATATGCGAATTGCATAACGAGGATAACGAATGGGCAAGAAACTGTGAAGGTTCTTGCCCATTTTTGTTGCAATAATTCTATTTTAGGTATTGAAAGTGTCAAAAAAGAGTTTATAATAAACTTGGATACCGTTTATAATAAACCTCTTTGTTATTTATTAAAAACTTGAATAGAGTTTATTCGATTTCGAGGCTTTCGTGTAAAGAAGAAAGAATGATTGCAATGAATAACCGGCATCTTCTTTTCTTCTTTAATAAATAATTTCTACAATATACTGAATGAGTGTATTGATTATATTATTTTACAATATGTCATTGTTTTGCCCGATAATCGATCATTCAACGTAAAAAGCTCCTGCTGTCTGTTCAATCAGTTCGGACTTATGAGTCAGTTCTCCGGATTGAATAGAAACCATCATTGAGTCAAAAAAAATGCAGAAATCGTCTGTCATATCATATAATTCTGTAATTTTGTTGTGCAAGCCCTGTAAAACTAAAACAGCATTTCCAAGTTAATCTTTTAATACTAAAAATACATATAAGTATGAAAATGAATCTTCATTGTTTTGCGAATCTTATCCCGATAATGATTCTCGCGCTTTTCTCGAATAGCGGACTGATAAACGCAACCGAAGTCGGAAAACGTACTGACGCATTGGAAGCATCAGCCTGGAACGAATCCAAATGGATTTCCGCAGTAGACGCTCCTGTAGTGAAAGGACATAACGACGATCGCGCAGCCGATGGCGCGAGTTGGTTCGTGTCCACCGTGAAAAATGAACAGAAAATTGTCTCCGCCAAGTGGATGACCGCTGGACTGGGAGTTTACGAGTTGTATGTGAATGGGAAACCCGTAGGCGAGGAATTTCTGAAACCGGGCTTCACACACTATGCCAAGACCAAACGTTCTTTCACTTATGATATTACAGACATCATCCGTACCAAGCTAAACGCCGAGAACATGCTTTCCGTACAGGTAACGCCGGGATGGTGGGGTGACAAAATCATAACTCCCGGAGGATATGACGGCATGATAGGCAAGAAATGTGCCTTCCGTGGTGTACTGGAACTAACTTTTTCTGACGGAAGTAAGAAGCGTTACGGTACCGACCTCGAAAACTGGAAAGCCGGAATTGCCGGTCCGGTGAAACATGCCGGTATCTTTGACGGAGAAGAGTACGATGCACGCGAACCGATGGGCTTCGAATGTGTGGATAAACTCTCCATACCCGAAGAGAACACCGAATTTTCTGGCGACATTCTGCCTTCGGACGGAGCGGAAGTCTATCTGCGTACAGATCTTGCTCTTGCTCCTATCAGAGCATATATTTGGAAGAATATAGAAGGAGCGAAAGAGAACGAGTTCGGTAAGGTGATTATCGCCCGTGAGTTCGCATCGGGCAAGGAGATAACCGTAAGTCCGGGAGAGACGTTAGTGGTGGATTTCGGGCAAAATTGCGCCGGCATACCCTCTTTCGTATTCAAAGCTGCCGAGGGAACGGTGCTGACCTGCCTTCCTGCAGAGCTGCTCAATGACGGCAACGGCGCCAAGATTCGTGGGATGGACGGTCCGGAAGGAAGCTGCCATCGCGAAAACCTGCGCATCCCCCACACCGGTATCCGTCTGGATTACACCTTTGCTGGCGGAGATAACTATGTGGCCTATTATCCTCACTGCACCTTCTTCGGTTACCGCTATGTCTCCATAACTGCCACCGGGAATGTTGCCATCAAGTCGTTGAAGTCCATCCCCGTTACTTCCATCGCAAAGGAACTGGAGACCGGCACTATCACCACAGGCAACGACCTTGTGAACAAGCTCATCTCCAACACTTATTGGGGACAGCTATCCAACTACCTGTCTATACCCACCGACTGTCCGCAGCGTGACGAGCGTCTGGGCTGGACAGCAGACACACAAGTGTTTGCAGAAACCGGTACGTTCTTTGCTAACACCATGAAGTTTTTCCATAAGTGGATGCGTGACATGCGCGACACTCAAAACAGTTTGGGTGGATTCCCCGGAGTGGCTCCCTTGGCACAATACGGTGATGAGAAAATGCGTTTGGGTTGGGCCGATGCCGGAATCATTGTGCCCTGGACGGTATGGAAGCAATTCGGTGACACGCAAATTATTGAAGAGAGCTGGAACGCCATGGACCTGTTTATGAACCACATCAACGACACCAAGTATAATCACGAGACTCTCTGCGGTGAGAACGGCAACTACCAATGGGCCGACTGGTTGAGCTACGAACCACTGGAAAGTTGTAGCGGACTCGCTTTCTCTCCCCAAGGCCCGCTTCCTGATGCCGTCAGCTATTGGAACTATTTGAGCGCTTCTTACTGGGTGATAGATGCTTTCATGATGCGGGATATGGCTGCCGCCACTGGTCGCGATGCCGCCAAGTACCAGCAAATGGCCGATTCGGCAAAGGCATACATCAAAGAGAACTTCCTCAACGAGGACGGCACCTTCAAAACCGCCATCCTCAACACCATGCAAACTCCTGCCTTATTTGCCCTAAAGAACCAGCTTGTGGAAGGCGAAGCCAAAGCGAAGATGATAGACCGCCTGCGTGAAAACTTCGCACAGCACGATCTTTGCTTGCAGACCGGATTCTTGGGCACATCCATTCTCATGGCCACCCTCACGGAGAATGGCATGGAAGACATTGCCTATGAACTCCTCTTTCAACGTAAGAACCCAAGCTGGCTGTATTCTGTGGACAATGGAGCCACCACCATCTGGGAACGGTGGAACAGCTATATGATAGACAAAGGAATGGGACCGCGCGGCATGAACAGCTTCAATCATTATGCCTATGGATGCGTATGTGAATGGATTTGGGAAACCGTTGCCGGCATCGCAGCCGATCCTGCCACCCCCGGCTTCAAACATATCATTATGAAGCCCATTCCAGACAAGCGGTTAGGACACGTGACTGCCGAATACCGTTCCGCCGCCGGACTCATCAAGAGTGCCTGGAAATACGAAGGAGATACCTGGATTTGGGAATTCACCATTCCTAAGGGTGTTACCGCTACCGTAACCCTTCCCGGAGAGATGAAGTCAAAGGAGTATGGAAGTGGAACTTACAAGGTGACCAAATAGTTCTTCATGTAAGAATTTGATAGTAAGGAGATGTATCGAAACTCTCTTTTAACGTGATTACCCTCGGGATATTCCTAAAATAATAAAATTTAAGGCAACTAATTCATTGCGAGTTAGTTGCCTTTTTTGTATCTTTAAGCATTCCCCCCAAAAAACGGTTTGACGGCCAAAACGGGGGTAATTAAAAATAAAAACACATGGTAAAGATACAAAAAATCTCAGAAATCGAACCTTGTTTAGGTTTTACCGAGTTCGATATGCTTAAAAAATATCGTCAAAGTTTTGCAACGAGTGAATTAGGTCGCCTCCATTCTCTGTTCCCTTTCTCGGAACTGGCCCGACAAATGCATTTGAAGTCCTCTCCTTTTGGGCGTAAAAGT
>NZ_GG774817.1:76551-115384 GCF_000163675.1 Bacteroides sp. D22 | reverse complement strand
ATGGTATAATAAGATTGAAGAATATGGATACGATACATTCACAACAGTAGCAAACTCTATTGAGAATCATTATGAAAGGATTCTGAACTTCTTTGTGAACAGGAGTACAAATGCAGCAGCGGAAGCATTTAATGCTAAAATCAAAGCATTTAGGGCATCATTTAGAGGAGTAGTGGATATGAGCTTCTTCCTTTTTAGGCTAGCAAAGGTATATGCATGAAGGGAATTGACTAAACTTAATCCCCCAAGAATTACAACTGAGCCGGAATTATTTCTTTTCTTCCTTATCTCCCAGATAATTCCAAACTACCGCACTCAACGCAGCTCCTACAAATGGAGCAATGATGAACAGCCACAACTGCGACAATGCTTCTCCTCCCTGGAATAATGCCGGAGCAATACTACGCGCCGGGTTTACAGAAGTCCCTGTGATAGGAATACATACAATATGTACCAATACAAGAGTCAAACCGATGGCAAGTCCTGCCAGATTGCCTGCTCCCTTCTTCGAGTCGGTAGAGCCGAGCACCACTAATACAAAAATAAAAGTAAATACTGCTTCCGCAATGAATGCCTGCAACATTTCTCCATCGCCAAAACCATTGGAACCTGTAGCCGTAGGTCCGTCATGAGCACCGGTGGAAACTAAAGCAAAAAGAATAGCCGAGCCGATAATAGCTCCGATTACCTGGAAAATCATATACATACCTGCATCTTTTCCATTCATACGCCCAGTTAAGAACACTCCTAATGTAATAGCAGGATTAATGTGACATCCTGAAATACCTCCGATAGCATACGCCATCGCTACTACTGAAAGACCAAATGCTAAAGCTACGCCGACTGTTCCCACGCCAGCACCTACCGTACCGGTTACACTACCGGCAAAGACGGCACTTCCGCATCCCATAAGAACGAGCACCATCGTTCCAATCATTTCTGCAATGTACTTTTTCATAACTATAAATAATGGTTAATGCATCAAATATAGAGAATTAACCCAAGAAAACAAAACCTACGTGCCTAAATTATTATTGCCTTCGCAACATTTTTGAATAAAAGACAAGCAAATAAAATGAAAAAAGGACTTTTGCACACCATATTAGCCTCTACCTTATGGGCACATCGTAAACTCTTTTATCAAGCAAGGATTGAGCAATGACGCCACTCCGATGAATTTCTCCGAAACCCGCTTTGCCACTGTTGGAATTATTCTTTTCGCTTATACCCGGTACAAGGGTATATGACAGGAATCATCTCAATCTCTATTATTATAGCAAACACTGTATGGACTGCAAAGTAAGCATTTCTTTGGGGACTGCTGCTTTTATTTCCTCTTTCAGAACACATAGCAGGCTGTGACGAATAAAATCTCTATTTGTCGCCAGCACCACTTGCCGCGTCGGTCGGGGGATAGCAAACGGACGTACTAATTGTCGCTGTTCTTCCGTCAATTGAGCCACTGCCAGTTCGGGAATAAAAGTGATTCCTTTTCCGCTTTCTACCATTCTCATAAAGGTTTCCATGCTTCCCAAACGATAAGCCATCTGACTAACCTTCACCGCTTCCATCTGACAGAAACGGACAAGTTGGTCACGAAAACAATGTCCTTCGTCCAAAAGCCAAAGATGTTCGCCGGTTATATCGGAAGTGCGGATAACGTCATGTTTGAACGAGGGTTCTTTCCGTGATACATAAGCATAGAATTGCTCATAGAAGAGAGTTTCTTCCGTCAAGAATGTGTCTTCTAATTTACTGGCAATAATCCCTGCATCCAAATCACCGGCATGCAGAGCCTGCTGAATATCCTGGGTTTTCATTTCCGTGACACGAATATCCAGTTCGGGATATTTCTCCATCAGTTGAGGGAAAAAGCGAGGTAGCAAATAAGGAGCGATAGTTGGTAATACTCCCAAACGGAATACACCTGATAATGATTGCTTATCTTCACTGATGATTTCTTTTACTTGAGCTGCCTGCGCCAGAATCACACGAGCCTGGTCTATCACTTTCTGCCCGATGGGTGTCGGGCAGACGGGTTGCACTGTCCTATCGAACAACTTTACTCCTAATTCATCTTCCAGCTTCTGAATCATGGCACTCAAAGTGGGTTGCGTCACACGGCAATATTCGGCTGCCCGTGCGAAATGCCTGAACTGGTCTACGGCTAATATATATTCTAATTGTTGTATCGTCATCTATCAAATCATGTTAAGTTATAGATTTCATCTATGCAAAGATAGAAATTTTCAGTTTGACAACAAGCATTTTCCGCCTTATCTTTGCAGTACAGAAAAAAAGAAAACAAGTATAAATCATTAAAAATAAAAAGAATATGAAAACTTTAGAATTTATCAAATTGAATGAATCGGGAGCAAACAACGTAGTAGCATCTTTGCAACAACTATTAGCAGACTTCCAAGTGTATTACACCAATCTCCGCGGTTTCCACTGGAATATCAAAGGACATGATTTCTTTGTTCTCCACAGCCAATTCGAAAAAATGTATGATGACACAGCCGAAAAGGTAGACGAAATTGCAGAACGTATCTTGATGTTGGGCGGTACTCCAGCCAATAAATTCAGCGATTATTTGAAAGTAGCAAATATCAGTGAAGTAGATAAAGTGAGCAACGGTGAACAGGCACTGAACAATATCCTTCAGAGTATCAGTTATCTGATTGGTGAAGAACGTAAAATACTGTCCATCGCTTCTCAAGCCGGAGATGAAGTAACCGTTTCGATGATGAGCGATTATCTGAAAGAACAGGAAAAATTGGTTTGGATGTTGACGGCTTATAATAGCAAGTAATTAAGATAAAAGGTTTAAGTTTAAAAAAGGAGATGTGTCAAAATAATCACATCTCCTTCTTATTTCTATTCAAACTTACAAATAAACTAGAAGAATCAAGGACAAGGTACTTCAGTCATCCATTCTATAGCACCACTTCCTTCCTTCACAGCAGTATGACCATGTCCGGTATAATCCTTACACTCATCACTCATATCATCCAGCTTCCAGTAGCCTTCCAACCCTTCACTGTCAACTTCTACAAAACAACGATGAAGCGGATTCTTCAATTCGGAAGCAGACAATGCCCTTGTCCAAAAACGTGCTTCGCTCACAGAACCTTTCAAATAGAAACCGTTTTGCACTCCCGGTGCAGCTCCGATGTAGAACTTATCTGACAATGAAATCGGATTTGCATATTCCGCTTGTACAAACAAAATTCCATCAATGTACAAAGACAGGGTATTATTTTCAAATACTCCGGCTACATGATACCAAGCATTCTTTTCGAGCGTATATCCCAACTTACCAGCATACACTGACCACCCTTTCGTTGCAAACATAAAGACAGGCACATCACCTTCACCTCCCACACGGTCAGGAGTTCCATCTACAAAAATCCATGTACCTTTCTCTGCATTCTCTCCAACAGGAAAACCTATAATACTCATTAGATTACCACCATAGTATTTAGGGAACTCCCATAAACTTACTCTTGTTTCGATAGTAAATGCGCTCATATTCTGGAATCTGCTGACATCATTATCCTTAAAGTTTATCTTAAAATAATTCTGTCCATTCAGTTTAGGAACATTCACAAGTAACTTCCTGTTGACTATGACATATAAAACATCACTTCCCGGCAAACTAGGATAATCCTTATTTTTACTAACCAATTTTACAGGTAACAAGAAATTAACGCCTTTCTGTATGGCATCTATGTCCTTTACCACTAGTTTCACCGCTTCGGAACGATATTTGCCGCTTTCTACCAACACAGAACTGCTCGACAATACACAAGCACCTTCCGGCAGAGTTTTGTAAGACTCTCCATGATCACTATTATAGCGTTCCACCAACGAATTGTCAATCATCAATTCACCTTCTATATTTGAATTTGCAATCAACGAACTGGAAATTGTTATTCCTAGTTCATCGTTATTGTTCGTTGCAGAAAAAGTCGTTATAGGAGTTTTTTCAGCAGCGGTGATATACACAGCTTCCACATCTATGCTTTCATTGCAGGCCGTTCCTATAAAGGCAAGGCATGAAAGGCACGCAACAGCCAATCTATTTTTTGTGAATAAATTCTTCATTTCTTTACAACTTTATAATTGTTATTCTTCGACTTCAACCTCTTCTCCGTCTGTTTCATCTTCCACTGTTTTACCGGCAGGATTCATAATCTGAATCGCCTGGCGTGCATAATAGTAATTATTAGGTGGTACAGGCAAATTCAGATGGTTTCCTTCAGCATATCCGAACTGTAACACATACGCACCGCAACCTGCCACGTTCTTCGGACTTTCGACAGCATAGTGAGCCATTCCCCATAAACTGGGAATATATTCATTGTTATATCTATAATTCACTCCACCTTGTCCAAACGCATTGCCAACCTGACTCACCCATTCACAAAAGATCCTCTTTTCATTCGGGAATCCTTTCCCATAATCTTGCCATCCATCCTGACATCTGTTATTCAGTGAAGATTCGGAACTGGCATTATATGCCTGACCGATAAAATAATCAAAACGGTCTGCATATTCAGCGTCATTCCACTGTCCGTCAACAACCAACAACTTATGTTTACCATTCACTTTATATTGCTCATCACACTTAGGTCCCAGGTATTTACTCATTACATCAATAAAAGTACGCATCATCTCTGTGGTATAACTATCTCCGCCGAAACTTGGTTCATAATCCAAATCAAATCCATCCAATCCCCATGTATAAATAGAATCAACCAGATTCTCAGCGTATACTATCATCGAATCTAAATCCTCTCTTCCTTCTCCAGTCGTAGCAAAATATTTATCCGGCCACATTGTCAATAATACCTTGGTACCTCTGCGCTCTTGAAGGAATTTCACATCCTCCCGATTCTGTTTATTATTCACATATCCGGTAAAGAATGAGACAATATCAAGGCTATCAGGGATACCTCTTAACCGAGTCTGCATGGAAGAAGTAGCAGGACTATAATTCATCCATGCAAAGAATATCTTATGATCCGAATTCTTGTAAGCAATCAATGCAGCCTCTTCTTCCGGTGTCAATTCTTTATATTTCATTTCCGGTAAAATAGTCGGTTCAGCTTCAATCCAATCGCTGCATCCGATAATCTGAGTCACCATAAACAGGCAACACAGAAATTTTATTATCCGATCGTTTTTCATATCCATATAAAACTATTAAGATTATACACTATTTTTTAATTCTGATAAGGTTTATCATTTCTTTTATCCCACCAAAGTTTCGTACCTCCATTGTCGGCGCCATCCAGCAATTCGGCATTATTCACAGCTTCCTGGTATAAATCAGGATAGTCTTTCGACAAGTTGGTAGGATAAGGCAATCTTGCCACTTGTTTTTTAGTGTCGATACGCCCGCCACTATTATTTCTGGCCACCCGAATCACTCTCGGACATCCTGTTCTTCTGAATTCGCTCCATGCCTCTTGCCCGTCGGGGAACAGGGCAATCCACTTTTGAGTAATGATTTTTTCCAATCTTTCATCAAAATTGGTAGCATCCGCCCAGTTCACAGACACCTGTCCCGTACCACTGTCACTATAACTGGAATTTTTGGGGTCAACATAACCTTTTGGCAAAGTAGTCCGCTTCATGTACGCAGTTGCATCTCCCGCTTTTGCCTGGGTAGCCCCCAGAGGTTGGGAAAAAGCAGTCGCAATCCCATTTTCATATAATGTTTCTGCGTCTCCTCCCGCATTCCATTTACGCAAAGCAGCTTCCGCACGTAGAAAATAGACTTCCGCAGCATTCATAAACTGGATAGGCGTACTTGAAGAGACATTCAGATTAGAAAATACCTTATAGTCATTTCCATTAAACATACTACCGCATCTGATTCCGTTATATTCTTTAAATCCGGAAACTTCCGATTTGGCAAACCAAATATCCAGACGAGGATCTTCATACCCTTTCAAATAGCCCTCCAGGGTTGCTCCCAAACGACTGTCATTGTAAGTGTAACAAATCATATACAAAGGATTGACCGTTGCAGAGCCATCCACTTTTAACATGGCATTATCCTCATTATCAATAAATACACCGTCTCTTATTGCCTCTTCAGCTTTCTGCTGGGCCATCGTTTCGTTTACATAAACGATACGAAGAGCTAGGCGCAACTTCAAAGAATTGGCAAACTTTACCCACTTTTCAAAATCACCGCCATAAATCTTATCATAACTTACCAATGGCTTGGCACCGGGATTATCTTTGATAAACTCTTTCAATATCCCGATTGCCTCATCCAGTTCGCTAAAGAACTGTTCGTAAATGTCTTGCTGTGAAGTGAACGGCACATCGGAAGCAGGTGCGAAATCCTTATAAGGAATCGGACCATACATATCCGTGATGCGGTGCATACCGAAAACTTTCAAAATCTGTCCCACTGCAAATGTGGAAGGGTTGATATTCCTTTTAGTATAAAGGGTATACCAAGGACTCATATAATTCTGATAAGCCACAGTATAAGCCGCCGCACACCAGTCGGGATACATATCATACGTCGTATTGTTTCTTCCGTTACTATCAAACATGTTGGAAGCTCCCTGATGCCCGGAAAAGATATCTCCGGCAAGGCTAAACATTTTCTGATAGTTATTGACATCTATATTCTGGTCTTTTGTAATACACGGATACATCTGATACTGCATCTGCGTTATCATCGAGCCCGTACCCAAGTTGTCATATCCCAGCTCTTCTTCCGTCACAGCATTGGGATCGGTATTTGTCTCCATGAAATCTCCTGTACAAGCTCCTAATATCCACAAAGAACAAGCAGAAACCAGAAGCAGACTTTTGCCGAAATATCTATTATTTAGTATCATTTTCATCTGTTTGTTAATTTAATTATAATGTAAATTTAAGACTCACACCGAAGCTTCTTAAACTCGGCATCATGAAATAGTCTATACCTTGATAGAAAGTACCCACTGAAGAGGTTAGTTGCGGGTCAAAAGGAGCCTTATTATAAATCATAAACAAATTACGTCCGGTCACGGACAGAGTCAAATCCTTCACAAAGTTCTTGAACAATGGTTTGAAACGATAAGAAAGCGAAGCTTCCCTCAAACGTATATTGGTAGCATCATATACATAATTGGACAACACGCCTGTACCTGCCCCCACTTGAGTATAGTAAGTTTCTGCATCCATCAGCACTCCGTTTACAAGCACGCCACCATTGTCACGCGCCTTTGCACTCTGTTCAGATGCACCGAAAGAATCCAGAACAGCTTGTGTGGCAGAAACCACTTTTCCGCCAATCCGGGCATCAATCAGGAAGGAAAGCGTAAACCCTTTATAGCTGAACGCATTGTTAAATCCCAAAGAACAATCCGGATTGGTATTTCCCGCATAAATCAAATTCTCATTGTCCACCATCATGCTCAAGGTATTCGGATTCACATATACATATCCGTTTCCGTCTTTTTTCACCGAATTGACATATATATCACCGATAGAACCACCTTCATCAATATAGTTACGGAATGAATAAGAAAGTCCTCCCATGTCGAAATGTGAAACATTCATATCGGCTCCGGTAAACGGATTAGGAATATTTCTCACCAATTCCACAATTTTGTTTTTATTGTAGGTTACCGTAAGTTTCGGTGAATAATTGAAATCTCCGAATGTCAAATCCGCATCAATAGAAGCCTCAAGACCTTTATTGTTTACTTTACCGGCATTCACATAGAAATTGGCATAACCGCTGCTTTCCGGTGCTCTGAACTTAAACAACTGGTCGTAGGTGTTAGCGTTATAATATGTTATGTCTAATCCTAACTTGTTATTCAGGAAACGGGCATTCAAACCAATTTCAAACGACTGTGTCTTTTCAAACTTCAAATTGTCGATAGGAAGGTCGGGATTGATACTTACACCACCGCCCGGACTAATCGGATAAGACGGAATAGTAATTCCAGCAAGTGACATCGGCACATTTCCTACCTTAGCATACGACAGACGAAGCTTGGAGAACGTCAATATTTTCTCCGGCACTTTGAAGAACTCTGTCAACACAAAAGACATACCTACCGACGGATAGAAGAAACTCTTGTTCTTGGTATTGGCAAGCAACGAAGTCCATTCGTTACGTCCGGTTACATCAAGGAATATTTTTCTTTTCCAATCCACAGAAGCACTAAAGAATACAGCTTGCGACTTCATCTTTTTACCCTCCTGATATTGGGGTTCCGGAGTCAGGTTGTTCAATGTAAACTTATTGGCTACGCTGGCGAGAGGTGCTCCGAATTCCAGTTTGTTAGAATTGGCCGTATAATCGAATGAAGCATTCTTAAAGCTGGCACCCGCATTGACTACAAATCCCCAGTCTGATACCGTTTTCTGGAAATTGGCAATCACATCTCCATAATCCTGTATATTCTTTTCCGTTGCCAACAAGTACGAGCCTTTATCCGAGCTGGAAGCCAGCAACAGCAATGTAGAAGCATAATTTTTGATTTCATTCTTCTTGTTATCACGGTCCGTACGGAAACGGGCACTGATGTTAAACCATTCATTGAACGTATATTTCAAACTTCCACCGATAATAAAACGTTCATTATGGTTTATATTGAAATTGCGGTGTGTAATCCAATATGGATTCTGGATGCTTCTCTTTTGGTCGCCATAGGGCCAGAATTGAACCGGGAATCCTCTGTCCGCACTATACCGCTCATAAGATTTATACTTATCTATATTATCACCGCGAGGAAACAGATAAATCGGTACAATCGGATTATAATAGTCACCTTGCGAAAGCATATTCTGCGCTTTCTTGTTCGTATACATAAAAGTAGCTCCCAAAGAAAGTTTGTCCGTAATGGTATATGTACCATTATAGGAAACATTGTAACGGTCGAGGTTGTTATTATGAACTACCCCACGGGCATTGTAAGAAGAAAGGGAAATATAGGATTTATGATTCTCCGTTCCCAACTGTGCCCCGATGCTGTTAGAGAAACTCATACCCGTGTCAAAGAAATCTGCCGGATCATAATTCGCAGGAGTCTCCAGCTTCGGTCCCCAACTGGAAAATTCATCCGTACGACTTCCGTACGTATTTTGCAACTTTGGCAAGAGAAGTGGTTGGTAGAAATCGGAATAATGGGAGAATGAAATACGAGGCTTTCCGTCTTTCAGTCCTCCTTGTTTGGAGGTCAACATGATTACTCCATTCGCAGCCTGACCACCATAGAGAGCAGCTGCCGAAGGTCCTGTCAACACAGTCACTTCCGCAATATCCTCCATATTGATATTGGAGATACCGTCACCTTCGTCTACTCCTCCATACTGTGCATTAGAGGTAGCCCCCCTCCGCGGGAAAAGATCGGGAAGCGGTATACCGTCCAACACATACAATGCATTATTGTTTCCTTCCGCGTTTACAGACTTGCTACCACGCATCACCACCTTTGTGGATCCACCGATACCGGAAGCCCCTTGGCTAATTGTGACACCTGCCACCTTACCGTTCAACGCATTCGGCACACTGGCTTCCTTGACAGACATAAACTGTGCATCGCCCAATTTCTGCACATTATAACTCAATGCCTTGTCCGAACGCTTGATACCCAATGCAGTGACAACGACTTCATCAAGCACTGCATTGTCTTCTTGAAGTACAATATTCAAAGTCGTATTTCCCGTAATTGTTACATTTTGAACCGTGTATCCTACATAAGAAAATTCAAGGACATCTCCTTTCTTCGTCCTAATCGTAAAATTACCGTCAATATCTGTAATTGTACCGACATTTGAACCTTTTACTTTTACATTTACTCCAATAAGAGGTTCGCCATTCACATCCTTTACTATACCTTTTACCGGAATAGTCGCATCTTCCATTGTTTTCTGTACGAAAGGTTTTGCGGAAAGAATAATCTGTTTATCCACCACCGTATAAGATATAGAAGTGCCCCGGAATATTTCATCCAGAATATCCTGTATCTTGCCGGAATTATTATTCACTGAAACAATGCGGTTCTTCTGAATCGCCTTATCATTATAAAGGAACACATAATCCGAACTTTCCTCTATCTTATTCAGTACCTGTTCAATAGATACATTATTCATCGAAATGACTCCCCGTATACGTTGGGCATAGCCATTTGCTGCAGAAAGTTGCAATACGACTGCAAAAAGTAATGTTAGACTAATCCTCATAACTAAAGGAAGTTTTAGATTTAAAGCATATTTAAAGCATAATGCAATAAATGAATGATTTTTTTTCATACATTTGTAGCTGACTAAAGTTTATTACTAAATGAACTAAGGTGTTGATTCCGGTTAGCGTTTGCGAGACCCTGTACCGTGAATCTTAGATTTGGGAGAAGACAGCCGTTGGTAGCGGCCCTCCTCCCTTTTTTGATTATCAATATGTGTTATATCATAGGCTATTTGTTTTTTCAGATGATTACTAATATAAATCTACTATTATTTTCGTCTTTGTAAATGTATCATCTTCCCGTTGTTCGGGAGTCAAAATCTTCCATTTCAGGTTTGCCGACTTAGCTAAATAATCTAATATCTGCGTCAATGTTTCCGTTCTGAAAGTGGCCCGATAGCTATACTCCTTTCCCAAATGATTATTGAATTCAATATCTACGTTGAAATGACGTTCCAGACGCTTGATTATTTCTTCCAACGAAGCATTCCGGAATATCAATTTTCCATCCTTCCAAGCCACCTTCCCATAAACATCCACTTTATTTTTCTGCACCTGGCGGGTCTGTTTGTCATAAACCAACTGTTCACCGGGAAGCAATGTAATCGTTTTTTGTCCAGGAGGCAGTACATTGACTTTACCTTTTTCCAATACAGTTTCTATGTAGTTATCGTCCTCGTAAGCTGTCACGTTAAATTGCGTACCATACACATATACGCTCAACCCATTCGGCGTATTCACATAAAACGGACGCTCCGGTTCTGCCTCCACTTGAAAATAAGCCTCACCAGTCAGTTCCACATTGCGGTTGTCTTTTTGGAAAACAGTAGGATAACGCAATTTACTACCAGAATTAAGCCAGACAACAGAATGGTCCGGAAGTTCATAACGCACCACCGTTCCCATGGTAGAAATAACTTCTGCGTATCTTATTTCTTCTTCCGACTCTGCAAAATATAAATATCCCAAAATCAATGAAGCCAATAGCAACGGTATGGCCAGAAATGCAGCACAACGTATCAGTTGATTGTGCAGTCTCGTTCTTTTCAGCCCTCTAATCTTCATTTGAGACTGTCGATAAGCAGCTAATGCATCAATCGACTCCATTTCTCTAATATCATCACCCAAAGCTTTCGCCTTGCGGAATGATGCCTCCAGTTCTTTATTATTCATACTTCCTTTTTTTATAATTGCAACTATATTAATAGTACAATCGACTCATTGAAAAGGGACATCAAAAGCCAATCATTTTTCAATAATCTGAAAAAAACATCCGTAGACTCTTTAATCTACATATAAGGAAAATCTACGGATGTTTTTCCATTCTCTTCTCTATTGATATAGACTACAACGGTCCTGTATATTCAAATCCCACAATATTAACAGAAGGATACGACGCATCTGCCCGCAAATTTAATACCCCCTCTATAGTATAAATATCACTAACCGCATCATATTTTACAATAAACGAACCGGGATCGTCAGAGTCTAAGCTTCTATAGCTGCCACCACCTGTTACTGTCACATATGCACTATTTATTTGGGCTTTAGAATATTCTCCCGGTTGTAATTCGGATAATTTCAAACTTAATTGTATACGATTACTATCATCATCCGAAAGTATTAGCGTCAAACTGCCATACGAATATTTATATGCATCAGTCATTGTTAAATAGACATCAGTATTAGGCATAGTTTGAACTTCTACATTTACATTTTCATTCAGTTTTTTCAGATTACTTTCCCAAAAAGCGATTTGTTCCTCAGACAATAACACTTCAACTGTCCGGGCTTCTCCATCTATTGTTGTTTGGTTACCACAATGAAGCATAAAACCATCTTCATATAGCATAGCCTTCAACTTCAATGAGGACAAATGATTATTGTTACAATATAACTCTTTAAGATTTTCACTTTTTCCTACGGACAAATTGCTCAATTTATTATGGCTACAATCAAGTTGTGCAAGTTTAGGCCATGCTACATTTAATGTAGTCAATTCATTTCCACTAATTTTCAACACTTCCAGTCCTGCAAATTCAACCAATTCATCCACACTTTTTATTTTGACTCCATTCACCCCACCGGTAATATCAATAGCTTTTACTGCTGACGCTTCATCAGGGGAAAGTACACCGTTACCATTCGTGTCCCACTTCGGGTAAGTAACTCCGTCTATTTCCTGCTCTGTATCCATTCTGGATTGACAATAAGCTTTCAATGCAGGGTCGGTTATTCTTTCAAGCACATCATTTCTTATCATAAATGTAGCTACAATTACTACATCCTCCATAGGCATAGTAAATGTGGAAGGATTTGCCTGCACATTCTCAACTATAGTATTACCGACTCTTACTTTCCATTCTTTAAATAAAAATCCATCAGCAGGAGTAGCCGTAACAGTCACAGCTTCTCCCGCTACGGCTATTTCCTTATCAGCTGTTGCAATGGCGCCGCCATAACCGGTAAATGCAGTAATTGAATGACCCTGCTTGTCTTCATCTTCTCCACACGAAAAGAATATAACACAAACTACAGCCATCAATAAAAAACTCAATCGTTTCATGTTTTTCAATTTTTGTTGATTAATAAATTTATTACTAAATGATTCAATGTTACCAACAAACTCATCTTGTTTCACTAAGGCGGTGAATTATCCTCACTTATCCACATTCATACTGATGATAAACTCACTTTCGATTCCCGGCAGCGTTTGCGAGACCCCGGACTATGAATCTAAAAACAAAAGAAGAAGATTGTTAATCAAGGTTCGTAGTGTTATTCAATTGAAATATATATATTCCATAGGCTATTATTTTAAGTTCAACAACATTAATAATACAAATAGGATGCCTAAAAAGGACAGAGAAATCAAACTTTTTTTTATTTTTTTCCGAATTCAGTTAAAATGAAACGATAATACCAACTGAAACACAAAAAAAGAATGGGAAATTAGGGTTAATCAATTATTGTATTATATATTTGTAGCAAAATGAAAAAACACAGAATCCCTAAATAATGAAAATTTCTTTTTCCAAACAGACTAAAGAACGGGCTTTCAAGCAACTTTATGAGGAATATTATGCCCCATTTTGTTTGTATGCCAAAAGGTTTGTTGACGATAAAGAAACACGTGAGGACATCGTTTCGGATGTATTCACTTCATTATGGGATAAACTGGATACTGACTCTTTTGATCTTCAATCGAACACTGCATTAGCTTACATTAAAATGTGTGTGAAAAATAACTGCCTGAATTTCTTGAAACATCAGGAATATGAATGGAGCTATGCGGAAAATATTAAGAAGAAAACTCCAATTTACGAAACAGAACCGGATAGTATATATACTCTTGATGAACTATACAGAATGTTGTATGAAACATTGGACAAACTTCCGGAAAACTATCGTACAGTATTTATGAAAAGCTTCTTTGAAGGCAAAACGCATGTAGAAATTGCAGAAGAGATGAATCTCAGTGTGAAATCCATCAACCGTTACAAGCAAAAGACAATGGAACTTTTGCGCAATGAACTGAAAGACTATCTGCCATTGTTACTTTTGTTATTCTATCGCACATAACAGTCTCTCCTTATCATCACATACAAACTATTACTTTTCCGTCTGAAAAATATTAATAGTAAAGTTGCTTTTGACTAATAGCAAACTTCCAATCCTTTATATATAAAGTTACTTTTGACTAATCATAAACTATAAATGCAAGCTTCGTTTTTATAATCAAAGGTTGCATTTATAAAAATGAAACTTGCAATTATATAATCAAAGCTTACAATTATAGTTTATAATAGGTAAAAAACAAGTTTACTATTAACCCAAAACAAGTTTATCTATAATGAAGAATAACTTTACTGTTAATGATTCAAGCGTAAAATAGCAGTAGATTGTTATACAACTGCTATGAGAAATAACAAGAATGAGTATGAGAAATGCCTGTTTTTAGGGACAGAGCACAGGAAAAATATGAGAAATGCCAACTTTTAAAAGTATTTCTCATATTCTATTACATTATGTTTCAACAGGTTGACTTATATTCATGAGAATATGAGAAATAGAATTGCCAAATCACTCTGGGGGGGGGAGGCTCCCTAAGTTCCTCAATTTACAAGTTCACTAGTTTTACCGGGAACCTCAACTACATTTTGCATCATCATGTAGTTCTATGGATGGGAACTGCTGCGAATGGGAAAGGTATGATGCTGCCAAAGTGCGGCAGCCGACCCGGTCTATTTTGCCGTTTTCCGTCTGTGGAATAGATTCTGTAATAAAAATATGTTTGGGACGATAGTATGGTTCCAATGTTGTCTGCAACTTATTTTCTAGCTCTCTCGTATCCAATTGTCCCACTATCAATAAAGTGACAGCCTGCCCTAAGCGCTGATCCGGAACTGAAGTAATGACAAAGGACGCAGGAATAAACGGGCGAAGTAACTTCTCCATCTCTTCTGCTTGAATCTTAATTCCTCCACTGTTAATCACATTATCTTTCCGGCCTAGAATCATAAAACTTCCATCGGGATAGATACGTGCAATGTCATTGGTTTGCAAAATCTCATCACAGACAAGGGGGGCATCAATCACCAATGTGTTCTCTACGGATAAAGACAGTTTTACTGAAGGAAATGGATAATAATGTTCTGAAGCCGATGCTCCATTCAGACGACGAAGGGCAATATGCGACAAGGTTTCAGTCATGCCATAAGTGGAATAAACGGCAGTCGGAAGATATTTTATCTCCGTTTCCAGAGCCTCATCAACGGCTCCGCCTCCTATAATCAGAATATCCGTTTGCTTTAATCGTTCTTTCTCTTCGGGAACTTGCAACGTATTATAAACTTGCAGGGGAACCATTGCCACAAATCTCAAAGGCTCTTTTATATCCGCTAAAGGATGACCGGAAGCAGGACGTACAATCAAATTCAAACCTACAACCAATGAACGTACGACCACCATCATTGCACCGATATAACGAAGATTCATGCATAATAATGCCGACTCACCTTTCTTCAAATTCAGAAATTCACAAGTCAGACGCGCACTTTGCATCATTTGATCCTTGCGTACCATCAGTTCTTTAGGTATACCCGTGGAGCCCGATGTATGAACTGTAATAACAGGAGAATCATTAAACCATTCGTTCAGGAAAAGATATAAATTCCAATAAGCAGAAGAATGAGCTTCTGCTCCTCCTGCTATCAGTTGGCTTATATCTTCAAAAGTGTATTCTTTTCCTTCCAGTAGCAAGCGCTGTTGTTGTCGATCAAATATCATCAGAATATCCTTTAAATACCACTAAATACCATCATTTACAAAACCACAGGCAATCTTTTCTGATTTCAAGAGGCACTTCTATATTGTCAGTAAAGAGCATACCCGTTCCCAATCCTTGTGGCAACGGATTATTGAATGTTGCACACCAATGGGCGATAGCGTTCAAACCAATGTTGGACTCTAAAGCGGAAGTGATCCACCAGCCGATATGTTGCTTTTCCGCTTCCATAATCCATTCATCTCCTCCGCATATTCCTCCGTGGAGAGATGGTTTAATGATGATATATTGCGGACGGATGGTTGCCAGCAGTTTCTTTTTTTCATCCAGCGTGTTGCATCCTATCAGCTCTTCATCCAATGCTATCGGCAACGGAGATTCAGAAGTGAGCCGGGCCATTTCCTCCCATTGTCCGGCACGGATCGGCTGTTCGATAGAATGTAAATCAAATTCCGACAGACGTTTCAGTTTTTCCATTGCATCACCCGGAGAGAAAGCACCGTTTGCATCTACACGCAACTCTATTTCTTTAGAAGAGAAATGGGTACGAATATGGCGTAACAACGCCAATTCTTTTTCAAAATCGATAGCACCAATCTTTAGTTTGACACAACGGAATCCGGCTTCCATCTTTTTCTCGATTTGGGATAACATGTGATCAAAATCTCCCATCCAAATCAAACCATTAATTTGAATCCCTACCTCTCCACGAGAAAAAGCCGTATCGGACAAAGCCCAACTCCCTGCAAAGAAATGCCAGATAGCCGTTTCCAAGCCAAATAAGATGGAAGGATACTGGCATAAAACATCCTTATCCCACATTCCTTGTTCTTTCTCTACTTGCCGACAAAATCTTTTTAATATATCTTCGTAATCAGGAAGATCGTCACAACTTAAAGCGGGCAAAGGTGCACACTCCCCTATTCCCACTCTGCCAGGGAAGTCAGGAGAGGTAAAATGAAGATACCAAACTTTACGCGTAGTATATGTTCCTCTGGAAGTCCCGGCAGGTTGCTTGAAATGGAGCAATCGGGGAATAATTTCTATTTTACAATTCATCGTGAATAATTTTTCAATTCACCACAGAATAACACAGAGCCTCACGAAGTTTTAACAAGTTATATCTCTTGCAGTTCTCCTACCATTCTCTCCTCCACAGTCTTGCTTTGCAGAAAATCGGGCTTAAACGCAGGAAAAGCAAACTCTGTGGTACTCTGTGGCAAAGCCGATTTTAAGGGAATTTCGGATATTGTTTGAAGTTCGGTTTACGTTTCTCCAGAAACGCATTCTTTCCTTCCTGTGCTTCATCAGTCAGGTAATAGAGCAACGTTGCGTCACCTGCCAATTCCTGAATACCTGCCTGACCATCCAGTTCGGCATTCAATCCTGCTTTAATCATGCGCAAAGCCAACGGACTAAGCAACATCATTTCTTCTGCCCACTGCACATATTCGTCCTCCAACTGCTCCAAAGGAACTACTTTATTCACTAATCCCATGTCCAATGCTTCTTGTGCATTATACTTCCGACAGAGGAACCAGATTTCGCGTGCTTTCTTCTGACCTACCACACGTGCCAGATAAGACGCACCGAATCCGGCATCAAAGCTACCTACACGAGGACCCGTCTGACCGAAAATAGCATTTTCCGACGCAATGGACAAATCACATACCACATGAAGCACATGTCCGCCACCAATAGCAAAACCGTTCACGGCAGCAATCACCGGTTTCGGGATGCTGCGAATCTGCTTTTGCACATCCAATACGCTTAGACGAGGCACACCGTCTTTTCCGATATATCCGCCACGTCCTTTCACATTCTGGTCGCCACCCGAACAAAACGCCTTATCACCGGCTCCGGTAATCACAATCACATCAATATCCGCTTCTTCACGGCAGATGCGCAATGCGTCACTCATTTCAGCAGTAGTTGTCGGAGTAAACGCATTCCGATAGCGCTCACGGTTGATCGTGATACGGGCAATTCCATTATAATAATCAAAAAGAATATCGTCGTATTCTCTAATGGTTGTCCACTCTCTTTGTGTTGACATAATCTATTTTTGTTTTAATTGATGATAATAATTCTTCAACATGCGCGCGTCCTTGTTTTTGTTGGTAAACACCTCCAAGAGCACAGGCTGCTCCATAGCTTCCGGTTGAGTGAAAGTTTTCATCGCTTCAGCCAGTTCTTCGTCATTTTGCGCTTGCAGATAGAGAAACCCACGCTCTTCTGCCCAACCTTTGGCCGATGTTTTATGAACTGCCGCAATAAATTTATGTGAGGTACCCGACATATCCAATCCCGGCAAGGTATGGAAAATCTCTCCTCCTCCATTATTTAACAGAAGAACACGCAGATTGGAGCGAACATTGACGTTCCACAACGCATTCATATCATAGAAGAAGCTCAAATCTCCGATAGCTATAAAGTTCAGTTTGTCGGAAGCTGCCGCATAACCGACAGCCGTAGACAGCGAGCCTTCAATGCCGTTTGTTCCCCGGTTGCAACAAACTTCAATCGTAGAAGGAATGGAGTATAATTGCGCATAGCGCACCACCGAACTGTTAGCCAGATGCAACGCACATGACTCCGGCAAGGCTTTCAACAACGTACCGACAGCAGACATTTCCGAATAAGCAAACTCCGGTTCAGGAATGATCTTGCAATAGTTTTCCCACACACGGGGATATTCAGGAGTCCGATTGTCCAGCAAACTGGCTATCTTCTCCAGAAACTCGAACGGGTCCATTTCGATCACCGTAGTTAATGAGCCATACAAATCGACCACCTCACCGTCCGGCGATACGTGCCAATGTTCTTTAGGCGGATGCTGACGGAGCAACTTCTTCAATCGTTTGGAAACGACATGTCCTCCATAAGTAATCAGCAGCTCCGGAACCATCTGATCTACCTTCTCTTCGGGCATGGCATAAAGCGCCGCATCGAAGTTCTTTACCGGAATACCGGGAACTGTCTGGTTGCCGATATGTTCCGTCAACCAGGCAAAATGTTTATATAATAACTTGATATATCTTTTTTCAAACAGATAGATAAGATTCATCTGACCGATGATAATCATACGCTTCTGGTATTTATTCATCCGGTCGACCAAATCGTTATAATCACGATCGTAGACGTTCAACCCCTGATAACGGGTTATGACACGCACTTCTGGAAGCGAATCGACCGTAAACTGGAACAATGGTTCAGAAATAGGGATATTGATATGTACCGGTCCTTTTCCATGATGGTTCGTCTCCAGCAATGCTTCATTCACCAGACGATTGCAATACCATTCATCTTCTTCCGTATGAATCTCCGGAAGGTTTACCGACTTCTTGACCAGCGTCTGAAATACGCCTGGTTGTGGTACAGTCTGTCCGTCCATTTGTCCGATCCAGGCAGCGGGACGGTCTGCAGAAATAATGACCAGAGGAACATTTTGATAAAATGCTTCTGCCACAGCCGGATGAAGGTTTAATAATGCAGTACCGGAAGTGCAGCAGACAGCAGCAGGCTTACCACCATTCAACGCAAGACCGATGGCAAAATAGCCGGCACTCCGTTCATCCGTCACCGGATAGCAGGTAAAATTCGGATGGTTAGACAAAGTATGCACTATGGGGGTGTTACGACTACCCGGACACAACACAACCTTAGTAATCCCATGCGCCTCAAGCAACGCAACCAACTGGAGTATGTTCTTCTTGTCTGTATACATGATGATAATTATTAGTAGTTTATGATTTTAAAGGAGGCACTGCAATCAGCCGTTTGATGGTTTGCAACTTTTTCTCCGTTTCCAGCCATTCGTCATTCAGTTCCGAAGAGGCCAATAATCCACCGCCGGCATAAAGAGTGAGTTGTTTATCTTCGATATGCATACAGCGCAGGTTTACATACAAGTCTGTTCGCCCTTCCGGATCGAGCCATCCGATAAAACCGGAGTAATAGCGGCGGTCGTAACCTTCGTTCTGCAAAATAAACTGATAGGCTTCTTCCTTCGGCAAGCCGCATACGGCAGGTGTCGGATGCAAAACTTTCAGAAGGTCTCCCAAACCTTTATTATCTTTCAAAGCGAACCGGAAATCGGTTTTTAAATGTGACAAAGCACCGGCATAAGCAGGATATGGCCCGTTTTCCGTAGCATGGATATCCAGTGAAAGAAGCTGACGACGGATATAAGAAGATACATAATCCTGTTCCTTCCGGTTCTTTTCATCCCATACTTGCGGCAGTCTGCCATCTTGCAAAGGCTGTGTTCCGGCCAGCGCAACCGTATGCCATTCGTCTTTCTCACCCGATAAAATGATTTCGGGAGTGCTTCCCAGCCAGATCCCTGTCTGCGGAGTATAACATAAGTATATATACGAATGAATATAACGTTTACAAGCCGCCCGAAAGATGGACGAAGGAGAGAAATCAGCTACTTTATCAACTGTAAGATGACGGGAAAGCACTAGTTTATCAAAAGTCCTGTCACGTAACGCATTTATAAAGGTATGAAAGCATGCCGTATATTCTTCCGTGGAAGAAGTCAGAAATGATTCTTGCCCTTGCAGGCGCAAGGCTATCTCCCGGTCCTCTTCCGTATCATCATCCACCGGTAAAGGCTGCCCCCACTGATCGGGTTGAATCAACACAACCGGACATGACTCACTCACCTGAAACGGAGCAATTACAAATCCTCTCTGTCCATTCAGTTCTTTCAAATCGTATATCAAACGGACCGCTCCTTCCGCCTGCGTCAACAGACGGGGAACTTTCTCTCCGGGAATACGGTAAACAGCAAACGGCTGCTTCCGCTGAATAAATGCATCAATAGTTGTCAAGTTACTTATTTCTTCGTCGGTCATCTCTTTTTCATCACACTGTTGACTACCCGTATGGAAGACACCAGTTTGTTTGTTGAAGTAAACACGTCTACATTCCATACGTGGGAGGAACGTCCTTTATGTACAACTGTTCCTACTGCACGCACGGTATCTCCTTCATGTGCAGAAGATATATGGTTTCCGCTGACCTGCATTCCTACTACAATCTCGTCCGGCTGGCAAAGAATCATCGAACCGAGTCCGGCAACTGTTTCTGCCAGTGCAAGAGTAGCTCCCCCATGCAAAATGCCGAAAGGCTGACGGGTACGATGGTCTACCGGCATCGTTGCTTCCACACGATCTTCGTCGGCGTATGTATATTGAATTCCCAAGTTTCCCATTAATGCATGGCGTGCCTGCGCATTCAGTTGGTCAAGGGGAATTTCGGCTGCACGCACTTCGGCTATGATAGCTTTCTCCACTGCAACGGCCACTCCGTCTTCCTCATTCGAAGCAGTCACATAGTCGGCACAGGCTTTGACCGAGTCTTGTGAATGTCCCATAGCTACACCCAGTCCGGCCAACTGAATCATTGTTACGTCACACACACCGTCGCCCACAGCAATCACTTCCTCACGCTTCACATCCAGTACCTCCAGCAAAGCACCCAAAGAGTTGGCTTTGTCGATAGCGCAGGGAACTACTTCCAGAAAATATGGTTCCGAACGGAATACGTCCAACGCTCCGTTCAATCGTCTCTTCCAGTGATCTTCCAAACCAACCAGTGCTTCTTCGTCATCGCTCACCAGCATACACTTACAAGGAGCAAAATCAACGGCAGCAGAAAATTCTTCTTCTTTAATTATTTGCAGGTTATTCAACCGGGCTTCATTTTGGATATGTTCATTTTCAGGAGAATCCGTTATGATCGTATCATCATGATAAGTGAATAAGGCAAAACCGTTTTTACGGGCCTTCTTTTCCAGATACGGCAACATTTCGGGATTAATCCGACGTTCAAACAGAATTTCCCCGTTTTGTGCATTGATAATCTGACAGCCATTATAGGAAAGAATAAAACCTCCATAGTTTCCAAGTTCAAGCATCTTTGCCAGCGGCATCAGGCCATAAGTAGGTCTGCCGGATGCCAGCACAATACGTACTCCCATTTGCTGAACCTTCAACAGGGCAGCCAATGTACGCTTACTAATTTCTTTCGCATCATTGAGGAGTGTTCCGTCTACATCAAGAACCAATAATTTATACTTCATGATTACACGATTTTGATTTAGATTACAAAGGTAGGAAATTGAGTGAACGACAGAAAGCGTAAACAGATAAAAATTACTTTAATTTCAATCTTTCAAACGCATTTCCAGATAATCGCGGAGGATACGGGCATGATTATACACCGGTTCTTTGGAAGCGTAAAGCAATGTTATCACCGGATGCGGCTTGATAAGAGTCAGAAAATCAGCCATTGAGGAAGAAGCGTCAAGTTCTTTCTGATACTGTATGACAAAGTCTTCCCAGTGTCCGGGAATATCTTCGTGAAACCATCTACGCAATGTGGAAGACGGTGTGATGTCTTTTGCCCAATAATCGTACTTAAGCCATTCTTTCTTCATTCCACGTGGCCATAATTTATCTACCAGTACCCGGTAGCCATCTGTTTCTGAAAAATCTTCGTAAACCCGCTTTATCCTTACCTGTATCATCTCTATTAATAGTTAATTATAAATAGATAAACCGGAAAATGCGAAAATTGTTTAGCAGAATCCACTCAATTCTGTAACGAATCCTGTGCTTTTTTAAATTCGTAAGGAGTCATTCCCGTCTTTTTCTTAAAAAGATTGTATAAAATCGGGGTGCTATTAAATCCGGCCTCATCCGCAATGGCACGTATCGTATAATTAGGATGCTTTTTCATCAGTTCAATGGCATAATTAATGCGCAATTCATTGATATATCCATTAAAATTGGTTCCGGTACATTCTCTTATCATCCTCGCAAAACGTGCGTTATTCAGATGTACGATTTGTGCCAGATCTTCTCTCGACAATTCTGAAGAAAGATATAACTGTTTCTGAATAACGATATCATTCAGTTCCTGAAATATCTTTTTATTCTCTTCTTCTTCCCCACTTTCTTTATCTGTATCGTTAGCAAGTTCTTCCAGTTCTTCGGGTGAAATACGTTCCGGTTCAATCTCCGACACAACAGCCAGTTGTTCGTATACTTCCGATAGCTGGTTCCCATCTTTTCTATTAGCAAATTTCTCGTTTATAAGCCTGGCAAGCATCCTGTTCTTATATTCGACTATATGATTGAAATGCCACAAACGCCAAACGATAAACAGAGTCAACACAACAATACACGCAAGAAAACAGAGGGTAATATTTCTTATTTTTAATTGAAAAGCCTGTTCGGCAATATATTCTTCTTTTTCAGAAGCGCCGTACATTGCATTCAATTCCAATGCAGCATTGTTTCTATCCCGGGTATTGATACTATCTGTTATAGTTAAAATCGTTTCACGTATCTCGGCAGCTTCTTTGTATTTATGCATACCCAAATATGCCTTCACTTCCTGTCGAAGGACAGTCAGATACTGTTCATTCAAAGTATCCTGCTGGGTTCTCATCAATTCCTTGAACCCCCTGCAATTATCAATAACCTTTTCATATTGTCCGGAAAGCGCCAAATAAGGAACCGAGTACATTTTTCCGTCGGGAGTATGAGACTCTTTCTTTGATAAGTATTTCTGATAATATTGCTCCGCCTTCTCATATTTCTTCTCCATGCAATAGATGTAGGCTAATTTGGCATATAAATAACTATATTGGCCATCTACATAATCTTCAGAGATTTGAGGTACTTCCTTAAGCCGTTTAATCTGCTTTTCACGCTCAAAACCCACTTTCAATGCCTCATCAATTCGAGAATCATTCATTAAAAAGCTCATTTCTGCTCCATAGTAATAAGAGAGCAGCATCATTTCCCGCATCTCCTTTGAGCCCCGCAAAAGCTCAATAGTCCGGTTAAAATAATCGTATGCTTTATCTTTAAAAGATAATCTCCAATTATTCTCCCCCATACAGAAAAATAACCTGGCTTTGGCTTCCCTGTTCCCTAATTCTTGCGCCTGCCTGATTCCATCTAATGCATAACGCATACTTTCATTATATTTACTCATCATTGCCGAAAACTCAGCCAAATGTACTGTCATTTTCAGCATGTGTTTCGGATCTTTTTGATATATGGAATCAAGCAAATAAGCTTTCCTTGCATACATAAATGCCAATTTATTCATATACATATTACTATATGATAAACTACGCAATTCATTTACAACCCGCAAAGGAATCGTTTTCCTGTCCTCCGCTTCGTCCAGTAATTGCAGAGCACGCCTAGGTTCGGGAATATAAATATCCCTGATATATTTCTCCGTATACAGAGAATCATCTGTTAAAGTTTTATCAGCCCTCGAAAATTGATTATGTACAAATAAAAGCACCAAAATACATACAAAAAAACGCATAAGTTCTTACCGTATTTTAATCATTCAACATCCAAAGATATGTATTTTCCATAAAAAGTGCAAGGTACATCTTAATTTTGCAAAATTAAAATAAGAAACATTAGCTATCTTCTTATCCCAATCCTAGTTTCTGATAAATCTTCATCTCACAGAATCACAAGCCTAAAGCCTTTCCCAACCGGGCTTCAATACACACGCTCAAATCGGTCGTAACAAACTTACCATTATAAAAAAGAGTAAAGATAGTGGCTGGAGTAGGCGCATTTTGTGCCTGTTCCATGGTTTCTAATTCTATTATTTTTAATGGGAGATCCTTACTCTTGGCTGCATTGACCAAAGAACCGCGAACATGGAATTCAGTAAACGGACAACGATGAGTATAATACACTACTATTCCATCCCGGTCAGGACACTCACCTGTCAAGACACTGTCGTTGAATGAAGGATCGGGAGCAGCCGGATTTATTTTCAAAGCCAACAAACTGAATCCGTAAGGAAGTTTTTCTATAGTTTGGAAACCTTGTCGCAGCAGCCATTTTGTATCACTCATAAAATGAAATTTAGAAGTGCCCACTACGGTAACTAAACCATCTTTTCCCTGCAATTTCGCATCATCAATAGCAGACTGCAGCAAAGCCTTACCATGCCCGCATCCTTTATATTTACCCGACACCCAGAAACAATTTATCATCAGATAATTAGGAGCACTGACAGGAACCCACGCCTTTTCAGCAGGACCATATTCGATGAACACTTTCGCCCGTTCGTCAATACGTCTGAAAACATAACCATTATCAAACTCTTTTTTCAGCCATGCTTTTTTTAACTCATAACTATCTTTGCATTTCTTATCCGAAAAGGCACAGCATATATGTTCGTCCGCAATATTCTCCTTCGTCAAAGTGATGTAATTTGTTTCCATAATATTATATTAATAGGTTTAAAAATAACAAATCGATAAGCACTCATTATTATGAGTTATTAGAAAATCGCCAGGCTAATATTCTGCTGCTTTTAGTTCCCTGCTGCATTCTGATAATCTTATATTCCGATACATTCACAGACTTCAATTTAGCACATAGCTTTTCGAGATTCTTTTCTTTTGAAACCAAGCTGGTAAACCATCCACAGTTCTTCTGATATTTCTGACTCTCGGAGATCATATTCAGTATAAAACGGATTTCTCCACCCTCACACCAAAGTTCATTCGCACTCCCGCCAAAATTTAATTGTACTTTTTTCACCTTCATCCCTTTCAGGCTACTCAATTTGCGCAAGGTTCCGTCTTCCGCTTCTTCCTTCGAGCTATGAAACGGAGGGTTACATATCGTAACATCAAAATACTCGCCAGGCATGATAATTCCATCAAAAATTTTCTGACTGTCTTTCTGAAGTCGCAAGTCAATCTTATGTGCCAATACCGGGTTGCAAGTCACTATCTTTCGTGCATTCTCAATCGAGACCGGATCAATATCACTGCCCACAAATGTCCATCCATATTCTGTGTGCCCTATAATCGGATAAATACAATTTGCACCTACCCCAACATCCAGACATCTGCATTTCGTTTTCTGTTCGTTCGCATCTTCCTCCTCTGTCTGCAAATCGTTCGCTACCCTATCCGGCTGAATAAGATCGGCAATATAATGAATATAATCCGCTCTTCCAGGAATGGGTGGACACAAGTATTGTTTCGGTATATCCCAGTACCGAATGCCATAATAACTGATTAATAATGCTTTATTTAAAGCTTTTACTGCTTGCGGATTAAAAAAGTTTATAGTTTGTACACCCAGAGGATTAAGTGATACGAATCTCTTAAGTGGAGGATATTTTTCTATCAACAACGGAAAATCGTATTGACCATTGTGCTTATTTCTTATATGTAACTCACCTTTTTGTGCCATGCCGGCAAAGATACAGAGAATTTTCCTGTCTGCAAATTTTCCCTGTTAATACACTAAATTGGAATCAAATCACCCCAAAATATCATAAAATAAAAAAGCATCCCATAAGGTCATTTTCTGAAACCTTAATTAGGATGCTTATTCTATAATGCATTGATATTCAATGCTTAAAAGCGGAGAGACAGGGATTCGAACCCCGGGTACCTCGCAGTACAACGGTTTTCAAGACCGCCGCAATCGACCACTCTGCCACCTCTCCAAAACTCCTTTATCAGAAGTGCTTTCCGTTGAAAGCGGTACAAAGGTACGAATCATTTTTAAATCTGCAAACATTCTGATATTTTTTTCGCGAATTAATCGTATTTTTGCAGTCCATTAGTAAGAACAAAGATATGATATACCCTCAAAATTTTGAGCAAAAGATAGGATTCGACCAGATCAGACAGTTACTAAAAGATAAGTGTCTTAGCACTTTAGGCGAAGAAAGAGTCACAGACATGACCTTTTCGGAGCAACATGAAGAAGTTGAGGAGAAATTAAACCAGGTAACAGAGTTTGTCCGCATCATCCAGGAAGAGGACGGATTTCCCGATCAATTTTTCTTTGATGTCCGCCCTTCGCTAAAGCGGGTGCGGATAGAAGGAATGTATCTGGACGAGCAAGAACTATTCGACCTGCGCCGTTCGTTAGAAACCATCCGCGACATTGTACGCTTTCTCCATCGAAATGAAGATGAAGAAGAGAACGACACCCCCTACCCCAGTCTGAAACGACTGGCAGGAGATATAGCCGTTTTCCCTCAACTGATAGGAAAAATAGACGGCATCCTTAACAAATATGGAAAAATCAAGGATAATGCTTCCACCGAATTAGCCCGTATACGTCGCGAGCTTGCCAGTACAATGGGAAATATTTCCCGCTCGTTAAACAGCATTCTGCGCAGCGCACAATCCGAAGGATACGTAGATAAAGACGTAGCTCCCACTATGCGTGACGGACGTTTGGTGATCCCCGTCGCACCCGGACTCAAACGAAAAATCAAAGGTATTGTACACGATGAATCCGCTAGCGGGAAAACAGTGTTTATAGAACCGGCGGAAGTCGTAGAAGCCAACAACCGTATTCGCGAACTCGAAGGCGACGAACGACGCGAAATTATTCGCATCCTTACCGAGTTTTCAAACGTGCTCCGTCCGTCTATCCCGGAAATCCTTCAATCATACGAATTTCTGGCAGAAATAGATTTTATCCGTGCGAAAAGCTATTTCGCCATACAGACCAATAGTCTGAAACCCGCCGTAGAGAATGAGCAACTACTGGACTGGACAATGGCTGTGCATCCTTTATTACAACTTTCACTTGCCAAACACGGAAAGAAAGTCGTACCACTGGATATAGAACTGAATCAAAAACAACGCATTCTTATTATATCCGGTCCGAATGCCGGAGGTAAGTCCGTCTGCCTCAAAACAGTCGGTTTACTGCAATATATGTTGCAATGCGGTATGCTCATTCCCTTGCACGAACGCAGTCACGCCGGTATATTCAGCAGCATCTTTATCGATATTGGTGATGAGCAATCTATTGAAGACGATTTGAGTACCTACTCTTCTCACCTGACCAATATGAAAATCATGATGAAGAGTTGCAACGAGCGGAGCCTCATCCTGATTGACGAGTTCGGTGGAGGTACGGAACCGCAAATTGGAGGTGCTATTGCCGAAGCCGTTCTGAAACGTTTCAACCAGAAAGGAACATTCGGAGTCATCACCACCCACTACCAGAATCTGAAACATTTTGCCGAAGATCATGAAGGAGTAGTGAACGGAGCCATGCTTTACGACCGCCATCTCATGCAAGCACTTTTCCAGCTACAAATCGGAAATCCCGGAAGTTCGTTTGCCGTAGAAATCGCACGAAAAATCGGATTGCCGGAAGATGTCATTGCAGATGCTTCGGAAATCGTAGGAAGTGAATATATCAATGCCGACAAATACCTTCAGGACATCGTGCGCGACAAGCGTTACTGGGAAGGAAAACGTCAAACTATCCGTCAACGGGAAAAGCACATGGAAGAAACCATTGCCCGCTACCAAACGGAAATGGAAGAGTTGCAGAAATCACGGAAAGAGATCATCCGGCAAGCAAAAGAAGAAGCGGAACGGATGCTTCAGGAATCCAATGCACGCATTGAAAACACAATACGCACAATCAAGGAAGCACAAGCTGAAAAGGAAAAGACACGCCAGGCACGTCAGGAACTGACAGACTTCCGTACTTCTTTAGATGCGCTGGCTTCTAAAGAGCATGAAGAGAAGATTGCACAGAAAATGAAGAAATTAAAGGAGAAACAAGAACGGAAGAAAAATAAGAAAAACGAACCGAAAGCCGCAGTCTCTTCCCCGTCAAGTGCTCCTAAAGTAGTGCCGATTGCAGTAGGTGAGAATGTAAAAATCAAAGGACAGACAAGTGTCGGCCAAGTGATGGAAATCAATGGTAAAAATGCAACCGTTGCTTTTGGGAGTATAAAAACGACCGTAAAAATAGACCGTCTGGAACGTACCAATAACGCCCCCAAGACGGAAGGAATCGCCAAAAGCACCTTTGTCAGTAGCCAGACGCATGATCAGATGTACGAAAAGAAGCTTAGCTTCAAACAAGACATTGACGTACGCGGAATGCGCGGAGACGAAGCTCTGCAAGCAGTCACCTATTTTATCGATGACGCCATATTAGTCGGCATGGACCGTGTACGCATCCTTCACGGCACGGGAACGGGAATACTTCGTACATTAATCCGCCAGTATCTGGCCACCGTACCGGGAGTGAGCCACTATGCCGACGAACATGTGCAGTTTGGCGGTGCCGGAATCACAGTAGTCGATTTTGACTAACCTGTAAACAAAACGTCCAAAGAACTTGTTCTCATTTAGAAAACCACTACCTTTGTTACAGTGGTTTTCTAAAACGAGAATAAAGCATGAAGAATAATCTGTTAAGCGAAAAGCTTATTTACACAGGAGACAGTCTTACTCCTACCCACTTACATCTTTGTACTTACAATGCTACCGAGATGCAGGAAAGCGCCAACGACACCTTTCAAGCCATCAAGGGAACACTGAACAGCGATCGGATCAATTGGCTACAAATACACGGAATGAAAGATACGGAGACTATCCGTGAAATTTGCAGTCATTTTGAAATAGACTTCCTAGTCCTGCAAGATATACTGAATGCGGATCATCCTACCAAGATAGAAGAGCATGACAAATACATCGTCCTGATCTTAAAAATATTCTACCCCAACGAACATAAAGAAGAAGACGAACTGGACGAGTTGCTCCAACAGCAAGTTTGTCTTATTCTAGGTAATAACTACGTACTTACTTTCCTCGAAAAAGAAACCGACTTCTTCGATGATGTCAGTTCCGCTCTGCGCAATGATGTCCTGAAGATACGCAGCCGCCAGACTGATTATCTACTTAGCGTGCTGCTCAACAGCATCATGGGAAACTATATTTCAACAATCTCTTCCATTGATGACGCACTCGAAGATTTGGAAGAAGAACTGCTCACCATCACCAGTGGTGATGACATCGGAATTCAGATTCAGGCATTACGACGCCAATATATGCTGATGAAAAAATCCATCCTTCCACTAAAAGAACAATATATCAAGTTACTACGGGCAGAAAACCTGCTCATTCACAAAGTGAACCGTGCCTTTTTCAATGATGTAAACGACCACTTGCAATTTGTATTACAGACCATTGAGATCTGCCGGGAAACTCTTTCCTCATTAGTCGATCTATACATCTCCAACAATGATTTACGTATGAACGACATCATGAAGAGGTTAACCATCGTATCCACCATCTTTATCCCTTTGACATTTCTGGTCGGAGTATGGGGAATGAATTACAAATGGATGCCCGAGCTCGAATGGCAATACGGGTATTTATTTGCCTGGATTGTAATGGCAATTATCGGTATTATTGTATATTTGTACTTCAGAAAAAAGAAATGGTATTAACAAAAACACATCATCAATCATGAAATCGATAAAAGAGCTATATAGAATAGGCACAGGACCTTCCAGTAGCCACACTATGGGACCGCGCAAAGCTGCCGAAATGTTTCTGGAACGTCATCCGAATGCTGCATCTTTTAAAGTAACCCTTTACGGCAGTTTAGCTGCTACAGGCAAAGGACACATGACGGATGTAGCCATTATAGACACTTTGCAACCCACTGCCCCGGTAGAAATTGTGTGGCAGCCCAAAGTCTTTCTACCGTTCCATCCGAACGGAATGACATTTGCAGCTCTGGATAGCAACGATAAAGTGCAGGAGAATTGGACTGTTTATAGCATCGGTGGTGGTGCACTAGCAGAAAATAATGACAATCCAACCATCGAAAGCCCCGATGTATATGGTATGGAAAACATGACTGAAATACTCCAATGGTGTGAAGATACCGGAAAAAGTTATTGGGAATACGTAAAGGAATGTGAGGAAGAAGATATATGGGACTACCTGGCTGAAGTATGGGCTACCATGAAAGATGCCATTCACCGTGGACTCGAAGCAGAGGGCGTACTACCCGGACCACTAAATCTCCGGCGGAAAGCCTCCACTTATTACATACGTGCTACCGGATACAAACAATCCCTGCAATCCAGAGGGCTCGTCTTCTCTTATGCTTTGGCAGTAAGTGAAGAAAATGCTTCCGGCGGTAAAATAGTAACCGCTCCGACTTGTGGTTCTTGTGGAGTTATGCCTGCCGTACTTTATCATCTTCAAAAAAGCCGTGACTTTAGCGATATGCGCATTTTACGTGCGTTAGCCACTGCCGGTTTGTTTGGCAACATCGTCAAATTCAACGCATCCATTTCCGGAGCAGAAGTAGGTTGTCAGGGAGAAGTCGGTGTTGCCTGCGCAATGGCTTCGGCTGCCGCCAATCAATTGTTCGGGGGCAGCCCTGCACAAATTGAGTATGCAGCAGAAATGGGCTTGGAACACCATTTGGGAATGACTTGCGACCCGGTATGCGGATTGGTACAAATTCCCTGCATCGAACGAAATGCATACGCCGCCGCACGTGCGCTGGATGCTAATCTTTATTCAGCTTTCACCGATGGCATGCACCGTGTCTCTTTCGACAAAGTAGTGCAAGTGATGAAACAGACCGGACATGACCTACCGTCACTCTATAAAGAAACAAGTGAAGGAGGATTGGCCAAGGATTACAAACAAATGTAATTATAAAAAGCAACGGACCATTCCTTTTATAGAAATGGTCCGTTGTCATTTTTATGATTAAAAGTTATTCAGTTGGCGGCCAATTCGTATCGTCTCCGTTACTGATATCTTTTTCATGTATCAATCCACCATCCTGCGTGAAATAAAGCGAGTAGCGCTGGCTACCTTGTTTCACCTGAATCACAGATTCCATCGGATTCTGTGGAAATGTCAACACATATACATCTGTCACTACCCACGCGTTATATTTAGAATCTATAAAAGCCGTATAAACAGCCGGCACCAACTGATCAATACTGTTCAGTTCATTTTCTGTCATCACCCAGTTGGCATTAGCATCAAACCAGACTTCCAATTCATCATTGCTCACCCAACAGTCAGCTACATAATAAGCACCTTTCATCTCCCATTCTATATTCTGGGCAGCCGGATATACCTGTTTCAAGGCCTCCGTAATATTACTGGGCGGAACAAAAGTATCATCATCGTCATTATCACATGCGCCGAAAGAAAGGGCAGTCATAAGCAACACTACTGCCCATGCGCTAAACTTAAATCTCCACATAGTTATCTTCTTGTTTAGGTCTATTTACTGCAACTTGTTAATCATCAGCCTTGATAAATTTTCCTTTCTTATCAAATTTGAAAGAAAGCCCGGTAGACAATTCAATCTCATACCCTTTGCGGTCACGTTCCACTTTCGTCACTCCTTCATTCACAAAATTATGTGCTTTCAGGTAGTTGACAGCGAATCCCGGAACAATACTAACAGGAACAGTCTGCCCTTTCTTAGCACTTACCTCTTCCCAGTTTCCCTTACTGTCAAAATCAATTTCCGTACCATCCATCAATAACACTTCATACTTGGTAGACTCCATCATATCCTTATCAATTTTGATATGGGCAACCTGTGGTTTTGTAAAATTACTATTGATAAAATTACGTGCCGGAAGCGGCAACTGATTCATGTCTTTAGTTATCACATCTTTTGCGAATGAAAACTGCACGGCTACCAGAGCCAGTACAAGTAGAGATAGAAATTTCTTCATAATCGTTATTCTTTTAGCGTTAATACTATACTTTATTCTATGCTACAAATAACGATACAGATTCCGGAAAGATTTAGGAATATTATGAGTTTGCTCTTTTTTTGTATTCTTTAACCATCTATTCTATTTTCCACTCCCCTATGGTACAACGTTCCCTTAAAACGCAATATACCAACGATCCTCACAGACAGTTGGTATATTTCACATATAGATACATATCAGTTTTTACACCGATACGAGGGTCAAGTTAAAAATATACCGCTGTACGATTTCTAACCTGCAAAATGTAGGGATTTCATGAGTTTATCATGAATCTAGGGACCTACATATTTCTTCATTTCAACATTTATCTTATACCATCCCAATGCATTACTACCACCCACTCTTTCGGTTGGTAAGTTCCGTGAAAACGGTGCGGAATCGTAGCAACCACCAAATCACAATTGGAAGCTAATACGGTTCTTAATTCCTTTAGCAACATATCCATTCGAACAATTAAATGAAGATACTTCATCATACACCGTATCACCCGTACATACTGATAAATGCACATATCCTCTCCCCGTCTTATCTCACTCAGTGTATTGGGAGAAATAGCAAATTCGCTGGAAAAGAAACTGTTACTGAAAATACGATCCGTTCCCATTAAAGCCAATACCAAATTGCTTAAAAACTCGTATGGTTTCTGTTTTTCTTTTGCCATGTCATTCTATGATTAATAATTTATAATATTTCAGTTTTTATTACTTTATCAAATATTGTCCACATAGGGAAACAATTAGCGATCCACTGCTAAAATCAACTGTCACTGACACTATTCACAAAAAAGCATATTACGTGAGCTTCCTGCATTTTTTCGAGCACACAAATTTTCGTCCCTAAAAAAGCAACGAGAGTTTATCTACTGGATACAAGCAAGTTATAAATCTCACACACCTCTTCTTTCCCCCACCAACGTGCCCTCCTTTCAAAAGGACAAAAGGACATAAGGACAAAAATCCCCTATGGTACTATAAAAATTCCAATGCCAACGACGAAGCCTATTAGTTGGGAGAGGAATTCCAGAAAGGAGCTCCTTTATTTTCCCCGAATTTGTACAATAATATCACCATATTGTCGAATGATTGTATCATTGAAGGCGGAAGCAAACGCGAACAAGATATCGCTCTTCTTTCCAAGCACGGCCCTTTCACTAAATAATCCTGACAATATAGGTAATTTTGTTCAAGAGTTGCCCAATCATTTCATGACAAACAAAACGATTCAGGTTGGCGCAAAACACGATTTCAATATTCGTAAGGTTACACGTCTATAAAAGCACTTAATATAATAAAGATCAGCAATATACCTCATAGTTCTTATAGTAAGATGAATAAAAACAATCATATATATCCTTTTTGTCCTTTTGTCCTTTTGGAGAGTCGGAAAAACATCGGAAGATTTGAAAAAAACATCTCAATGATTGAAATCAAACATTGGGATATTTCGATACAAATCTCCCAATGTTTTTTCTTTATATTTGTGTGTCTAAATACATCACTATACGTAAAATTAGGAAATATCAACGATCTTCACAGACAGTTGATATAGTGGGAAATTCACATCGGCTTTAACCTCCGATGTCAGGGCGTAGATTAGAAATGCGCCGTCGCGCTATTTCTAATCCACAATGTAGGAGAATCATGCTGTAAACAGCATGAAGCTAGGGACCTACATTTTTTTCATCTCACATACGAAACACTCACGTGTTTATTACATCTCAACATTTATTTTATATACCCAAATTGTTTCAGAAAAATCATCTCAAATACTTATTATCGTTATCTCTATACCAATCCTTAATAGCTTCTTCAAATGTATAATGAAACTTATACCCCGAATCAGCCAATTTCTTTCCGCATATATTAGTAGAAATCATTAACTTCTTCACACGAGCAGGACAAATACCTAAAGCTTTTCCCCCTAACGAACCGACAATCCTTGCAACTGTCATTAGAAGACTTCCCGGCACCTCGACAACAGTACGTTGTACTCCCGTAGCCTTTTTCATCGTTTCTACTATTTGCTCGATAGTAAAAGCTGGTTCATATGTACAGTTATATAACTCTACTCCTTCATTATGATTCTCTAAACGATAAAGCATAAAGCGAACCAATTCTTTCACATAAATGCAAGCTTTAATCGTATCTTTACGGCCCGGATAGAAGAACTTACCGCCACGGATACCCCAATACAAACGAGTAAAGTTACCATTTTCCCCTTTACCGAATACCACACCCGGACGAACAATAGTAAGTTGTCGTTCGTTCGACTTTTTTGCCTGCCAAATCGTATGTATTTTTTCAGCCACTAACTTAGAAATTCCATAAGGCGTGTTCGGTGTGGGAAGCGTCTCTTCTGTTTTCAAATCTTCAGCTGCACCATAAGGAGCTATGGAACTGGTAAAAACGATTTTCTTTATCCCGAACTTCTCGGCAAAAGCACATACGTTCTCTGCACCACGAATATTCGTCTCAAAATAAGCCTGATCCGGATGTCCCGGGGTACGATGAACGGCTGCAAAGTTAAAAATGACGTCTTCGGAAGTAACGGAAATATCAATGTTTATTTCAGAACGAACATCACAATTGATATATGTAGATTTACCTTCATGGTTATTCTTTACAATATCCAGATTGTATATTTTTGTACCCGGATATATATTATCAATTAGAGCAATAAGGTGTGTACCGATAAAACCGGAACCGCCAAATATAAAATAACTCATTTCACTAGATGATTAAATTCATTATATTTTAACTCTACAAACTCCTTTATTTCCTTCTTAAAACGTTCTTCCGAAAAAGTCTCCGCATGGTTACGTATTATTTTAGGATCAAACGGTGTTTCTAGTTTTTCAAATCTTTCTACTGCATCAATAACCGATTCTACAGTTTGTTCATAAAAGAAAAGACCTGTTACTCCTTCTTTTACTGTTTCCAAAGAACCTCCCCTGCCATAAGCAATAACAGGAGTCCCACATGATTGCGCTTCGATCGGAATCATACCAAAATCCTCATCTGCTGCAAAAACAAAGGCTTTAGCTTTCTGCATCTTTTCTTTTAGTACCGCAAATGACTGATATCCCATGACAGTTACATTATGCCCAGCAATCTTGCGTATCTTTTCCAAATTAGGACCTCCACCAATCACAACCAGCTTTTTATTAGGCATACGACTGAAAGCTTCGACAATAAGATCTATTTTCTTATATCCCACCAAACGACTACTAGTTAAATAGAAATTTTCTTTCTCTACGCACAAATCAAAGTTAGAAATATCAATATTAGGGTGAATTGTTACAGCATCCCGCCTATAAGTCTCCTGAATTCGACGTCCCACATAATCGGAATTACTTATAAAATAGTCAACCCGGAAGCTGGATATCAAATCCCATTTACGAATACGGTGAAGCATATATTTAGCTAGATATCCTTTCAAGCCTTTTGTCAACCCCGATTCTTCCAAGTATTCATGATACATATCCCATACATAACGAATAGGAGAATGACAATAACAAATATGCAATTGATCCGCTTTGGTTAGAACTCCTTTGGCTACAGCATGAGAAGATGATATAATCACATCATATCCCCGTAAATCAAACTGTTCTATTGCAAACGGAAATATAGGCAAATACATCCTATGCTTCTTTACCCCTAAAGGCAACTTCTGAATGAATGATGTATGGACTTTATTCCAGTCAATCCCTAATTCGTCACAAACTTGTTTTTTAGCAACTAAGGTGTAAATATCTGCGTCAGGAAATACATCCGCAATAGCTTTGACTACTTTATCTGAACCGCCAACGGTTACTAACCATTCTTGGATGATAGCTACTTTCATATTTGATCAACCTTATTTATATAATTGATGATATTTCATTCAAAAGTCTTTTTTTAAATTTTCCTTCATTTAAATGCTCTCTGATAACACAATAAACAGCATCAGAAACTTTCCGATATAAACATTCATCATTATAAAGATTTAAAATTTTTGCTACTAAATCAACAACATCCCCCTTGTTAAACAATATAACATCGCAATAAAGTGGTATATATTTTTCAACAATTTCTTTCATTCCATAATCATCAGTAGCAATTGTAGGAATACCTAGTGCCCAGCTTTCGGTCATTGACAAAGAAAATGTTTCAGGAGAAATGGAAGGAATTATCACTAAACTTATTTGATTTTCAACAAGGTAATTTGCAACATCTGATATTAATCCGGTATAGACACACTTAATCGAGAAAGACTGCAGTTGTTCCAAATATTTTTTATCCAAAAGGTTGCCAATTACATGAAGCTCACTATTTTCGGGTAAAGATTGCATCGCTTCAAACACAATGTGATGACCTTTAAATCTAACAACATCCCCTACTATTGCTATTTTATGAGATGAACAACTTATCTTTATTTTTTCTCTTAATGGAATCGGATTATATAATATAGAACTCTTTTTCAAATTTTGCTGAGATAACTGCGAAAGTGTATATCTTGATACACCAAAGATTCTTTTCACGTACTTATGATTCAAAAAACAACATATCATTCTTCTTGCTTGTTTATCGATATAAATAACATGAAGATGGGATACTATTTTATTTCTTACCCCCCAATTTGCTAATACACAAACAGGAAGAATATTTTGGTGTTGAATGTACAACAAATCAAAATGCTTTTCCTTTAATAACTTACGTAGCATTTGATATGTAAAAAATGCATTATAAAAGAATAAAAAATAATCTTTTATTCTTTTTTTTCCTACTAGAATATGGCACTAATTGGTAGTGGTATTGTTTATAATTAGACAATAAGTTAGATATACCATTATCTTGACCCGGAATAAATACAGAGACATCGTATTTGGATGAGAGGATGTCACAAATACGCTTCGTTATGATTTGTCCCCCACCTATAGTTTCTCTACCCTCAAAAATTAGAATCTTTTTCATGAATATACTTATTATAACCCAAAGCCAATACCAAAAATACCCATATAAACAATGCATAAACGAGAGGATTAGACAGTGTTACTGCAACATTAAAAAGACCTCCTACAAAAAACATTCGTCCATAAGGTTTTTCATTCCGATATTTCCATAGTTCCTTCACTACTGCTAATAAAAAAAACAGTAAAGCACAACCACCAATAAGTCCTTGTTCTGCAAATACGCAAGCATAAAGATTTTGAGGGAATATTCCTAAACTCAACGTATCCCCAAAATTCACAATTCCCATCTTAAATTCATATAAATGCATATAATAAACACTATTTCCTACTCCCACACCCAAAAGAGGCTGATTATAAAAAATTTCCCATCCAATCCGACCTGTATAACTCCTAAAACTGCCACTATCCAATGTATGATCTGGCGCATAAAAAAAATTGGTTGCTTTATTTAAAAATAAAGTCTCAAACAAATCATAGTACCCACTTTCAAGTAATACAAAATATCCGACACAAAAGAAAATAAAGGATATAAATACAATGGATATCTTTTGTTTTTTAGTTGTAGAACAAAGAAAATAAGACAATATAATCAATACAACAAAAGCAATGAGTGAAGTTGAGAATGTGAAAAATAACGATAAAACATTTATTGTCAGCATAAATAACCAAACTTTTATTGAAAATAGTTCTTTCGCATAATAAGTAAATAACACAACCCACACTTGATAGATTACATAATTCCCTGGTTCTTGAGATAGACCGCTACTTCTAAAATCATAAACAGACTTATTTTGAAGAAACGAAGGTAAATATGGTATTGGATCATAAACAAAAAGAGCAAATAAAGAATATACAGCTATACATGTTCCTATAATCACAATATACCTCCGCAGATAATCAAAATATTTATATAGTCGTCGTTCTCGATAGATACCCGAGAGAACTGAAAAACAAAAAAGCATATATATTATTTGCAATACTGAAAATATTCTATTTCCAAATTTGAAAGACTCTGTTGCTTCAGGGTAACGCAAATAAAAATCAGAAGGGATATCAAGAAAAAGCCATGAATAGCAAAAACTGACAATAGGAGAAAGTACAAATAATACCCATAATGCAATAAGCTTACTAGTCCAAAATCCATGATTCCTAAATTTTAATAGTAGAATCAAAGATAGTAGCTCATATATTTTAAAACTTCCCCCTATACGAAGAACTGGGAATTGTTGAAACCCAATCAATAGAACAATAAGAAAAAGTAAAAAGTAATATTTCTTAGAAGTCAATGACACTATTGTTATTCTATTTGGTAATGTATACAATAGATTTCAACATAATCCCTACCATTCTTCTCAAACACAGATACAGATTAATAACTAATGGTACGGTATGATATTTTTTTCTGATTCTGAATGTCTCATACTGACATTCCATAGAAAAGCTAGCTCCACCTACTTTAAACACAAGTACCGCCTGATTATAAAATGCACAACAAAGATTTTGTCCTTCTCGTATCAACAACTCATAGTCAGCACATATTTTATATTCCAATGAATATTTACCTATTTTTTGAAAAAGATTTCTATTATGTAAGGTGGAACCATGAGAAATATTCATATTCCTTTTTTCTCTCTCCCAACTAAAAGGTTCACCCACTTTCTTTATCAGTTTACCTTTCAAATCGACAAAATATGCGCACGCAGTTATTAAATCATAGTTTTGGGTAGATATTTGCTTAACATACTGTATATAGGGCGACAAT
>NZ_GG774817.1:65287-76229 GCF_000163675.1 Bacteroides sp. D22 | reverse complement strand
AATATATCATCAGCCCCTATAAACATAATCCAAGCCCCTGTTGCATGTGATATACCTTTATTCCATGCATCATAAATACCTTTATCTGGCTCAGATATTAAAACATCTATTTTATCTCCATAAGAATGAATTATATCAAGAGTTTTATCGGAGGACCCCCCATCAATAATTAATAGTTCTATCTCACTACTTTTCTGTTTAGTTATACTTGTCAAGCAAGCATCTAATGTATTACCTGCATTATATGTAGCAATAATAATTGATAATAACTTCATTTCAAAATTTGATTTACATTTATACTGAAAATATTAATTACACATGCATCACCAACTTACAACAAAAACAAGTTATAATCCCATAGAAATTCGAAGAAATCGGGCCAACACTCCTGTTTTTAAATATCTATTTGCTATAGCTCCAATACCATATGAGATAAATAAACCTAGAAATAAAGGAAATCACAGTAATATAAGGCCAATAAAGAAAAATTAAAATGAGACATAAGAACCGTACGACAAAATGATTGAGAAAACCACGACAAACAAAAAATAGTATAAGTATATTTACGTAATTTCGGGAATATTTTGATGTTTTTTTTCTGCAGATTCAACACTAATGAAATACTAAAAAATATTCCTATCAATGCATATATAATTGCAAAATAAATTGGTAATATGATATATGGAGAACTAACAGAAAGCACTCCCAATAATATCATCATACCCCAGCTTCTTAAATGCAAGTAATCAATAACTTCTTTTTCATATCTACAGAACAATATTCCGCATACAAAAAATACAATGTAATAAATTGCTTGTGAAACATACAAAAAATTTATTTCTGGAATAATATAGAATGCCACAATAGCAATAGGAAGCAACCATTTTACATTAATAGCCAAAAAATTATAGTAAACAAATATGAGAATTTGAATTTCAAACAAGACAGTTAGAAACCAAAGATAAGCAACAGGATTATCATTAGGATATAGAAAACAATGCAAATAAGATATAAAGTCCGTACTAACAGGACGTTCTGCTGCTATTCCTATTTGTGACTTTAGCAGGAATCCAATCGTTGTAATTACGACTAAAGGTATCAACAATCGAAATGTCTTTTTCCTAACAAATGTACTTACTTTCAAACTGTAACTTTCAGTTAATGCAAACAGATATCCCGAAACACAGAAAAACAAAGGCATGTGAAAAAGATAAACCCACTTATAAATCCATAATGTACGATAATGATCAACGACATCAGCATGCCCTATTAAAACAAGTAACATAGCAAATACACAAAGATTATCAACTAAAATACTATGTTTTTTTTTTAGAGCATTTTAAGCTAGAGTAATGCTTCTCAGAAATACCTTCGCCTATAACAGAAGAAGCACAAGATGATAGAGAAGAATCATCTCCAGTTCCCATAGTATCCTTCATGCCACATTAGTTATTCTATAAAAAGAAATCGTTTAAAAAATAAATATAATATATATTTTACAAAAGCCTTTACTTTATTTCCAGTAGGATATACAGCACCAGAAGTTCCACATATTCCTCTCAAATGAACAGGTAAATAGAAAGGAGAATATTTATGATGAATATCCTTTCTCCATTCTAAAAATAGACTGAAATAACACTTTTTCGAAATAGCACTTAGAAAAGTCATTAATCAAATTTCTTTTCGAAAGAAATAATGGATAAAAGTCTTTATGAGCTATGAAAAATACTGAAACTGTAGTTTTCTCTCTTAACCCCAATTCACAATACACACTTTTCTTATCCAAAGAACATGAGTCTATTAATTCTATCACGTTCTCAACAATTACTCTACCAGTTATTTTTACGATATAATGGGATTGAGCAATTAATTTTGAGTGAATGTATGCATAATTCAAAATTAAAGCTTCTCCAAAGCCTTTCCCTAAATAACGATCATAATTATTCCCATCAAAAGTAATACATTCTAATCTACCTTCAGAAATTTCTTTTTGATATAGGCAAGATATATCTATATTTGAATTCTCGATAAAAACAATTTTATATTTGGTATGAGTTAAATAAAAAGACAAACTCTCTCTATACTGCTTTTTACGTAATTCAATATCCTGAACTACAGTATACGACATCCCATTAGGATTAATACAAGCTGTTAATAATAAAACGATATCATCCATATAATTCGTCTGCATATATTTTCGATAACCAATTCCATAGATAATTTCGATTTCTAAATTTTAAAGAATCACTCCGCGTGTAATTATAAATATACCTACCATTTATCTCTCCGGTTTTAATCCGACCATCAAAAATCTTCACCTCACCACTATCATTAAGTATTAATTCAAAATCAGAATATCGTTGTTTTAAAATATCTTTTATAGAACACTCTGAAAGAATAGAACTAGTTATGATAGAAATGGTTGGTTTCTTGTTATTAATAATAATCCAATCAGAAGGTATATATTTAATTAATAAATTATCAAAATAGCTATTCAACCATTTAGAAGGAACAATGCGTATTGGATTCGTATTTACATTAAGCCAAGATGCACATAAACTAAAAGTACTGTTAGCTATTATATTCACTTTGCAATACGACATTAACTGAATATCGCGGAACGAATTTTCTCCTTGATTCCAATCAACAAAAACTGGATGATCTAAATTAAGATTAGATTTAACCCATTCTATATCATCTGAAAAAATAAAAAAAACAGGTTTAGACAACAGAGAATAAACTTTTTCAATTGCATCCTCATAATATTTTTTATCACAAATATCTCCTAAAATAACTCTCCAATGAACAGAGTTCTGATAATCACCTCTTCGAACATGGATACTAACAGAATCTGACTCTCGCATCATATCCAGAACAGATTTATTCTGTTGATTGCTATCCTCAGGGAACAATAAGTCCATTCTTAATTCAGGTAATATTTCATTAACAAATTTATAATTCCCCCATTCGGGATAATCAATTACATTTAACCCGAAAAACGAAGTATATTCAATATATCCTATTCTACTAAACCAACGATTGAATAATCTAACACAACTCCCATAACGTTTCAATACATTTACAAAACAATCTAAAAAGTAGTTCTTTTTAACCAGACCATCCTTTATATTGAATATTCGCACTAAATAATTTACCCTAAGATAAAGCATAGTTCGATATCCAGATCTTTTCAAATATAGCCACAAAGCATATGACATGATTTGATTTCCTAGCCCTCCTCCAGTTGTTATAAAATATAGCTTCATTATTCACCTAAATATTTAATCACTTTACATGGATTACCCGCAGCAATACAATTAGCAGGTATTGATTTAGTAACAACAGAACCAGCTCCAATCACAGAATTATCTCCAATTGACACACCTTTCAATACAATACAGCGAGTACCTATAAAAACATTATTGCCAATATAAATAGGGCTTTCCATTCTTTCTTGAACATCTTTTCCCAACAAACGATCTTCCACTTTCAAAGCATGTGCATCAGAATCCATAATTACACAATCAGCACCAATATTTACATGATTTCCTATATAAATCTTTCTAAAAGCCCAAATTACTGAAGAACTTATACCTACAGAATCTCCTATTTCCAATATTGCATTCTTCTCTGTTCTAAGAATAGAAGCTGTATGCCGACACAATGGATTAAAAAAAGACAATCCCACTAAAGAAAAAGAATTACCTATAAAAATCTTTCCATAATTATATATCCGTATTTTCCCCAACAAAATAGCCCCCTTAGCTATTCTCACTTTACTAAAAAATAATATTATTTTATTTTTAACAGTTAAAACACTAACTCTATCCATATCCCTAAAAAGAAGCAAATTTGATACATTTTTCAAGACTTAATATAAAAACATGTACGATATAATCCCATACATGAGAACTTCACTCCAAGATTATATGATTCGCATGAAAAACAATTAAAGTATTTACACAGAAGCATCATGCAATATCTAGTAAAATATACGACTTTCACACCGTATTGACTACAAATTTAAAATATTACTTAACCTAATTATTAATTAGTACATGTCCTATTTTACCAAAATACAACTATATTTGAAAGACTATCTGATAAACAAAATTCTCATTATCTAAGCCAAATGCCATAAGCTTTATTATTAATGATTTTAGTAATCTGGATTTTTCCTATGACTGCTTGCAAGCCAAAAACAATAGTTGGAACAATTAATGCTCCTTCAATACCATAATATTGACAGCAAATGTTTATTATAGGAATTGAAACAATAGCAAACATTAAATAAATAATTAATTGCAAACGCACTTTACTGGTTCCATTAATGAGATACATATAGACCCCTCCCCCAGTTTGAAACAACACATAAAAAGCCATACAAATCGACAAAGAAAAAGATATATGAACACTTTCACCAATCCACCATTTATACATACAGTTAGCGCATAGCAACATGATTATAAGAATAGGAATAGACAAAAGCCATAACTTTTCTAATTTTTTCAAAATTCGCTTCATCCACTCAAAATCTTTCTGTACATAAGCATCAGTAAATGCAGACCAAAAAGGTGTTAAAATAACAAAGGCTACCATGTTAAGTACATTAAAGTATTTATATGCAATATTATATTGTGTAACTGCTTCAGGACCTTCTATACGAGAAATTATAATATTAACAAATTGATAGATGAATAACATTGAAATCGTTATAATAAAAAATTGCCCCCCTAACCCTAATATCTTCCTAGTTAAAGAAAAACGAATGCTTTGAATAGAGGGAGCAATATCTTTATATTTTTTAGTACAAAAGAGAACTACCGACAGTGATATAAGTAAGAAACAGGGAATTCCTGAAAAAACAAAAGCTAAAGCAACAAGACTACCCATCGTTGTTTTAGTAAGGATATAAATTGCAATGAAAGCTAGTAATTGACCTCCAGTTTGAATTAAAGATGCTAATGCCGGTTTTTGATCAGCCATTAACATCGTAGTAAATACACTTGCTACTATATTCAAACAAAAAAAGCATGCCAGAATCCCAAATACAACTTGAAGTTCTTTATTATAACTAGGATCTATATTTAAAAGTTCCCCCCAATCTAAAAAATTATTAACTACAAATGCAATAAGGAAAACAATAAAGAAAAGTAAAAAAAGAACTGCATATGTAGTACTAACATACTCTTTAGCTAAACCATTTTCACCTTTTGCTCTCGCTTCCGCAAACCGATTACGAAAACCATGCGCAAATCCTAAATCAAAATAAGAGAGCCAAGCAATAATGGAACTGAGTGTAAGCCAAATACCATAACGTGTAGGATTTACATAATCAATCGTTAAAGGAACTATCTGTAAAGAAATTAAAATACTAATACATTTAAGGAGTAAAGAACCCACTATATTTTTCTTCACAGCAATACTACGTGCACTACCACTAGAAAAAAATGATGCTATATGTGAACTTAGATATGTACAAATGTTACCCATATTTTTATAATTCTCTTCTTTGACCTTTACTAGTCTTAATATGCGTTCTTTTCTCCTACAACTACATTTGCCACAGTCTTATAAATGATATATAAGTCAAGCAGCATTGTCCAATGCTCCATATACCAAATATCAGCCTTAACACGTTCCTCCATCTGTGAAAGTTCCCTCGTTTCACCACGAAAACCATGTGTTTGAGCCCAACCGGTTACCCCCGGTTTTATAAAGTGCCGCACCATATATTTATCAATCAAACGGGCATAAGTCTCCGTATGAGCCAACATGTGAGGACGGGGACCAACTATCGACATATCACCCTTAAAGACATTGATAAACTGAGGAAATTCGTCAATATTAGAACGACGGAGGAAATCTCCAAATCTTGTTTTACGGGGATCATCAACCGTAGCCTGTTTACTATCAGCTTCATCATTCACTTTCATAGAACGGAATTTATAACACACAAAATCCACACCGTTCAAACCTGTACGCATTTGCTTAAAGAATACAGGACCGGGAGAAGTCAACTTTATAATACTTCCCACTATGATATAAACAAAAGGAAAAACAGTAACCAGAAAAAAAACGGAGAAAACAACATCAAATATCCGCTTCAATATACGATTTTCCATTTTACCCAAAGGCTCATAACGCAGATTCAAGATAGGCATATTGCCAACCATACTGTGCCAGATACGACGAGGAAAACCTTTACAGACATTAGGAACACCGTGAAAATAAAGCAAATGGTTTTCACAATGATTCATAATAGAAAAATTATAGCGCCCTTCCTCCATCGACAGAGAACAAAAAACATGTTTGATTCCCGGATGTGCGGACATAAAGTCTGAAAAACCGTCGGGATTACCCAGATAGGAACATTGGGAGGAAAAGGCTTCATCCGGTTTTATATCAAAATACCCCACAACCTCATATAGGGAAGAGGCTAAAGAACTCTCCATCTCCTCATACAACACCTGCATATTATTGCCTCCACCTATAAAAACAGCATAACGTCTATGCTTACCCTTAGCACAATAAACTATTAGGAAATGACGGATGATAATACGATAAATACTTAAGATGACAAAGAGGAAAGAGAAATAAGCGACAAAGAAAAGAGGAGAATAAATATAGATTCCACTAAAAGTCATGATACATGCCCAAAAAATGGAAAAAGCTATAATATTCTTCAACACACGCAACACAAGTTGGTCAGGACGAATTCCCCGACTATCCCAAACCCTCCCGCGGGATCCAGAACAAGCCAGATAGCAAAGACTTAACGAAGTCATCATCCAGGAAACCCTACAAGAAAAAGGTAAAGAGACAAATATTTCTTCCCAAAAGAAAAGGAGAAAGAACAATACCAGATTCAGAATGATCAGATCTCCCAGAACTGCTACAAATTCTATAAATTTATTGATTTGACTGGTGGTTGATACCATATCACATTAAAAATTGATTTTAGGCACATACTTCTTTGAACTTGCCCAGAAGGTCTTTCCCGAACAAATTCCAAGAGATTACAATACAAACTGATAGGAAAATAAAAGCTAAAACATATACCTTTCTACTAGTCCCCGAAGGTTCCAAGGGGACAACAGCAGGTTCTACAACAGCAAACACAGGTTTTTCTTCCTGAACTTTAGCCCTGGCAACCTGAAGCTGACTGGCAACCTGACTATATACCTGGTAAGCAAGGCTCATATCATTCTGCAAACGTTCCTGTTCGGTACGAACACTCTGCAAAATGATATTATCATGAGAATCCAGATAATCGGCATATTTCTTCTGAGCAGCATAATATTCTTGCTGACGTTCCTTGAAGAGTTTCTCCAAATAAATACAATCCTCTTTTGCCTTGAAGGTACGGTAGTCTATTATATATTCCTGCAATTTCTTCACTACAGAATCGGCAACAACAGCAGCAACCTTAGGATTCTGAAAAGTCACAGAAATAGAAGTCATTGAGGTTTTCTTATCCACAGCGGCAGCTATCATTTTCTTTAGAGTCTCAATTTTCTCCGTTTCCTTCTTTGAAAGTTCAATTGCGCCCCGACTTACTTTATCGGAAGATATGGGTTCATCCTCATTTTCTGTAAACAATGACTTTGCTCCCCCCATTACCATGCCAGGAAATCCGATTACATAACCCCACCATGGGGATGACTCTTCATTCAAATAAGAACTTAAAGAGATTTCCTCACCCCCTAATACAGGGACTTTCATATTAGAAAGTTCCAACAAAAAGGGAGTAGAAGAAACAATATCAGCAGATAAGGAAGCATTCAAGGCATCAGTTCCATCCCCCATAGTAACCCCACTTCCTAAAAAAGATGCAGCTAAACCGGATAAACCGCCACCTTTGTTATTACCCATTTCCGGAGAAAGAATAACTTTAACCGTGTACTGCTTAGGAATACTTATCGCAACAATAATACCAATTATTAGTCCGATACCGGCTGCTTTATAGATTTTCTTACGAATACCAACAACCTTACGAAGAAGCTCCATCAAATCGATTTCAAGCTCATCATCCGTATGAATATCCTGTCGCTGTTTCACTTCCTTTGCAGAGTCAGATGTTTGTTCCATCGAAGTAGACATAATAAAGTATTATAAAGGTATTCGTTATTTCTTGATTAAATTAGCAATAGAGGCAATCATCATACCCAAAGAACTGAAAGAAGTGGCATATCCCAGGATTTCACCCACATTAGTACGTTTCTTAGATCTACTGGGAACGATTATTTCACAACCAGGCTCGATTTGTTTCTTACCGCTACCTTTAACCTTAGTTACCTGACCATTCATGTAAACAATGAACTTCTTGCTCTTCTTCGCATTGTCTGAATAACCACCGGCCTGATTCAAATAATAATCGATATTCTTACCCGCTATATAAGAAACGGTATTAGGAACCATGACAGCACCATTGATCTTAACCGTATTGGTACTTTTGGGAATAAAGACTACATCACCCTCACGCAAGACAATGTCCGCCGTGCTTCCCGGATTAGCTAAAGCTTTCTCCAAGTCAATGCCGACCGTAAAATGGTCTTCCACATGAATATCCAAAGAATCCATCATAGCCTCACCTAACTGACGGCTCATTAAACGGATCACATCTCCCATACGTTTCTTCTCACCCTCAGTAGCAACACGAGTAAGTTTGGCACCGCGTAGGTAGGCGTTTTTGGTAGAACCGCCGGCTTTGCGAATCAAATCGGAAAGACGTTCCTCACGACTGGTCATGGCGTATGAGCCTTCGAACAGGATTTCACCTTCAACAACTACATTCTGTTGAGCCTGGTAACCCGGACTGCGGCGAACATAAACCTCATCATAAGGTTGAAGAACAAACCCCGGTGTGCCGTCAACGACAAAACCTTCTTTCAGAGAGAATGTATACGTCCGACCAATCGTATCATTATCCACTGTACTATGGGGATTTCTGATTCTACGCGATACATCCACACGAACAACAGAAGCGGCTTCACGCAAGCCTCCGGCCTGAATGATCAAGTCTTCAAGAGTCATATTATCAGCATAAGGATAGGAATCAGGTTTGGCTACTTCGCCATGGATTACAACATCTCCCCTATCTTCCAAATCATGGATACTCGGAATATAAAGAATGTCGTTTTTCGCCAGGATGATATTTTGGGAAGTACCATCCATGATGGCTTTAATGTCAACAGGGATAACTTCAGTAGTAAGGTCCTCACGTTGGCGATAAAGGACAGCACGGTTCAAGAAAGCATCACCCGTCAAGCCTTGGGCTTCGTTCACCAGTTCGCGGACGGTATTCAGTTTACCGTTTAGCTGGTAGATACTGGGACGATAAACGGCACCACGGATTTCAAGCTTATTAGTGAAGCGGTTAAGGATAGCCTCGGCAGTCACAACATCACCATTCCGCATTTTATAGACACTATAATCAAGGTCTTTGACTGTGTTTACTTCATACTCCTGTCCGTTTTGGCGTACGACACGCAAGGAACGGGTGTAGGCGTCGGCCTCAAACCCACCGGCATAACTGATAAGAGTAGATAAATTTTCGTCCTTCTTCATTTCGAAACGCATAGGACGTTTCACTTTTCCGTCGATCTTAACCAATACGTCATAAGCAGGAACAATCACGACATCACCTTCCTGCAGACGAATGTCATCCTGAATGTGGCCTTTCATGATAAATTGGTAGACGTCGATCGTGGCGATATTCTTACCGTTACGTACCAGCTGAACATTACGAAGGCTTCCTATGTCACTGACTCCACCGGCACGATAAAGCGCATGGAAGACTGTGGCAAAAGAAGAGAGAGAGTAAGTGCCCGGCTGGACTACTTCACCCATCACATTAATTTGAATAGTACGGATGCTACCCAAAGTCAGACGGATGTCAGAAGTGGGGTCACTCGTATTATTAAGACCATTATATATCTTGTTTAATGTTTTCTTGAGATAGTCATTGGCTTCAGAAATAGTCAGGCCGTTCAGGTTGACGGGACCTATTTTCTGAATGTTGATAGTGCCATCAGGAGAAATCTGTTGGCGGATAGTGTTCTGGCTGGCTCCCCAAATGTCGATAATCACTTCATCACCGGGACCGAGACGGTAATTTAAAGGCGTGGCGATGTTGACACTGGGTTCAAAAGTCAGGTTACGGGTATTAAAAATGTTACGTCCGAAAACCTGATTACTACGTGCAAGATCTTGAGTGCTCGGATGGTCCTCCAGCATATCGGAGGTGTTCTCCTTCATTTCTTCACGAAGACGGGATTCATTGACATCCGTACCAGTAGCGTTGGAAGCATTTACATTGTTCTGCTGCTCATAAAGTTGCTTCACACGCATAGCCTGTTCTTTGGTCACGCCCTTACGGGCAAGTTCAGAGGCTAATTGTTTTTGTTCTTTCCCTTGTCTAATCCCCTCTTTGACATATTCCAATACTTGAGAATCGCTCATATTTTGAGCCATTAAAGGAGAAAAAACTCCTAACAGTAGAATGAATAGAAATACGTTAAAGTTTTTTTGTGTCGTCATTACTAATCTTTGTGGGTTCTACATAACCGATTGGCATATCTACACAAGCACAGCCAAGCATATTTAAACGAACGGCAATCTTACTCTTACCCCCGACAGTCACGAGTTCGCCAACAAGGCCGCTCAAAGGACCTTTTATGACACGAACTTTCTCACCACGCGCCAGTGGAGTATCATTCATACAGACTGCTTCTTCGGAATAATCGAGCATGAAACGGAAACGAGCCATCTGCTCGTCAGGAATAACGGCAGGAGTGCTTTCACCACGCATCACCATATAACGGCTGACCGTGGAGAAGCTCAGGACTTCCATACGCTCTTTTGGATTGACATGAACAAAAACCATCATTGGAAGTAAGACTGTATCAACCATCTTTCGACGGTCGCTCCATTGATGGAT
>NZ_GG774817.1:35771-65239 GCF_000163675.1 Bacteroides sp. D22 | reverse complement strand
ATCATTGGAAGTAAGACTGTATCAACCATCTTTCGACGGTCGCTCCATTGATGGATCTGTTGCTGAACGGGAACAAAAGAATCAATTCCCATCTTAGACAAACGCTCGGATACCTTCTTCTCGTGATGCATTCGAACGAGTGCTACATACCAACGTTTTGAGTGTGCTACGCCTTCCCCTGTCCCACTAATAGGCCCGGCATTTACTGATTTTGGTTTCGTTAAAATCATATTTTTTTACCCCATGTGATTCCGTTACTTCTTAGGTAACGGATAACACATACACGAAACGTACATTATGATGAAAATAGAAATCACGCACATGACAAAGGCGTAGAATGTGGAAAGGCCTAATACTCAACGGGAAAAATCTAGAGATTAGGCAATAAAAAGTATAGAGCATGGAAATAAGGTTATTTCATGTTCGGACAGTTTTTTGCTCTATGTTTCAGATAAAACGAAAAAAAGTGGAGGAATATTTGCTTTCTATTCGTGTTTTTGTCTATCTTTGCGTCAAATTTAATTCCGTTACCTAAGAAGTAACACACATAGTTTGATTCTAATTATCAACACTTTACTATTCTCTCACCACTTACACAGCAATTTCTAACGTAAGATAAATTCCCTTTATTTACTTCCGTACGTTCTTTTAGTCCAAAGCCTTTCAAGTAGATTTGTGTCGTTTTTATAGATTTGTGCCCCAATGATTCACTAATCATTTCAATGGAGACTCCCCGATACTTCGCAGTCGTTGCCCAAGAATGACGAAGCGTATAGGAAGTGACAGGAGATTGCAAATGCAAGGTTCTTGCCAGGTCCTTCAGAGAATTATTAAATCGACGGAGAGCGGACTGATATTCCCGGTAACCTCTTTCATCCGTCCGTTTTTTATCCCCACGAAGAATATCAAACAGATAATCCGGACAGTCAGGATGAGAATCTTCTTTGCTACGGAGCTGGTTAATCATTTCCTTTGCCGTATTCAGCACTTCCACGCTCATTGGAGTTTTAGTTTTGATACGATTGTATCGCAACACATTCTGATCGAGTGCCGATTTCTCCAGGTGGGCTAAATCAGCGAATGACATTCCGCAAAACTGGAACATCAGGGCGGCAATAGCTTGCGTACGGCGTAAACGTTCCGATTTGGGATCCTCATACAGAAGCTTATACAATTCCGTAGCAGGCAAAGCCTTTTTCTGGCGGACATCCACACCTGTATAGACATCATGAAACAGTCGCGGAACGTATGGCGCACTGCCCGCTTCCACTCCACGGTTATAAATACTACGAAGCATACGCATGTACGTAGAAATCGTATTGGGCTTCAAGCCACACTCATAAAGATACTGACCGTAACGTCGTAAACGCTCGCGGGTGATCTGTCTGAACGACACATTAGACGTGCCACAAAATTTGCTGAAAGAAAAGAGGGCATTCTTGTAGACATGCGCCGTAGAATACCGTCCCTCCTTCCGCAAACGACCGATGTAGAATTCCGCACACCGGTTAAATCCATTTTTGTTCATCATTTGCATCACTAATAATTTTATATATTATACCATTTGGCAAGCAACAAAAAAACAAATCTTTTTGCAGAATTGAAGCACACTTGACAAATGCGATATTATTTTTTCAGATTATTAACCTATAAAAAAATATCCGGATGCCCACTAAACGGACATCCGGATATCACTCTCTTTCTACCTTCTGACTAATTACCTCTCTGAATAGTTTGCCAGATTGTAACATACCGGCTTCGTGCTATTACCTACGCGGTAGATACCGAACTTAAAGTAATAACCATCATCGTCGTTACGTCCAATCATGATTTTCTCATTGTCTACAATGTGTTTATTAACCTTTTTCCCTTTTTCCTGATAGTCCATCTGTACATCGAGCATACCCGGCTTTACAATTGTTTCCGCCTCTTTGCCATAGACTGTCCAATCGATATGAATACGGAATGTAATCCAACAATCTTTCGGAAAATCGGCGAAAGGCATTTTGTAAGCAATGGTCGATGCTTTATATGTAGATGTCACAGGTTTCATAACCGGTGTCTTTTCCGGATTTGCGTTGCAACGGTCGTCTTTATCAGTCAGCCATTTACGGTCGGAATTTGCTTTGATGTAAAACCATCCGCCTGAAAATCCGAATGCCAATGGAGGATAGCCACCTTGTTCCACCAGCCATCCGTTAGCCTTTCCGGCTTGATAAACGGGATTGCCTTGTTTGTCTTTCACCGGATTACCTTGCTTGTCCAGCTTGGGTTTCTTTTCGTATCCCATGTTTTTCTTAAAAATAGTAGTCTTGTCCAGTTCCATGAACTCATCAGCTGTCAGTTTCTTCACTTCACCCTGTGGAGTCTGTACCAAAGTACGATCCGGCATTCCATGCCATTGAGCAAAAATGGTGGAAACATCACTGCCTAATGTAGAAGGGATATATACCGAAAACTCATAATCGCGGGAAGCACCTTGCGGACAAATACCTTTTCCATGATGATATACAGTTTTCATTATTTGTGCTTTCTTATATGTATCGGCTGGTTTGCCTTTGAAATCATCGGAAGTTGCATAACAATAAGAAAATTCCGCACGCCCTTTTGTTTCCCCCGCTGCATATCCGGATAATGTGTTATCATCTTCTTTCAGTTCAAAACGATAAGAAGGTTTTCCGTTGAACATAAGGTTGAAATCACGTTGAATGGCATGCGCTTTTTTAGCTCCGACTGCTACCCAGCAACCATCTATAATCTGATTGACACATGCCGAATCTGCCTGTACATTTACACGCTCGGTCAGTGGCACCAAAGTCTGTGTTTCTATAGCCGGACCGGGTTTCTCGACTTGTTCAGCCATCGCCGTGCATCCTGATGCCAGCACGCAAATAATAAAAATGCTTTTCTTCATTCTATTCGATATTAAGTTTGTTGACGGTGCAAAAATACGAAAGGCAACCTCATCGGTTGCCTTTCGTTTGTCTCAAATGTTTTCACATTTGTGTAATTTTGCTGTCAACACCTGCCTGGAGGCTTAATTGGGTGCTTCATCGTTCAAATCTTCTTCAAGCATATCGACTTTCTGTATGCTCATTTTTCCATCAGCAGTGATCGTTATAGAAAGCGGCATATACAAATCTGTCTGCGGATAACAAACACTTGCGGCATATACAATGCCCTGCGGAGTGGTCTTGTCGTATACAATTCCTTCCAATATAGATTTCGAGAGAAATTTTGCATCGACTACGGATGAAAAATCATTCTTGGTAAATGTCTTGTTCAATACCGTTTCGTTACCGCGTGTCAGGTGCAGCACTATTTTATTATCGACATAAGTATCTCCCATCTCATTTGTTACATGAGGCAGACTTTCGTCCGGAGTACGTGAAACAAAGGAATGATAATCTTTTCCTTTGAATTTAAAGTTAGTTTCGCTCTTAGACGTCTGCATACGCTGCAATCCGTGAGCATCTATACTGTCTATTCTTGCCAGTAGCGACTGATTATCTGAAGTTCCTTTTTTACCGCCACATGCACTCACAGCCACTGCCAACGGCAATAAAAGCCAATAAACTAGTTTTCTCATACGTAAGTTTTCTGTTTATAAATAGATGGCAAAGGAACAAAAAGAGCGGGATATTTACAAGTGTAACCGACATTTTTCCTACATTTGAAGGAAAGAAGGAATGGAAAGGCTATCACAAAGGGGGGCTCGACAACAGTGGCAAACCGGCCAGTGCATTTAATGCTTTCAAGAGATAAGATTATTGAATCCTTTTTTATAACTTTACGCCGAATCCAAAATATTTTATACCTGAAAAGTAAAAATGAACATGAAACACCCCAAACAGTTATTAGCTGTACTTTTGATGGCCGCCGCCTGCACTATGCAAGCGCAACGCAGTGAGGCACTGCTGGAGAAGAACTGGAAATTCAGTAAAGGAGATTTTAAAGAGGCCAGTCAGCCGGAGTTCAATGACACTAAATGGGAATCGGTTGTTATTCCACACGACTGGGCGATTTTTGGTCCATTCGACATGAACAATGACCTCCAAAACGTGGCAGTGACACAGAACTTTGAGAAAAAAGCTTCCTTGAAGACAGGACGTACCGGCGGTCTTCCTTATGTAGGTACCGGATGGTATCGTACCAGTTTTGACGCCCCTGCCGACAAAGAAGTGACACTACTTTTTGACGGTGCCATGAGTGAAGCGCGTGTCTACATCAACGGAAAAGAAGCTTGTTTCTGGCCTTTCGGCTACAATTCTTTTCACTGTAATGTGACTTCCTTATTGAATAAAGACGGTAAAAACAATACGCTTGCCGTGCGTTTGGAAAACCGTCCGCAATCTTCGCGCTGGTATCCGGGAGCAGGTCTGTATCGCAATGTACACCTGATTGTGACTGACAAAATCCATGTACCTGTATGGGGAACGCAAATCACAACTCCTCACGTCAACAAGGATTTTGCAGCCGTACGTCTCCAAACGAAGATAGACAATGCCGGTGAGAAAACAGCCATCCGTGTAGAGACGGAAATTCTTTCTCCGGAAGGTAAAGTTGTTACCCGGAAAGAGAATACAAGCCGCATCAATCACGGACAACCTTTTGAACAAAATTTTATTGTAAACGCACCCGAACTCTGGTCGCCGGAAAGTCCGTCGCTTTACAAGGCTGTCTCTAAAATTTATGCGGATGATAAACTGGTAGATACTTACACCACACGTTTCGGTATCCGCAGCATTGAATACATTGCCGACAAAGGGTTCTACCTGAACGGGAAACACCGTAAATTTCAGGGTGTATGTAATCACCACGATTTAGGTCCGTTGGGTGCCGCGATCAATGTTGCAGCACTGCGTCATCAGCTTACGCTATTGAAAGATATGGGATGCGACGCGATCCGTACTTCTCATAATATGCCGACTCCCGAACTCGTTGCATTGTGTGACGAAATGGGATTTATGATGATGATCGAACCGTTCGATGAATGGGATATCGCCAAATGTGAAAATGGTTATCACCGCTACTTCGATGAATGGGCGGAACGTGATATGATAAATATGCTTCATAATTACCGGAATAACCCTTGCGTCGTTATGTGGAGTATCGGCAACGAAGTACCGACTCAATGCAGTCCTGTCGGTTATAAAGTGGCCAAATTCCTGCAGGATATCTGCCATCGTGAAGATCCTACCCGTCCTGTCACTTGCGGAATGGACCAAGTGACTTGTGTACTTGCCAACGGATTTGCAGCAATGATTGACATTCCGGGACTTAATTACCGTACGCAACGCTATCAGGAGTCATACGACCAACTCCCGCAGAATCTGATTCTGGGAAGCGAAACAGCTTCTACTGTCAGTTCACGTGGCGTATACAAGTTCCCGGTGGAGGATAAGAAAGGGGCTAAATATGAAGACCATCAATGCTCTTCATACGATGTGGAAGTTTGTCCCTGGTCGAATATTCCGGACGAGGACTTTGCATTAGCTGACGATCATCATTGGACCATCGGACAGTTCGTATGGACCGGATTTGATTATCTGGGTGAACCGTCACCATACGATACGGATTCATGGCCTAACCACAGTTCAATGTTTGGTATCATCGACCTTGCCAGTTTACCTAAAGACCGCTATTATCTTTACCGTAGCGTGTGGAACAAGAAAGCGGAAACCTTGCATATCCTGCCTCACTGGACCTGGCCGGGACGTGAAGGTGAAGTGACTCCCGTTTTTGTGTACACTAATTATCCTACTGCCGAATTGTTTATCAATGGCAAAAGCTATGGAAAACAAAGCAAGAATAATAGTTCGCTAAAGAACCGCTATCGTCTGATGTGGATGGATACAAAGTACGAACCGGGTGAAGTGAAAGTAGTAGCCTACGACAAAAACGGAAAAGCGGTAGCTGAAAAAGTAGTCCGTACTGCCGGAAAGCCTCATCACATCGAACTGGTAAGCAACCGTAACGAACTGACTGCAGATGGAAAAGACCTGGCTTATGTGACTGTTAAAGTAGTAGACAAAGACGGTAACCTCTGCCCTGCCGATAATCGTCAGATAAATTTCTCGGTAAAGGGAACAGGTAAATATCGTGCTGCCGCCAATGGCGATCCGACGAACCTTGAACAATTCCATCTTCCGAAAATGCATGCTTTCAACGGAATGTTGACAGCTATCCTGCAAGCCGGTGAAACTGCCGGAGAGATTGTATTTACAGCAAAAGCAAATGGAGTGAAAGCCGGAAATATTCGTATTCAGACGAAATAAGGCATACGCTTCAGCATATAACAAACCCACCGGATTTCTTTACTGAAAAGAAGTCCGATGGGTTTCTTCATACAACTATCTCCGAAACTTGCTCACTTGTGCCCAATAAAAGCGACGTTATAAGTACTCTAGCTAAATAGCTTTCCAGAAGGCCTGAAAATCACGATACCTGCCGTAGCAGACCAATTCGTCTCCTTCTTCCACTTTCTCATTTCCCGGTAATTCATTCTTCACATGAAGCTCGGTCAGAGAGATACCCAGGCAGTTGGTGATCTTATTCGCCCGTTTCAATCCTATCATTTTTAAATGAAACTCTTCATCCAGGTTTAACTCATTCACAAAATATCCTACAAATTTCTCCGGAACCGTGAACTTCACCACATAATAATCCTGATCGATACGGAATCCTTCCATGTTAGTACCGAAGTCGAGCAGTTGTACCAGGCTGCGGGCAGCATCTTCTTCCGGAGTCAGAATTCGTTCCAGATCAAAAGCTTCAAGCACTGCTTTATGTACGGCATCAATAGCACGGGCAAAAATACGGGGAACCTTTTTCTGCTTCAACAGGGCAACGACTCGTATCGACGCACCAAAATTCTCTCCAATCGCTACAATAACTATATCCACACTATTCAATGGCAATACTGATAATGATTGTTCGTCAGTGGCATCAATGACAAAAGCTGTAGCAACCTTATCTTTGATGGAGTCTACACGACTTTCGCTTATATCCGCACCTATAATTTCGTGCCCCAAGGCGGACAGTTCTTCCGCCAACACATGGCCGTAATTTCCTAAACCAATAATAATATACTTCATAGCTTTAGTTTATTATGATGTTATCACTCGGATAACGGTATTTTGTATTCTTTTTCTGTTTAACTATTCCTAGCATCAATGTTATTAACCCCACACGACCAATAAACATCAACAAAGACACCAATAGTTTGCTCGCGTCGCACAAATGAGGGGTCAGATTCAGACTGGAACCCACGGTACTAAGCGCAGAGACACATTCGAAAGTTAATGCCATAATGGAAACACCCGGTTCGAGTATGCTCAATGTAAAAATAAAAATGAATAAGACTCCCAATGACATGACTACTGTTGCATTGGAACGCCGGATTGAATCGTAAGACAATTCTCTGCCAAACACTTCCACTCGTTCAGTGCCACGCAATACGGCTACAAGATTCAGAACTACGACCGCAAAAGCATTCACTTTCACACCACCTGCCGTGGACTGTGATCCACCGCCCACCCACATCAGGAATAGATAAACCAACAATGTCTGCACACTCAATGATGCTAAGTCGACACTGCTGAAACCGGCTGTTCGCGGACAAGTGGCATTAAAGAAAGCTTGTGTCCACTTATCTGCCACAGGCATACCGGCAAAAGAACCATTCCACTCAAAAGCAGCAATAGCCAATGTGCCGATTAATAAAAGCAGAAAAGTCATGATTAACACGATTTTCGTATTCAGGTTATAGAGGTGCTGCATTTTATGCCGATCCAGTTTGCGGGTACGAATCAATTTCCAGAAACGACGGAGGTGATACAATACAATATCCTTGAAATTGACAAGGATGGGGAAACCGATACCACCAAAGATAATCAATAGAGAAACAGTAATAAACAGCCAATTGTGGTTAGTCATCACCATCGGATTTCCTAAATTGCCGGAAAGCGTAGAAAAACCCGCATTGCAAAAAGCTGAAATAGAATGGAAAGCAGCAAAACCCAACTCTCCTTCCAGGGTCATTCCCAACGTTCCGTGAATACTAAACCAAATCGAAACCATGCCGATCCCTTCAATCACTAAGGTGAAGCCTAATATATATAATAAAGTAGACAGCAAAGAACCTAATGAATTGGAACTAACCATATCACGCACAACAAGCTGATTGTAAATGGAGGTATTCCCCATAAAGAACATGGCGAAGAAACTGGTTAATGTCATCACTCCCAATCCGCCAATCTGAATCAACAGGATAATGACAACTAATCCCGAAGTGGTGAATGTAGTGGACACGTCTACCGGTACCAAGCCTGTAACGCATACGGCACTGGTAGCCGTAAATAAAGAGTCTACCCAGGTGATACCATTTACCGTGCAGCGCGGAAGCATCAACAAGCCTGCTCCAATCAGAATAATAGCCATAAAACTGACTGCCAATATCAAAGACGGATTGGTACGCCGTCCCAACAGACGCACCAGCCCATTAGACAGATTGAGGAAAGAAAGAACTAACAATAACAAAAGATGATAAAACTTCCCATGTAAGAATTCCCAAATATGCAGAATGGCTCCTTCTTCTTCCGGACGATGGAATATAACAGGTACTAAAGTGAGATATAACAACCCACTCAAGATCCAAGCTAATCGCCGGTATTGTTTTTTGGTATTCCGGTATTCCAGCGAGATATGTAAAGTTACATCAATCAGAAAGATGATCCAGACAGTTTTATACAATGTCTGTAAATTCGCCACTTCATCAATAGACAAGGGAAAGCCATGTTCATATACTACTCCGACAATCAATAATAATGACGCCAGATAGGTGAGTGCTTCTACCAGCCCTAACAAGATACGTACATAGGGTTTTAGCAGTTTATTCTGATACAATAAAAACTTATGATAAATCTTCATATCATCTTTTTTAACGGGGTCGTGCAAACTTAACTAAAATAACAATCAAATGCGATTCTTTGTTGACAAAATTTTCCGAATATTAAAAATTTGAGTACTTTTGGCAACAGAAAACTAAAAAACTACAATATTATGAGTGAAAAAAGAAAACGGTATATTCTACCGGAAGAAGAAATTCCACATTACTGGTACAACATTCAGGCTGATATGGTGAACAAGCCTATGCCTCCGTTGCACCCGGGAACCAAACAACCGCTGAAAGCAGAAGATTTATATCCGATTTTCGCAAAAGAGCTGTGTCATCAGGAGCTGAATCAGACGGATGCATGGATCGAAATACCGGAAGAAGTGCGTGAAATGTACAAGTACTATCGCAGCACTCCGCTGGTTCGTGCTTATGGTTTGGAAAAAGCACTCGGCACTCCGGCTCATATCTATTTTAAGAACGAAAGCGTAAGCCCTATCGGTTCGCATAAATTGAACTCTGCATTGGCACAAGCTTATTATTGCAAAGAAGAAGGGGTGACCAACATCACCACTGAAACCGGTGCCGGACAATGGGGAGCCGCTCTTTCTTACGCAGCCAAGGTTTTCGGCCTGGAAGCTGCCGTTTATCAGGTAAAAATCAGTTATGAACAAAAACCATACCGCCGCAGCATCATGCAGACTTTCGGAGCACAGGTCACTCCTTCTCCATCTATGTCTACCCGTGCCGGTAAGGATATTCTGACTAAACACCCCACTTATCAAGGTTCATTGGGAACTGCTATTTCGGAAGCTATCGAACTGGCACAAATGACTCCCAACTGTAAATATACGCTCGGTTCCGTACTTAGCCACGTGACTCTCCACCAGACTATTATCGGACTGGAAGCTGAAAAACAAATGGAAATGGCAGGCGAATATCCGGATATCGTGATCGGTTGTTTCGGAGGTGGTTCCAACTTCGGAGGTATCTCTTTCCCGTTCATGCGCCACACCATACAGGAAGGGAAAAAGACTCGTTTCGTTGCTGCCGAACCTGCTTCTTGTCCGAAACTGACACGTGGTAAGTTCCAGTATGACTTCGGTGATGAAGCCGGATATACTCCATTGCTGCCGATGTTCACTTTGGGACATAATTTTGCTCCTGCTCATATCCATGCCGGTGGGCTTCGTTATCACGGCGCAGGTGTAATCGTTTCACAGTTGCTCAAAGATAATCTGATGGAAGCGGTAGATATACAGCAACTGGAGTCTTTCGAAGCCGGTTGTCTGTTTGCGCAGTCTGAAGGTATTATTCCGGCTCCCGAATCCAGCCACGCTATTGCAGCGGCTATCCGCGAAGCTAACAAATGCAAGGAAACCGGAGAAGAAAAAGTGATTCTGTTCAATCTTTCGGGACATGGTCTGATCGATATGGCTTCTTATGACAAGTATTTGGCAGGTGATCTGGTGAATTATACATTGAATGACGAAGATATTCAGAAGAATTTAGACGAGATAGGAGATTTAGCTAAATAATAAATTACCTACCAGTTTCAAGTTTCACCACCGATTACACAGATTAACACAGATTTAATTGTAATTCGAAGATTGTCGATATAAAAATCCGTGCTAATCTGTATAATCGGTGGTATTTTTTCATTCCCTATATTTACTTTCTCTCTATTGAATACCTCCATATAAAAGATTTTGCTATCTTTGATGCCATTATTAATCTTATGAACTAATAATGAACAGCCTTAAAAAAACAACAATCTGTCTACTCTTTCTATGTATAGGGGTTAATTGCGTTTTTTCTGAAGTTCCGGAGCAAATTAACTTCTCTTATATTTCTATTAACGAAGGATTGTCACAAAGCACCGTATTTTCTATCGATCAGGACCAAAGAGGTAATATGTGGTTCGCGACCTATGATGGAGTAAACAAGTATGACGGGTATTCATTTACAGTTTATCAACATAATGAAGAGGATCCGAACAGTATTGCTAATGACATTTCACGAATCGTAAAAACTGACAGTCAGGGACGTGTCTGGATCGGTACGCGGGATGGTTTGTCATATTATGACGAAGAAAAAGACAAATTCAGAAATTTCTTCTACGAGAAAAAAGGCAAACGGCAACAAATCAATGGTATTGCAGAAATCTCACCGGAACAGTTGCTTATAAGCACACAAGAAGGTCTGACTATGTTCGATATTAAAGAATCACGATTCGTTGATGATTCTTTTAGTACCGCTATGCACAAGCTTATAGCTTCAGCTCTTTACAGACAGGGGGATATTATCTATATCGGTACCCCGGTTGACGGGCTTTACAGCTATTCCATTCCTCAAAAGAAACTGGAAAAAATTACTCCGATAACGGAAACGAAACAGATTCAGGCCATTTTGCAGCAATCTCCTACCCGTATATGGGTAGCTACCGAAGGAGCCGGTCTGCTTCTGCTCAATCCGAAAACGAAAGAGGTCAAGGCTTATCATCATTCTTCTTCCAATCCTAAAAGTATCAGTTCCAATTATATCCGCTCCCTGGCACTGGATTCGCAAAATCGCTTATGGATAGGAACGTTCAATGATCTAAACATTTATCATGAAGGAAGCGATTCTTTCGTTTCCTACAGTAGCAGTCCGGTAGAAAACGGCAGTTTGTCACAACGTTCGGTTCGCAGTATCTTTATGGATTCGCAAGGAGGTATGTGGCTTGGAACCTACTTCGGGGGATTGAACTATTACCATCCTATCCGCAACAGATTCAAGAATATCCAGCGTATTCCCTATAAGAATTCTCTAAGCGATAACGTAGTCAGCTGCATTACGGAAGATAAGGATAAGAACTTATGGATAGGAACGAATGATGGTGGTTTGAATCTGTATAATACAAAGACACAACAGTTTACGCACTATATCTTACAGGAAGACGAACGGGAAATCAGTATTGGTTCCAACAATATCAAAGCCGTATATGTAGATGAACAAAAATCACTTGTATATATAGGGACACATGCCGGCGGACTGACTGTCCTCCATCGAAACAGTGGAAAAATGGAAAGTTTCAATCAGCTGAACAGCCAGTTGGTGAATGAGAATGTATATGCTATTCTTCCTGACAAAGGAGGGAATCTCTTATTGGGGACATTAAGTGCTCTGGTTAGTTTTAACCCGGAAAAAAAGAGTTTTACCACCATTGATAAGGAAAAGGACGGTACTCCATTTACTTCACAACGAATCACAATCCTGTTCAGAGATTCCCATAAACGGCTTTGGGTCGGGGGTGAGGAAGGTATATCTGTCTTTCAGCAGGAAGGAATCGAGATAGAAAAGGTGCCTATTCTGCCGGAATCATCTGTAACAAAGACGTTTACCAATTGCATTTACGAGGCTGCCAACGGTATCATTTGGGTAGGTACGCGTGAAGGCTTCTACTGTTTTAATGAGAAAGAAAAGAAAATCAAACGATATACTACGGCTAACGGTTTGCCTAATAATGTGGTATATGGTATTCTGGAAGATACTTTCGGACGTCTTTGGGTAAGTACCAATCGTGGTATTTCCTGTTTCAATCCGGAAACAGAGAGGTTCCGTAATTTTACGGAATCCGACGGATTACAGAGTAATCAGTTTAATACTTCTTCGTTCTGTCGCACTTCGAGCGGTCAGATGTATTTCGGAGGTATCAACGGGATCACTACTTTCCGCCCGGAACTGTTGCTGGATAACCCTTATACGCCTCCGGTAGTTATCACTAAACTTCAACTGTTTAACAAGACAGTTCGCCCGGATGATGAAACCGGTATCCTGACTAAGAATATCAATGAGACAGAAAGTATCACCCTGAAATCATGGCAAACTGCTTTCACGATTGAATTTGTAGTATCCAATTATATTTCCGGACAACATAACACTTTCGCTTATAAACTGGAAGGATATGACAAAGAGTGGTATTATCTGACAGATAAACGTACTGTCTCCTACTCCAACCTACCACAAGGCACTTATCACTTTTTGGTAAAAGCTGCCAATAGTGACGGAAAATGGAATACTGTACCTACAATGTTGGAAATCATAGTTCTCCCTATCTGGTACAAGACCTGGTGGGCAATCATGATTTTCCTCGCCACTTTTATCGGGTTTATCACTTTCGTCTTCCGCTTCTTCTGGATGCGTAAGAGTATGGAAGCGGAACTGGAACTTGAACGCAGGGACAAGGAGCATCAAGAAGAAATCAACCAGATGAAGATGCGTTTCTTCATCAATATTTCGCACGAGCTTCGCACGCCATTAACTCTCATCTTAGCTCCTTTACAAGAAATAATCAATAAGATTAGTGATCGCTGGACTCGTAACCAACTGGAATATATCCAACGCAACGCCAATCGTCTGTTGCATCTTGTCAACCAGTTGATGGATTATCGCCGTGCCGAATTGGGAGTTTTCGAGCTGAAAGTAAAGAAAGAGAATGCGCATCAACTGATACAGGATAATTTCTTGTTCTACGATAAACTGGCACGCCACAAGAAGATTACTTATACTCTCCACTCCGAACTGGAAGAAAAAGAGGAACTTTTCGATCCGAATTATCTGGAACTGATCGTTAATAACCTGCTTTCAAATGCTTTCAAATATACAGAAAGCGGGCAAAGCATTACTGTTACGTTGAAAGAGGAAAACAATTGGCTGGTACTGCAAGTTAGTGATACCGGTATTGGTATTCCTATCAACAAGCAGGGGAAAATATTCGAACGTTTCTATCAGATAGAGAGTGAGCACGTAGGAAGTGGTATCGGGCTGTCACTGGTACAACGTTTGGTGGAACTGCATCACGGACGTATTGAGTTAGACAGTGAAGAAGGCAAAGGCAGTACTTTCTCTGTTTATCTGCCACAGGATATAAATATCTATAAATCTTCCGAATTAGCTTCTAATGACGCTAAAAATGAGGAGGACCAAGTTTATTCTACCAACTCGAAAGAGATGTATTTCATTGATACGGAAAAAGTAGAAAACGAAACGATCGAAACTGGTGACAAGAAACGTGGTACGATTCTTATCGTAGAAGACAATAATGAAATCCGCCATTATCTAAGTAGCGGACTTGCCGAACTTTTCAATACACTGGAAGCCGGAAATGGTGAAGAAGCCCTGGAAAAGCTGAAAGAGAATGAAGTGGACATTATTGTGACTGATGTCATGATGCCTGTGATGGATGGTATCAAGCTATGCAAGAATGTGAAGCAGAATATCCGTACCTGTCACATTCCTGTGATTATCCTGTCTGCCAAAAGCGAAACCAAAGATCAGATGGAAGGTCTGCAAATGGGCGCGGATGATTATATCCCGAAACCGTTCTCGCTAGCTATCCTGACTACGAAAATACAGAATATGATGCGTACCCGCAGGCGTATGCTTGAACGGTATTCTAAATCTCTGGAAGTGGAACCGGAAAAGATTACGTTCAACGCCATGGATGAAGCTTTATTGAAACGTGCCGTAGCCATCGTAGAAAAGAATATGGATAATATTGAATTCTCTACCGACGAGTTCGCCAGAGAAATGAATATGAGCCGTTCTAATCTGCACCTCAAATTGAAAGCCATCACAGGTGAATCGACTATCGACTTTATACGCAAGATTCGTTTCAATGAAGCGGCAAAACTACTGAAGGATGGCCGTTATACAATAGCAGAAGTCAGCACAATGGTAGGATTTAATACGCCGTCTTACTTTGCTACGAGTTTCAAAAAGTATTTCGGATGTTTGCCTACAGAGTATATTAAGAAGGCAAAGGGATAAACAACTAGAGAGGTAAATCCAAAAATATTATGATTTTTACGGAATCCAATCCATAAAAATCATAATATTTTTGGATTGGAAGAAAAAAAGCTTGAAATTTGTTCTTAAATAAAAGAGGTCAATTATGATAGCAAGAATATTAGAACAAACGATTCAAGAAAAATTAGGGCAAGGCAAGGCCATTATAATAATGGGACCTCGCCAAGTTGGGAAAACCACTTTGCTAAAACAGATGTTTACAGACAGCAATGATATTCTCTGGCTGAACGGAGATGAACAAGATACCCGTAGCCTATTCGAGAACATATCGGCAACCCGCCTGAAATATATATTCGGGCAAAAAAAAATAGTTATAATTGATGAAGCACAACGTATCGAAAATATAGGATTACGTCTGAAATTAATTACCGATCAGATAAGTGACATCCAATTAATTGCTACAGGAAGTTCCTCTTTTGACTTAGCTAACAAAGTTAATGAACCTCTTACCGGAAGAAAATGGGAATATAAAATGTACCCGCTTTCTTTCAAAGAAATGGTCAACCATCATGGGCTACTAGATGAGAAGCGTCTCATCCCCCATCGTCTGGTGTATGGTTATTATCCAGATGTCGTTACACATCCCGGTTCAGAAAGCGAAATACTAAAACAGCTTTCCGATAGCTACTTATATAAAGATATCCTGGACTGGGAGCATATCAAGAAGGCTGATAAGATTATGAAACTTCTTCAGGCATTGGCCTTTCAAATTGGCTCAGAAGTTTCTTATAATGAATTAGGGCAATTGTGTGATCTCGATCCCAAGACAGTGGAACGCTACGTGATATTACTCGAACAATCATATATAATCTTCCGGCTGAGTTCATTCAGCAGAAATCTAAGAAATGAGTTAAAAAGCAGCAGAAAAATATATTTCTATGATAATGGAATACGCAATGCTGTAATCGCTAATTTCTCGTTGGCGGAAACTCGTTCAGACATAGGAGCTTTATTCGAAAACTTCCTCGTTTCAGAACGTATCAAATACCTCCAATATAACCGTTTATGGCATAATACATGGTTTTGGCGCACAACAGCTATGCAGGAAATTGATTTAATAGAAGAAGGAGATGGTAAACTAATGACTTATGAATTTAAATGGAATCCTAAACGCTCCGCCAAATTCCCCAAAGCTTTTTCAGACAATTATCCTGAAGCAACTTTCACCGTGATTACTCCTGACAATATAGAAGAATTTCTATTGTAGGTACAAGGTGAAAGTTTGTACATAACAAACAACCCTAATGTATAAGACAGTACTTTTCTTTTTTCAGTAAGGTTTTGATCTAAATTCATAGTTACAAAGATTAATCTAGTGCAATAGTCTTTTTAATATTTCTTCTTGGAGCTATTATTTTCTTCGTTCCCTAATAAATTTGCGTTCCACTTAAGTGGAGCGATAGTTCAACTTAAGTGGTTCTATCGTTCGACTTAAGTGGAACGCAAACTAGAATGTAGAGCTAATTATTATTTATAGAAGATAGGAAACTAAACACAGTATTAAGACAGCTTATCTCTTATTGATTATTGACAACTAGCGTTTAGTTCGTCTCCGTACCGTTCCCCTCCCATATCAAAATGAATTAGTTCATTTCATAAATGAATAGGATGAAGGTTACATTATGATGTATAAAAAGCTTAATATCAGCCTAAAAACCGTTTTTCTAAACATTATTAATATATGATTCAACAATATTAATATCAAAAAATCATTTTTTGAACAAAGTGTGAACAAGACGGATTAGCATTTATAAATAAACAGACTACATTTGTAAACAGTAAAATATAACTTTTAATAATTAAAACCTAATAAAGTATGAAGAACATCTTCTTTATTTGTATGTTCGGTCTGCTAGCATTTACTGGATGCTCAGACAACGAGGAGGAAATATTGACCGGAGGCAATATAGACATAGATATGCTTCCTCCTAATCAGCCTAATGATGTGATCGATGAAAAACTATTTGCAGTTATCAATCTTGATTATCCAGGACTGGAAAAAGCCAAAGAATTTTATAATTCAGGGAAATACTACTATGCAGTAAATGAATTATTAGAGTATTACAGAAATCGAACAAGTGTCATCAACCCTAATATCCAACTGATGAACACACCAATTACTGCATCTGAACAAAATATAGCTGATCAAGCATTAGAAAACAGATTTTATGTTAGAGGTTTTGCAGAGCGAGTCGAAGATGGAAAAGAGATCTATTATTCTTTTACTAAAGATAATAAAATAGACTGGTCGTTCATTCCCAGTAAAGTCACTGACCAAGAATTTAAATATCAGATTCATCGCCATCAATGGATGCTCCCACAAGCAAAAGCCTATCGCACAAGTCGTGATGAAAAATATGCAGAATCATGGATCAATGTTTACTCGGATTGGCTTAAGACTTTTCCTTATGAAGAAGGAACAACATTCCCCGAAGAAGGAGGACAAGAGAATGATGTTGATTATCAATGGAAAGGTTTACAGGTAGCTGAAAGAGTTATCTCACAAATAGATATCATGACTTATTTCATTCAATCTAAAAATTTCACGCCAGAATGGCTCTCTGTCTTCTTGACAGCATTTGCCAAAGAAGTAGAATGTATTCGTTTGAATTATTATAAAGAAGGTAACATTCTGGTTACCCAAGCACAAGCTGTAGCAATGGCAGGCATACTCATGCCTGAGTTCAAGAATGCTAATGAATGGCTATCAGAAGGTTCTCAGAAACTAGGAGAACAAATAGATAAACAGTTCCTTGCAGATGGAGTACATTACGAATTTGATATTAGCTACCACGTTGGTGCCATCTCTGATTTTTATGAAACTTACAGAATAGCTCAATTAAATAATAAAGCCGGCGGATTTCCGGCAGGATACCTTGAGAAGTTAAAATTACCAGCTCATTTTGTCATGGATATCACTTATCCCAATTACAGTGTAGAAAACTTTAATGATACCCGTTCCAGTCGTTTAGGAAAAAGTGTACTCATTAAAAATTTCAAAAAGTATGCAGAAATGTTCCCAGATGATCAAGAAATACAATGGGTGGCTTCAGAAAGACTAAGTGGATCCACACCTACTTATTTACAAAAAGCTTATACGAATGGAGGGTATTATATTCTGCGTAATAAATGGGATGACCAATCTATGATGATGATACTAAAAAACAACAATACTAATAAAAAATATCACTGTCAACCAGATAACGGTACATTTAGTTTATATAAAGGAGGACGTAATTTCTTCCCTGACGCAGGGTCATACGCATACAGTGGGAGCGATAGAGAGAGCTATCGCGAAACAGCCAGACATAACACGTTAACCATAATGAGTAAAACAATACCTGACGATAGTATGAAAGGAAAATTGCTTCAATTAACAACAAAGACGGATGAATCAACATCCTATGATGTCTTGGTTACTGAAAATCCGACATATACTGTTTCAGCTGAAAAACATCTGAATTTGACCCATCGCCGTTCTGTATTTTTTGTTAATCAAAAGTTCTTTGTTATAGTAGATGAAGGATATGATACCACAGCAGACCATAACAGTAACATCAATGTGAATTTTCATTTATGTCCTATTGAAAACGCATCAAGCGATGTTGTAATAGACGAAGGACAAAAAGACAGCCATATTTACGGTGCACATACGGCTTTTAGCGACAATAATAATATCATGCTTAGAACCTTTGTTGAAACAGCCAACAATTATAGCGCATCCGTAAAAACGACTAATACTTCTAATGATATAGGACAAAAAACCGAACGTAAAGGTTATCAAGTTACCATACGCAAACCTAAAATAGAAAATGGTGCTGCAAGATTCATCAGTATAATATACCCAATTAATGAAGGTACGGAAGCAGCAAACATCAATATGACAGCCACATTTACAGATATAGCAGATGATGAGGTCGCTGGAACATTCCATGCAAATGGAACATCAGTAAAAGTAATTATTGATAATAAAGAATATAATTTGTCATACACACTTAATTAATATATCTAAGAAATGAAACATACATTATTAAAAACCAAATCAAGGCTTATAATGAGTCTGATGATAGTTATAATGGGTGTAGTTTATACATCTTGTGATGATACAGAAACTACCGATTCTACTAAATTCACAATATTCTACTCAGGCATGACTGATATAGGTCCTTCGATGAGTGGAAGAATTAGTAGCCCAACTTATAAAGGAAATACACCTTCTGACTTTGCTATAACCAAAGTTACTTTAAAAGGTGAAGCCTATTCCGGAGATTGTTTTACTATCGACCCGAATGATGGATTCATATCTATAAATAGCACCAAAGATATGCAAGTTGGCCTATATAAATTATCCATATCATGCATATCCGGAGGGAATTATTATGAATTTAAAGATATTGTAGAAATAAACTTTTTGAAGGCCGTCCCCGATGGAATTACAGTGGAACCCAACAAACTCCAAGTCAAATATAATGATATTATTGATGAAACAAGTGAAGTAGAACTACCAACAGCGCAAGTCAAGACAGATGGAGATCATGTAACCATTACCAAATATGAGATTGCCAAAAGTGACTATTCAAAATACTTCGACATCACTAAAAGTGGAAAAATAAGTATTATCAAAGGTAGCACAGCACTTCTTCCCGGTATTTATAACATCTCATTAAAACTAACAACCGGAGCTTCTTCTGAAGATGAAGGAATATTTGAGAATGCACTAGAAATAAATGTCACGTCAGCACCTTTTGGTTTGGAGTACACTCCTAACGAAGATATGCTAGAAGCTGAAAACGACAAAAGTGGAAAGACCTCATTTCAGAGTAATGCGCCTGCACTTAAAGGTTCATTAGAAGGAATAGAATATTCTATAAAAAATATTACCCCTACAACAGATAAAATTAAAATAGATCCAACTACCGGAGTTCTTTCCGTTGACAAAGACCACGGATTGCAAAGTGGAAATAACTATGTCATCTCAATACATGTTAAAAACAATTTTGGAGAAGAAGATTTCAATAATGCATTTACACTACAAGTCGTAGAATACATTGAGCCAATTTCAGGATTCGAATATGAAACAAGTATTGATAAATATCAATATTCAAAGTTCACCATTAGTCCTAAGGAAGGGTTGAAAGGAGATAATATCCAATTCAGCTTGATTAATGAACCGGATGCATTAAAGGGGCAGATAGAATTTGACGCCCAAACCGGAACAATTTCTGTAGAAAAAGGGAATACTATTCCACAAGGAAATTATCCTCTTACCGTGAGAGCGACTAACTCTAAAAACGCAGAAAATCCTGCAGATGCAACATTTACTCTGAATATCATTGAGAATCCTAATTACTTCACTGATATTCGTTATGGAAACAACATTGATGTACCAGAAGAAAATAATGCTAATCAATTTAGAATTACAGAAGATAATGAAGCTAATGCGGATGCTACATTAAAAAGCTTCACTTTCCCAAGTCCACAAACAGGGCTTAAAGGGAATGTATCGGTCGCATGGAGCATCAAGAACGGAAATAATTGTGACAACTTAACAATCGATAGCAATACAGGAAAAATCAGTTTCAATCAAGAAGCTACATGGCCCGCAGATAAAAATGAAGTCAAAGCAAATACAATAGGATTTTGTTATGTTACAGCAACAGCCGGAACAGATAAAGATAGCCAGATATCTCAAACAACTCTTGTATTTATTCATTATGACTTAAAAGCAAATAATGGAGTACATATCCATTATAATCCTTTTGTCTTCCAAGCTGATCCGAAAAATGGTGGTAATTCAACAGTTCCGTTGGTTACAGTTAACGGAATAACTACAACTTCTAATTTCGCATTAGATTACCGCCGTTCATTTAACTACTATCCCACAGAAGGCACTTTAGTAAAAGGAGCACCCGGAACTGCCGGTTCATTCTTAAATGAACTATGGACTACATATTATAAAGCTATGGATATAAAACTATCAACCGGGTCTAGGAATCCGATGTCATATTACGGCAGCGTATACGACATGAGCCATAGTAAGAAATTACCTAATCAATCGGATAGACTATCCGTAGCATTAGCCTATGTAGTTCCTAATGACCTGACTATACATATCAGTCCGAATATCTGGAAAAATAGTAATGGAGAATATGCTAATGGAATTATGGTTGGAGAAATGACTTTCCTTACAAATGTCACCGTTGATACAACAGAAACCGGAGAATCATTAAAAAATGGAAAGAAAATAGCACCTATCATCATATGGTTTGACAAAAAATTTATTAAATAATGAGCAAAACATCATTAACTATGTATAATACAATCACTAAATCAATAAAACTAAGAGGGTATATCACCCTCTTAGCACTGATTTTCACAATCAGCTTACAAGCCCAGAACATAACTGTAAAAGGTGTTGTTGTAGATGAAACAGACACTCCGCTTATCGGAGCAACAGTTATGGTAAAAGGTGCATCTACTGGTGCTATTACTGACTTCGACGGAAACTTTACGTTAACAACTTCAAAAGGTTCAATAATATCTTTCTCATATATTGGATATAAAACCCAGGAGATTAAATATACCGGACAATCTCCTATGAATGTTAAAATGGTACCAGATAATAAAACTTTAGACGAAGTTGTTGTTGTCGGATATGGTTCCATGAAGCGAGGTGATTTGACAGGTTCTGTTGCATCCGTCGCTTCCAAAGACATTGAAGGCTATAAAAGCAGTTCTGTTATGGGAGCTTTAGGAGGACAAATTGCCGGAGTACAAATTACCCAAACCGACGGTACACCGGGAGCTGGATTTAATATCAACATCCGTGGTGTAGGTACTTTAACAGGAGATGCTTCTCCACTTTATATCGTAGATGGTTTTCAAGTAGATAATATCGATTATTTATCGAACTCCGATATTGAATCTATAGAAGTTTTAAAAGATGCCTCTTCTGCCGCTATCTACGGTGCGCGCGCAGCCAATGGAGTGGTTATGGTTTCCACCAAGTCAGGTAAAGTAGGACGCCCTATAATTAACTACAACGGCTCTGCAAGTTATCGTAAGATTTCAAAAATGTTAGATGTACTTTCTCCTTATGAATTCGTTAAATTGCAAGGAGAAATAAAACCCGAATATGCAAATTCCTACTATAAATCAGGAAATGATGATAATGGAATTCCTTATCTTTATCAATCAGCGGAAGATTATATCGGAATGAAAGGAGTAGACTGGCAAGAAGAGACTTTCAATCCGACATGGTCACAAGACCATAATCTATCCATCTCAGGCGGTAGTGATAATACCAAATATACAGCTTCATTTTCCCGTTATATTGAAAATGGTATTTTTAAGAATAGTGGATTTGATAAAACGACAGGTAAAATTCGCTTTAATCAAAAGATAACAAAAAACATCACTTTTGATACAACAGTTAATTACGCACAAACGAACCGTAAAGGCGTGGGAACTTCCGCAGACTCCGGACGTTTTAATATGTTAGCACAAATTCTAAGTGCACGTCCAACAGGTGGTCTGAAGCTGACAGATGAAGATTTATTAAATTCTGCTATTGACCCTGAAATGCTAGAGACTGGAGAAAGCCTTGCGCAAGTCAATCCTGTCATGCAAACCGAATCCGTTACTAATGATAAACGTGGAGAAATGTGGTCAGCCAATGCATCTGTTACCTGGCAAATTATTAAAGGATTAACATTTAAGACAGCTGGTACTTATAATACAACTGACAGCAGAACTGACATTTTTTACAAAACTGGTTCTAAAGAAGCATATCGTAATGGAGAAAAACCGTATGGCCGAACTCAAATGGGACGCGACGTACGTTGGACTAATTATAATAACATCACATGGAAACAAAAAATTAAAAAACATACTTATGATGTGATGTTAGGCCATGAAGTTTCATTCAAAAGCAGCGAATATCTATTAGGAGAAGCGATGGATTTCCCATTTGATAATCTGGGCAATGACAATTTAGGCATCGGAGCTACTCCTAGTAAAGTGAGCTCCAGCTATAGTGACAAGATGCTACTATCCTTCTTCGCCCGTGGTAACTATAATTATGACAATCGCTATTTATTAACAGCGACAATACGTGCAGATGGTTCTACTGTATTCTCCCAAAAGAATAAATGGGGTTACTTTCCCTCTTTCTCAGCTGCTTGGCGTGTTTCTGAAGAAGCATTCATGAAAGATATAAAATGGTTGTCAAACTTTAAAGTTCGCTTCGGTTGGGGTACTGTCGGTAATGACCGTATTTCAAACTATTTATCATTAGATTTATATGAAGCCAGTAAATATGGAGTAGGTAATAATACAGTAACGGTATTGACACCGAAACAACTCAAAAACGCTAACCTGAAATGGGAAGGTTCCAATACTGTGAACTTAGGTGTAGATCTTGGGTTCTTTGATAGTCGCCTAAATATTACAGCAGACTTCTTTATCAAAAACACAAAAGACCTCTTGCTAGCTCAGTCACTTGCACACATTACAGGTTTTAACTCACAAATGCAGAACATTGGTAAGATCCAAAATAAAGGATTTGAATTAAATGTGAACAGTATTAACATACAAACAAGAGATTTTACTTGGAATACGAACTTTAATATATCATTTATCAAAAATACATTAAAGTCACTTGCTTCCGGTGTAGATGCGATGTATGCACGTTCCGGATTCGACAGCAACTTCACCGCATATGATTACATAGCCAAAGTCGGTGAATCTTTAGGATTGATCTATGGATATGAGTTTGATGGGATCTACCAAAGTTCTGATTTTTACACAAAACCAGGCGATCCTACATTGTATTTAAAAGACGGAGTCGTTAATGACCCGCGCTATAGTACAAAAGAGCCTTTAAGACCGGGTGTAGTAAAATATAAAGATCAAGACGGAGATGGTAAAATTACAACCAAAGACCGTACTGTCATCGGTTCTGCAATCCCCAAATGGTATGGAGGTATCACCAATACACTAAATTATAAAGGGATTGACTTCAGTTTCATGCTACAATTCAATTACGGCAATGACGTTTATAATGCAACCCGTCTATATTCAACTCAATCAAGAAGCGGACGTAGAAATATGCTGGCTGAAGTAGCGGATCGCTGGAGTCCGACCAATGCATCCAATAAAGTACCTTTATATAATGGATACATTACCAATGATGTCTATTCACGTTTTGTAGAAGACGGTTCATTCCTTCGTTTGAAAAATATAACATTAGGTTATACTTTACCTAAAAAATGGACAAGTAAATTCTATGTATCCAGACTTCGTGTTTATGCTACAGGACAAAACTTATTCTGTGTTACAGGATATAGTGGTTATGATCCGGAAGTAAGTACAGCAGGGAGCAATCCGATGACTCCTGGACTAGATTGGGGTGCATATCCAAAGAGTAAAGTATTTACTTTTGGGCTTGATATTCAATTTTAATAATAAATTAAGTACAATGAAAAAGATTCTATACTATATAGCAATATCAGTAATATGTGCATTACCTTTTAATTCTTGCACATTAGACGAAGAAACCAGCACCGATGTAGAAAAGAAAAACTTTATGCGAGATGCTAAAGAGGCAGAGATTGTATTACAAGGCGTTTATCGTTCAACCATAGAAGATGGACAATATGGCTATCATTTATCTATATTGTTCAATTTAGGAACAGATATGGAGCAGGCAGAAGGAAATAGTACGGAAAACTATCGTATCATACCAGCCAATGCATTTCCTACCACTCAATCGGAAGTACAAACTACCTGGTCATCTTTGTATGCCGGTGTTTATAATGCGAATGATTTTCTAGAAAGAATCTCAAGCAAAATAAATACATACTCAGATACCGACCGGCAATTGGCCACTTTATATATAGCTGAAGCAAGAGCTTTAAGAGCTATGTTTTACTTTGAATTAGTGCGCAGATATGGTAATATTGCTCTTATGACCAATACAGAAATGTCGAAACAAGATCCAAGAACATTTGTTCAAGTAAAACCGGAAAAAGTGTATGAATTCATCGAAGATGACCTGCTTTACGCTAGTAGAATACTGCCCTATGCACAAGATGACCAATACCGCATCGATAACAGCTATCGTTTTTCCAGGGGAGCTGCTCTAGGCTTATTATCAAAAGTTTACGCCACATGGGCAGGATATCCTATATATGATGAGTCAAAATGGGAAGAAGCCGCTAAAACCGCCCGTACTTTAATAGAATCCGGCAAACATGCTCTTCTATCTGATTACGAACAATTATGGAAAAACACTTGTAACGGGGTTTGGGACCCAACAGAAAGCTTGATCGAAATATCATTTTACTCCCCTACCGTTTCAGGAAACAGTGATCCTGTAGGCCGTATTGGAAAATGGAATGGAGTTAAAACCACATCAATCGCAGGACAGCGTGGAAGTTGCGCAGGAAATGTGAAAGTGGTGCATACTTTCGTAACAGAATGGCGTGAACATCCTCAAGACTTGCGTTGCGATCTTTCCGTTGCCAATTATAAATACGATGATGATAAAGTACTTTGGACAAAAGGAAAAAATGATACAGATTATTCTGCTAAAGAAAAAGACAAAGACCCCAGTAAAGGACAAAAAGAAAAACAAAATTATACACCTGCTAAATGGGACATTGAAAAATATGTAACCACCAGTAAATTAATCAATAACGATAAATCGAATGTTAATTGGTATTTCCTACGTTATGCAGATGTACTTTTACTTTACGCAGAGGCTTTGAATGAATGGAAACATGGACCTACTGATGAAGCTTATGAAGCGATCAATATGGTGCGCCGTCGTGGATTTGGTAATCCTAGTAAGACGAGTATTTGTGATTTAAAAGATTTAAATGAAGAAGATTTTCGTAAAGCAGTCTATCAAGAAAGAGCTTATGAGCTGGCTTTTGAAGGACACCGCCGCATGGATTTAATCCGCTGGGGAATATATTATGAAACTATTCAAAAAACATACAATGATTTGCTTAACTGGTGGACTGCGGAAACTGAATTTAATTATGTTGTTTACAGACATACTGTAAAAGGTAAGCATGAACTATTTCCCATTCCACAAAGAGACATGGACTTGATGATTAAATTTAATCAAAATCCGAATTGGGAATAGTCCTCATTCTCTCCAATATGCCTTAATTAGGGCATATTGGAGAAAATTAAAACCTTTTTCAACAAAATCAAAACTTGAAAAGCAGAGTTCGAACTCCTTTTGGACAATCCTGCAACGGAAAGTTTTGCCTTTCGGTTACTTTTGCATCAGTTACAAAACTTCTAAAAACAATCACTTAAAATGAATAACATGAAAATGAAACTTGTTCTCTTTGCTTCGGTTAGTATTGCACTCGCGTCGTGCCAGACAGCTCCAAAGGAAGACTACAGTTGGATAAAAAAAGGACTGGATGTAGCTTCCGCCCAATTACAACTTTCTGCTGAAGAAGTTAGTGGTACAGGAATGCTGCCACGCTCCATCCGTACAGGTTATGACATGGATTTCCTTTGCCGTCAGTTGGAAAGAGATTCATTAACATTCAAAGATTCGCTACGCGCACAACCTACTGCTGACCAGCTAGGCAAACGCCGTCTCTGCAACGTTTATGACTGGACAAGTGGTTTCTTCCCCGGTTCATTATGGTATGCATACGAACTGACAGGAAACGATACACTGAAAACTCAAGCAATCGAATATACCAATCTTCTGAATCCGGTACGCTATTATAAAGGTACGCATGATTTGGGATTCATGGTCAACTGCAGCTATGGCAATGCAGAACGTCTTTCACCTAACGATACCATCGCTGCTGTGATGAGAGAAACTGCCGATAACCTCTGCGGTCGTTTCAACGACTCTATCGGTGCTATCCGTTCATGGGATTTCGGAACATGGAACTTCCCGGTTATTATCGACAATATGATGAACCTCGATCTTCTGTTTAATGTAGCAAAAGCGACAGGTGACAATAAATACAAAGACATTGCTATCAAACATGCTATGACCACCATGCATAATCACTTCCGTCCGGATTATACCTGCTGGCATGTAATAAGCTATAACAACGACGGTACAGTGGAAAGCAAACAAACTTTCCAAGGAAAGAACGATGATTCTTCATGGGCACGCGGACAAGCATGGGCTATATATGGATATACCGCTTGCTTCCGTGAAACAAATGACAGCATTTTCCTGAACTTTGCAAAGGATATAGCCAATATGATTATGGACCGCGTAAAAACGGAGGATGCCATTCCTTACTGGGATTATGATGCTCCTGTAACTAAAGAAACTCCGCGCGATGTATCTGCTGCCTCTGTCACTGCTTCTGCCATGATCGAACTAAGCACCATGGTTCCCGACGGACAGAAATATCTGGATTATGCGGAAAAGATTCTGAAGAGTTTGTCAAGCGACGCATATCTTGCAAAAGTGGGTGACAATCAGGGCTTCATTCTGATGCATTCTGTCGGTTCACTGCCTAACGGCTCTGAAATCGATACTCCACTGAACTATGCTGACTACTATTATCTGGAAGCATTGAAGAGATTCATGGAATTGAAGAAGTTGAAAGTTGAGAATGGAGAGTTGAGAGTGATCCAATAATACAAAAGCAAGAGTCTTTTCAATCGTAAATAGTAAATCGTAAAATCGTAAATTATATCATGAATAAAACTTTAAAGTACATCATTTTGCTTGCAATCGCATGTTTCGTAAGCAAGGGTTACGCCCAAGAACTGAAAAGCGAAGTCTTTTCTCTTCTTAACCTGGACTATCCGGGACTGGAGAAAGTAAAAGCTTTGCATCAGGAGGGTAAAGATGAGGATGCTGCCAAAGCATTACTGGACTATTACCGTGCACGTACCAACGTAAAAACTCCGGATATCAATCTGAACAAAGTGACTATCAGCAAAGAAGAACAGCAATGGGCCGATGACGGATTGAAACATACATTCTTCGTACATAAAGGTTATCAGCCTTCTTACAACTACGGAGAAGACATCAACTGGCAATACTGGCCGGTGAAAGACAATGAGCTCCGCTGGCAGTTGCACCGTCACAAATGGTTCACTCCGATGGGAAAGGCTTATCGCATATCCGGTGACGAGAAATATGCTAAAGAATGGGCACATCAGTATATCGACTGGATTAAAAAGAATCCGTTGGTGAAGATGGACAAGAAAGAATATGAGCTGGTTAGTGATGGAAAAATCAAAGGCGAAGTAGAAAACGTACGTTTTGCATGGCGCCCGCTGGAAGTTAGTAATCGTCTGCAAGACCAGACTTCACAGTTCCAGTTATTCCTTCCCTCCCCTTCTTTCACTCCGGACTTCCTGACAGAATTCCTGGTGAACTATCACAAACATGCTATACATATCCTTGCTAATTATTCCGATCAAGGTAACCACTTGCTGTTTGAAGCTCAACGTATGATCTACGCCGGTGCTTTCTTCCCTGAATTCAAAGATGCTCCGGCATGGAGAAAAAGCGGTATCGATATTCTGAACCGTGAAATTCATGTACAGGTATACGAAGACGGCGGACAGTTCGAACTCGACCCACATTATCATCTGGCAGCTATTAACATTTTCTGTAAAGCTTTAGGTATCGCAGATGCCAACGGATTCCGTAAGGAATTCCCTCAAGATTATTTGGATACCATTGAAAGCATGATTATGTTCTACGCAAACATTTCTTTCCCTGATTATACCAATCCATGTTTCAGCGATGCTAAGTTGACAACAAAGAAAGAAATGGTGAAAAACTACAAAGCATGGAGTAAACTATTCCCCAAAAACCAGGCTATCAAATACTTCGCAACTGAAGGTAAAGAAGGTGCATTGCCGGATTATATGTCTAAAGGATTCTTGAAATCAGGTTTCTTTGTATTCCGTAACTCATGGGGAATGGATGCTACGCAAATGGTAGTAAAAGCTGGTCCGAAAGCATTCTGGCATTGTCAGCCGGATAACGGAACGTTTGAACTTTGGTTTAACGGCAAGAATTTGTTCCCGGATTCTGGTTCGTATGTATATGCCGGTGAAGGCGAAGTGATGGAACAACGCAACTGGCACCGTCAGACTTGTGTTCACAACACAGTAACGCTGAACAACAAGAACTTGGATACGACAGAATCTGTGACTAAATTGTGGCAACCGGAAGGTGCTATCCAAACTTTAGTGACCGAAAATCCTAGTTACAAAAACTTGAAACACCGTCGTTCCGTTTTCTTCGTTGACAACACTTACTTTGTCATTGTAGACGAAATGATCGGTAGCGCCAAAGGTTCCATCAATCTTCATTATCAAATGCCAAAAGGAGAAATTGCCAACAGCCGCGAAGACATGACATTCCTGACACAATTTGAAGACGGAAGCAACATGAAACTGCAATGTTTCGGTCCCGACGGTATGTCGATGAAGAAAGAACCGGGTTGGTGCTCAACTGCTTATCGCAAACGTTACAAACGTATGAATGTATCTTTCAACGTGAAGAAAGACGGCGAAGAAGCTGTTCGTTACATCACAGTTATCTATCCAGTTAAGAAAAGCGCAGATGCCCCTAAATTTGCAGCTAAGTTCAAGAACAAAGCGTTCGATGAAAACGGACTGGAAGTAGAAGTGAAAGTAAACGGAAAGAAACAGTCATTAAAATACAAACTATAATAAAGCTGACTAAAAAGTCGCGCGA
>NZ_GG774817.1:27391-35415 GCF_000163675.1 Bacteroides sp. D22 | reverse complement strand
TAATTGTATACAGTTCCGCCCTTTCAGGGCTTGTGGCTGGTGTGCTTTTTTCGTAGGGCGTTGCCCTACGCTATATAATTAAGCCCTTTCAGGGCACCCCCAATAAATATATAATTGTAAGGCTTTCAGCCTAACTGCAAAATTCCCATTTAACCGATAAATTCCCATTTATATAAATAAAGATTAACCAAAAACAATTATATCATGGATAGAAGAAAGTTTTTAAAAAACACAGGCTGGTCTTTCCTCGGACTGGCAGCTTCGGGCAGCTTGCTCGGTTCTTGCGCAGCAGGAAGCAAAGAGGCTAAGAAAATTATGCCATCAGCCAGCAACCTCAAAATGTATTGGGGCGACTTACACAACCACTGTAACATCACATACGGACACGGCGACATGCGCGATGCTTTTGAAGCAGCGAAAGGACAATTGGATTTTGTTAGTGTTACTCCTCATGCTATGTGGCCGGATATTCCCGGAGCAGATGATCCCCGCCTGAAATGGGTGATCGATTACCACACGGGAGCTTTCAAGCGTTTGCGTGAAGGCGGTTATGAAAAGTATGTAAAAATGACAAATGAGTATAACAAGGAAGGTGAATTCCTGACTTTTGTAGGATACGAAGCTCATAGCATGGAACATGGAGACCATGTTGCGTTGAACTATGATTTGGACGCACCACTTGTAGAATGTACTTCAATCGAGGACTGGAAAGAAAAAGCAAAAGGACATAAGGTATTCGTTACCCCGCACCACATGGGTTATCAGGGTGGTTATCGCGGTTACAACTGGAAATGCTTTACCGAAGGAGATATTACTCCATTCGTAGAAATGTATTCCCGTCACGGTCTGGCAGAAAGCGATCAGGGAGACTACCCCTATTTGCATGATATGGGACCACGCCAATGGGAAGGAACCATTCAATATGGTCTTGAATTGGGCAATAAGTTTGGTATCATGGCTTCCACCGACCAGCATTCCGGTTATCCGGGAAGCTATGGTGACGGACGCATCGGTGTTTTGGCTCCGTCACTGACTCGCGATGCCATTTGGGAAGCTCTACGTACCCGTCATGTATGTGCCGCAACCGGTGATAAGATTATTATCGACTTCCGCCTCAACGATGCTTTCATGGGTGATGTAGTTCGCGGTAACAGCCGTCGTATCTATCTGAATGTCACAGGTGAAAGCTGTATCGACTACGTAGATATTGTAAAGAACGGGCAGATTTTAGCTCGTATGAACGGTCCGTTGACTCCCGTTGCTCCGGAAGGTGATACGGTACGTTGCAAAGTTAAAGTTGATTTTGGTTGGAATCGTGAAGAGAAATACGTACATTGGCAGGGCAAACTGTCGGTAGACAAAGGACAGATTCATAGTGTAACTCCTTGTTTCCGTGGCGCAGCATTCACTTCTCCGCAAGAAGGTGAAACAGAATTCCACACACATGTCAACCGTATTGTATCCGTTGGCGACAAGGAAACCGAACTGGATATGTACAGCAGCAAGAATCCGAATACGACTACAGCAGCCATGCAAGCTGTAATCCTTGATGTGGAAATGCCAAAAAACGGTAAGGTCATTGCCGAATTCAATGGCAAGAAGTTTGAACATACGTTGGGCGAATTGCTTGAAGGTTCACGTTCACACTTCATGATCGGTTGGTTGAGCGAGGCTATTCTCTTCAATCGTGCCATGCCGGAAAGCTGTTTCACTCTGGAACATTACATGGAAGATAAAGAGCCGCAGCGAGATACGGATTACTACTATGTGCGCGTTCGCCAACGTGACGGACAATGGGCTTGGAGTTCACCGATTTGGGCGGAAAGAGTGTAGTTTTTAAGTATTAAGTATTAAGTATTAACGTGGTATGGAGAAAGAATACGCTATAGGAATTGACCTTGGCGGAACTTCAGTAAAATACGCCCTTATTGATAATGAAGGCGTATTTTACTTTCAAGGGAAGTTACCGTCGAAAGCCGATGTATCAGCAGAAGCTGTCATCGGACAGTTGGTTACTGCTATCAATGAAGTGAAAGCCTTTGCACAGGAAAAAGGCTACAAAATTGATGGTATAGGAATCGGAACACCGGGCATTGTGGATTGTACGAACCGTATTGTTTTAGGAGGTGCGGAAAACATCAACGGCTGGGAAAACATTCACTTGGCAGACCGCATTGAAACGGAAACCGGACTTCCGGCTTTATTGGGAAATGATGCTAATCTGATGGGACTGGGAGAAACAATGTACGGAGCCGGTCAGGGAGCCACTCATGTTGTTTTCTTGACGGTAGGAACGGGTATTGGCGGTGCAGTAGTCATCGACGGCAAATTGTTCAACGGTTATGCCAACCGGGGAACGGAGCTGGGACACGTGCCTCTCATTGCCAATGGCGAACCGTGTGCTTGCGGTTCCGTCGGCTGTCTGGAACACTATGCTTCCACTTCTGCTTTGGTACGCCGCTTCAGTCAACGAATAATAGACGCAGGTATCTCCTACCCGAATGAAGAAATTAACGGAGAATTGATTGTCCGCCTTTATAAACAAGGAGATCCGATTGCAAAAATATCATTGGAAGAACACTGTGACTTTTTGGGACACGGAATTGCAGGCTTTATCAATATCTTCAGTCCGCAAAAGATTGTGATTGGTGGAGGGCTCTCCGAAGCAGGAGACTTTTACATTCAGAAAGTAAGCGAAAAAGCACGTAGTTATGCCATCCCCGACTGTGCTGTGAATACTCAAATCATAGCTGCCGCTCTTGGAAACAAGGCCGGAAGTATTGGAGCTGCGTCACTTGTATTTACTCAATTATCTGCTCCAAACCTGATTAAATTATGAGAAAGAATTTAGGAATGTTGGCGCTGATTATGGCGTTCTGGTTCACCATCTCGTTTATTACTAATATTCTGGGACCACTTATTCCGGATATTATCCACAACTTCAATCTAAGTGACCTGGCGATGGCGGGATTTATCCCGACCTCTTTCTTCCTAGCATACGCCATCATGTCTATCCCTGCCGGATTACTGATTGACCGTTTCGGTGAAAAACCGGTATTATTCGGTGGCTTCCTGATGCCGTTCATCGGCACCATCCTATTTGCCTGTATGCATACGTATCCGATGTTATTAGCTTCTTCTTTCATCATCGGATTAGGAATGGCCATGTTGCAAACTGTATTGAATCCGCTCCAGCGTACTGTAGGAGGAGAAGAAAACTATGCATTTATAGCCGAACTGGCACAATTCATGTTTGGCATCGCTTCTTTCCTAAGTCCTCTGGTATATACTTATCTGATTCGTGAACTTGACCCGGCAACCTATACAGCCGGGAAAGGTTTCTTTATCGACTTGTTGGCCGATATCACCCCACGAGAAATGCCGTGGGTATCTCTTTACTGGGTATTTACCATCCTGTTGTTAGTCATGCTGATTGCCGTTGGTGTCTCCCGCTTTCCCAAGATCGAATTGAAAGAAGATGAGAAAAGCGGGTCCAAAGATTCATATCTGGCTTTGTTCAAACAGAAATATGTATGGTTGTTTTTCCTGGGGATTTTCTGCTACGTAAGCACGGAACAGGGAACTTCTATCTTTATGAGCACCTTCCTGGAACAATACCACGGAGTCAATCCGCAAACTGATGGTGCGCAAGCCGTGAGCTATTTCTGGGGATTGATGACAGCCGGCTGTCTCGTAGGTATGATTCTACTCAAGTTGATTGACAGCAAGCGATTGCTGCAAATCTCCGGAATCCTGACCATCATCCTATTATTATCGGCATTATTCGGAAGCAAGGAAGTAGCTATGATCGCTTTCCCTGCTGTCGGATTTAGTATTTCCATGATGTATTCCATCGTATTCTCATTGGCTTTGAACTCTGCTTCACAGCATCACGGTTCATTCGCCGGTATTTTATGTTCGGCAATCGTCGGTGGTGCCGGTGGTCCGATGATTGTGAGTACGCTGGCAGATGCAACATCCCTCCGCACAGGTATGCTATTTATCCTTGTTTTCGTAGGATACATCACCTTTATCGGTTTTTGGGCATGCCCACTGATTAATAACAAGACCGTTCGTCTGAAAGACTTGTTCAAACAACGTTGAACGCTGAACAACAAACGACGAATAAAAAAATGCAAAGTTATATGATGAAACAACGAATATCTATTTTTCTCTTGTTCACCATTCTGCTATCCGCCAACGGGTATGCGCAAAAAGGAATCATGCGCCTGACTCAACAGACATTGATGCATGAGGTACGCGAAACGCCTTCACCACTGGACGGGCAGCATATCACTGTCAATCCTCCTCGTTTCATGTGGCCGGACAAATTCCCTCATTTGGGTGCCGTATTGGACGGAGTGGAAGAAGAAGACTACAAACCGGAAGTGACTTACCGCATCCGGATTGCACGCGACCCGGAATTCAAATCGGAAGTGATAACCGCTGAAAGGAAATGGGCCTTTTTCAACCCATTCAAACTGTTTGAAAAAGGAAAATGGTATTGGCAATATGCCTACGTTGACAAGGATGGAAAAGAAGAATGGTCGCCCGTTTCTCATTTTTATATAGACGGGCATATACGTACATTCAACCCGCCTTCTCTACAAGAGGTGTTAGCCAAATTACCCAAGACGCATCCCCGTATCTTGCTTGATGCCAAAGATTGGGACAATATCATCGAACGGAATAAAAACAATCCGGAAGCACAGGCTTACATCCGGAAAGCCGATAAATGTCTGAATCACCCGCTGAAACATTTGGAAGAAGAAATTGATACGACCCAGGTTGTCAAGCTGACAAACATCGTTCAATATCGTTCCGCTCTGATTCGGGAAAGTCGTAAGATTGTAGACCGTGAAGAAGCGAATATCGAAGCCATGGTACGTGCTTACTTGCTAACGAAAAACGAGGTATACTACAAAGAAGGTATAGAGCGTCTTTCCGAAATTCTTTCATGGAAGAATAGTAAGTACTTTGCGGGAGATTTCAACCGTTCCACCATTCTGTCTATGAGTACTTCCGCGTATGACGCATGGTATAACCTGCTGACTCCGGATGAAAAGAAACTACTCTTAAGAACGATTCGTGAAAATGGAAAGAAATTCTATCATGAATATGTCAATCACCTAGAAAACCGTATTGCTGATAACCATGTTTGGCAAATGACTTTCCGTATCCTGAATATGGCTGCGTTTGCTACGTATGGCGAACTGCCGATGGCTTCCACCTGGGTGGATTATTGTTACAATGAGTGGGTATCCCGTCTGCCGGGCCTCAACACGGATGGAGGATGGCACAATGGCGATTCTTATTTCCAAGTCAATCTCCGCACATTGATTGAAGTTCCTGCTTTTTATTCCCGTATCAGCGGATTCGATTTCTTTGCTGACCCCTGGTATAACAACAATGCGTTCTACGTCATCTATCAACAACCTCCATTCTCAAAATCCGCCGGGCAAGGAAACTCACATGAAAGTAAGATGAAGCCAAACGGTACACGAGTAGGGTATGCAGATGCCTTGGCACGCGAATGTAACAATCCATGGGCTGCCGCTTATGTACGCACTATTTTGCAGAAAGAACCGGATATAATGGAGAAGACTTTCCTCGGAAAATCCGGAGACTTGACCTGGTATCGCTGTATAACAAAGAAAGCGCTCCCCAAAGAAGGTCCTACTCTTGCAGAATTACCGATGGCAAAAGTATTCAATGAAACGGGAATCGGTACGATGAATACTTCTTTGGGAGACATAGATAAGAATGCAATGCTGTCGTTCCGTTCCAGTTCCTACGGTTCCACTTCCCATGCACTAGCCAATCAAAATGCTTTCAATACATTCTACGGAGGTAAAGCCATTTTTTACAGTAGCGGACATCGCACTGGTTTTACAGACGATCATTGTATGTATTCTTACCGTAATACTCGTGCGCACAACAGTATTTTGGTGAATGGAATGACGCAGAAGATCGGGACGGAAGGATATGGCTGGATTCCACGGTGGTATGAAGGAGAGAAAATCGCTTACATGGTAGGAGACGCTTCCAATGCTTATGGTAAAGTGACCTCTCCTCTATGGTTGAAACGTGGCGAATTATCCGGTACACAATATACGCCCGAAAAAGGATGGGATGAAAACAAATTGGATATGTTCCGTCGTCATATCATCCAATTGGGAACTACCGGAGTTTTTGTGATTTATGATGAATTGGAAGGAAAAGAAGCCGTAACATGGAGTTATCTTTTACATACCGTAGAACTGCCTATGGAAATACAGGAACTGACGGATGAAGTGAAAGTTATTGGTAAGAATAAAGCCGGAGGTGTTTCTGTTGCCCATCTTTTCAGTTCGGCAAAAACGGAACAAGCGATGGTAGATACTTTCTTCTGTGCGCCAACCAACTGGAAAAATGTGACGAACGCACAAGGGAAAACGTTGAAATATCCTAATCACTGGCATTTCTCTTCTACAACAGTTCCGTGTAAAACCGCCCGTTTCCTGACAGTGATGGATACGCATGGAAAGAACCGCCCGGATATGCAGGTAGTTCGCAAAGGTAATACCATTCAGGTAGGCGACTGGACTATTACTTGTAACCTGACAGAAAAAGGGAAAGCTGCCATCTATGTAAGCAATAAAACGGAAAAGGTTTCTTTAAACTATGATGCCGGTAAAAAGGAAGGTGCAACGATAGTCACAGATCAGGTAAAAGGCAAACAGGTTACTAAAGTCCTGACAGACTATTTACCGGATTTTGAGATTTAATTTCTCCCCGCTTTAGATGAAGAAACATATACTCCTATAAAAACGTTATATTTGCAGAGTAAAATTAAATAAAGAAGTAACCATGAAATATATCGGAGCACATGTAAGCGCGTCCGGGGGCGTAGAGTTCGCCCCCGTTAATGCGCATGAAATAGGAGCAAATGCTTTTGCGTTATTCACCAAGAATCAACGCCAATGGGTAAGCAAACCTTTAACAGAAGAAAGTATCAGCCTCTTTAAAGAGAATTGCGAGAAATACGGTTTTCAGCCGGAATATATCCTGCCACATGACAGTTATCTTATCAACCTGGGACACCCGGAAGAAGAGGGACTTCAAAAAAGCCGTGCCGCTTTTCTGGATGAAATGCAACGTTGCGAACAGCTTGGATTGAGACTTTTAAATTTCCATCCCGGCAGTTCTCTCAACAAAATTTCAATAGAGGATTGCCTGTCGCTCATCGCAGAAAGTATTAATATCGCTTTAGAAAAAACAAGTGGCGTAACAGCCGTTATTGAGAACACTGCCGGACAAGGAAGTAATCTAGGAAGCGAATTCTGGCAACTGAAATATATCATCGACCGGGTAAACGACAAGAGCCGGGTGGGTGTTTGCCTCGACACCTGCCATACTTATACGGCTGGTTATGATATTGTCAATGAATACGATAAGGTATTTGATGAGTTTGACAAGGAAGTGGGATTCAATTACCTTCGAGGTATGCACTTGAATGATTCAAAAAAAGCACTGGGCACCCATGTAGACCGTCACGATAGTATTGGTGAAGGATTGATCGGAAAAGCATTTTTTGAAAGATTGATGCAAGATTCCAGATTCGATAATATGCCGTTGATACTAGAAACGCCGGATGAAAGTAAATGGAAAGAAGAAATTGCATGGTTAAAGAGCATGGAATAATGTTTTCACCACAGAGGACACGGAGGACACAAAGGTGAATTTGGTTTATGACTTACGGTTGTGACCCTAATTTTGATGCGTAATCCTCCTCTATAAAGTTGAAAAAACGGTTCTTCGTCAAATTTGGTGGTACTTCTTCTATTGTGAATAAAGAATCTTGGCTCTCAGTAGTTTACTTCCTGCCCTATTGTACATCTGCCTTTTTAGCGCTTTAATTTTATTCACTGTCCCCTCCAGTAATCCATTACTGAAGGGGAGATCAATAGCTGCCTGTACTGCCTCCCAGTCTTTTTCAATACCATATGCAAAGTTCGTCAGTGCCATATTCCGTGTTGCCTTCG
>NZ_GG774817.1:12536-26959 GCF_000163675.1 Bacteroides sp. D22 | reverse complement strand
ATTATCGTAACCAAGACTGAATCTGAAATCATGAAATAATCCCCTATTTGTAGGAGTATTTTCTTTTTTTGATGTATATTTGTACGTTGTAGATATGGCTTGTTGCATTGTAACTCTTAATGATGTGGTGTCTTTAAAGTTACTAAAAAGCAAACATATCTACAACTTTTTATAGGATTAAGAAAGAAGAAGACAGTTGAAATAAAAAAGAGATTACCACCAAATTTGACGAAGAACCTTTTTCAACTTTATAGTAGGAAAAAATTTCGTTCATTTCTGCACTGTTTCATTCTTTTTTATACTGTTATGAATTTATACTGCCAACACCTATACTCAATAAATATTCGCCATACTCACTAAAGGTTCATACAATTTCTCTATATCCTGTGAGTCCATCTCTATTTGAACTTGATCTCCAGGCATTAATTTCTGTCCTTTGGGAGGCCAATTCTTACGGTCACGATGCACATTTATAATTATGCAACGTTCCGGTAAACGAAGTTCATCCACCATCTTGCCATCTAAATAAGACCCGCTCATTACTTCTACAGACAATGTATAACGGGGCTCTTCCTTAAAGGCAGGCGAATGAATCATATCATCATATAAAATTACATTGAACGGTTTTATCTGAAGCATTTCCGTAAAGTAATAGGTTAATCCACCTACAACAATGGAAGGATAAAAGACTTCCAAATGTCCCGTAATCTCGGTTATTAAGACAATAGCCGTCAGAGGTGTACGAATGACTGCTACAAGAAATGCCGACATACAAATCAACATGATATAACTGATATTCTCATAAGCAATCACACCCTGTTGAACCATAATCAATCCCACTATTTGCCCCAAAAGTCCTCCTGTCACCAGTGTAGGGATAAAACTTCCTCCCGGTAAACCCGAAGAAAAAGAAAAGGTACTAAAAACGAAATGCAACAACATCATGCCAACAATCCAAAGAATATGTGTATCCGGATGCATGGCCTGTGATAGCAAGAACTGTTCCCCTCCTCCCGTCAGATTAAACTCGGCCATAGAAATCAAAAAAGCAATAAAAAGCAAATACAGCATCTTCACGTATTCAGGATGCTTAATAGCGGGATAAATACGTTTCATCTGAAGAGTAGTGACAGAAAAGAATTTTCCAAAAACAGAAACTACTGCCGCCAACAAAAGAAACAGTTTCACCTGCCCCCAAAAAGTCATTCCAGGCACAATGGCATCTATATGAAAATAAGGATTGATGGGAAAAATCCAACTGGCAACCCCGCCTGCCACGACTCCTGCCAAAAGCGTGGTAATGGCTGTTTTAGGTGCATCGAACCGCTCAATAGATTCGATAACCAACAATGAGGAAGCTAATGGGGCAGCAAAAGCAGCCGCCAATCCGGCACCTGCACCGGCAGACAATAATTGTTTCCGTTCGCCACTAAGCACCCTCCCCCATTTTGATACCAAATATCCGACATACGAACCTATCTGTACGGAAGGTCCTTCACGCCCCAAAGACAATCCGGTACTTAATGCAAGTATCCCACCCACAAACTTCGCAACCAATTCCAGAAAAGGATGCTTATAATCAACCCTCCCATTAATAACTCCACGTGTTTGCGGAATCCCCCCGCCGGTAATAAGCGGCATTTTCTTCACCAGCCAGGATACGAATACAAGTATTCCCCACATCAACAGGAAAAGAGGGATATACCAATACCACTTGGGATGAGAATCAAAAAAATCATGGCGGAGATTAAAGAAGAACTGTAACAGGTAATGATAAGGCACGGCAACAAGCCCCGTCAGTAATCCTACGAAGATACTGACAAAGTAAAGTCGTGCATCAATCAACTTCAGTTTAAAAATGCGCCAACGACCATTATCTTTTATCTTTTTTATCAGTCGAAACATTCAGCCAGCCTTACATTGTTTTATACGTAGGACATACAACAATCAAAACCTAGCTGTGGTTTTCAAACTCATGAAGATTTAATTTCTAATTATCTTCCCATCATATTCAGACGAAGTATAGCGTGTACCATAAAGTAAGACCCCAGTGCATTATAATCCGTGTCACGAATGGCGGTGGCGGTAATTGTGCGTATCAAAGAAATATCCTGATGGAGAATATCATAGATCTTGAAACGGATTAATAACTGTTTCTTTTTTAGAAAGGCTTTTGACAGTTGGCAGTTCCACATGAAATTCTCTTTGGCATAACCTTCATAACCATAACCGGTGCGGAGAGAATAAGTCAGGTCATTATATAGTTCCATCCCCCAAGGCAGATAAAGTTGCAGTTGGGTTCCTGCCTGATAATCAAAAGTTTCAGTACGTTTCTCCCGCACATCATTATAAGAATTGTTATAAATCAGGCCGACAAGCCCCGTAAGTTCCATTTGACGGGTACGATAAGTAAGCCGTAGACGCTCACGTCCCGTTAAATGCTGTACGGAGGTTTTCACCGGTTCTTCTTTATTCAGAGTTGTATAGCCATTCTGATTCCGGTATTGCAGATAGGAGTAAGTGCGAAATATCCAGCTACGATTCTTAAAAGGGGTATTGAGAGAAAAAGACCCCATGGCGCGCCAATTACCATTCATATTGACCGGAGACGTCGTTCGCACACCGGTTTCGCTGTCATAAGTCACCTGATTGGTTACATTATTAATGGTATTCTCGAACAAAGCGGTAGCTACCATATTTCGCTGATGTTTGGTATTGTAGGAATTAAAATTCAATGTAAACGTATTCGTATATGAAGGCTTCAACGAAGGGTTACCGACACGGATATTTAAAGGATTGGTACGGTCGGTCACAGGTTGGAGGTCGCGTACGCTTGGCTGTTTTCCTTTTCCTCTATACACAATTTGCAAACGGGTACGTTTTGAAAACTTGTAACGGAAATTGACTGTGGGTGAGAAATTCATGACTGATCTTTCCAACTGATCTTCGGGAGCGTCGCTCAACAAAGAATGGCTGACAGACTTTTGTGGTTCAAAATCAACTCCAATATTATAATTATACTTTTTCTGTGAAGTACGTATGGCAAGGTTCACCAAGTGATTACTGTATTGATTTTCAAAACGGTTACTGGAGTCTTCATCAAAGTCGGGAGCAAACTCTTCCAGTTCCTTATCCCAGTCATAGACAAAACGATCCGAATTGTTCACTCTATACTGATAGCTGTAACGGAGTTGCAGGAAATGCCGCCACGGCAACGGTTCTACATATACCAGTTGCACCCGGTAATTATACCCGTCCACATCATCCTCTATTTTCTGATTCTGAATCTTCTTCGTATTATTTTTGAAGTACCGGGTGGTGGAAAGGCTCTTCCGGTCGGTAGATGAAGCATTAGTACCATAGTCTACTTTCAAAGCGACATTTCTCCCCAAACGACTCAATTTCCGGCTAAGTTGTAACATCATCGTCAGGTTATACCGAGAATTATGGTTGGTGCCGGAGGACTCTCTCTCATTCAACAACACATCATTCCCCCACCCTTCCTGAAAGCCACTATTCTCTCTGTCATTGGCCGAGAAACGATATTGAGGACGGAAAATCAATGTAGTAACAGAATCCATTTTCCATTCAAGAAAAGCATTGGCCACCAGCTCATGATTCTGCAACCGGCTATTGTTCGTGCCCAGATTGATTGACCGATCCTCGCGAAGGAAGTTGTCGACCGTTGTACGGCTGTCTTCCAAACGGTCTGTACCCACGTATTGAAGATTGGAGCGTAATTTAACCCGCTTCCAGTCATGAGTCGCGTTTAGTCCCAATGAACGGGAAGTAGTCAGCCCCATTCGATTACGGATATTACCTGTAGCATTTGAAGATTCATTTTGCAATTCCGAGAATCCCTGATTATTGGTATTATTCAGATTCCCGATAATCGTTAATTGAGAGTTTTCACGAAAGCGGTTCAAGGTATTGGCTAATTCATAACGGTCTTTACTCCCGTATCCTCCCATAAAATTCTCCATCCAACCCAATTTCATGTCCTTTTTCACAGACAGATCCAGAATCATCTCTTCCTCTCCGTCATCTATCCCAGTGAGACGCGCCAAATCTGATTGGCGTTCATAGGCTTTCAACTTCTCCACCATCTCCACGGGAAGGTTTTTAAGGGCGGCTTTCGGGTCATCAGAGAAAAACTCTTTACCGTCTACTAAAATCTTCTTTACCTCCTTACCATGTATCAATAACTTACCGTCCGCATCTATTTCGCTTCCCGGAAGTTGTTTCACCAACTCTTCAAGCATTGAACCTTCGGGAGTACGATAGGCGGAAGCATTGAAGACTGTTGTATCTCCTTCCGTCACCGCCATCGGGGCTTGACCTACTACTACGGCCTCATCCAAAGCATAACTTTCCGGAGTCAGATTGATATTTCCCAATTCATAGGAGGTGCTTTTGCGGGAAATGGAAATGAGATGAAAAACAGGTTTATATCCGATATATGAAACTTGCAATAATAAAGACTTCGCCTTAGTCGCAGTAGGAACGGAAACGGAAAGTTGAAATTTACCGATAGCATCCGTAGCACCGCCGCCCAACAATGTACTATCCGGTAAAGCCAAAAGCCGGACCGTAGCAAACGGTACCGGCTGATTGGTTTCAGTATCAATCACACGACCGGAAAAACGCTCTTTGCCGGACTGAGCAAAAACAGTCAAACTAATCAGTAACAAGACATAACAAGTAATCAAACGGTACTGAAAAGAATAAATATGGCTGCCTATGTTCAAATTGTGTTGATTTAGTAAAATAAAACTATAATAAAATAAACCTAATCTTTATTTCTGGCCTTGACGCGGAGCACGAGGTCTTTGTCCCTGGTGGTGTCCCTGTCCCGGTTTCTGACCTTTTCTGCGGTCAAATTCCTTTCTGAATTTATTAGCATTCATCTTTTCCTGCTGATAAATCTTCAAAATCTGCTTCTGCGAAAGTATCTTGCTGAATTCATTGTAATACTTTTCACGAATATCCAGCATTTTACGGCTTTGAGTAAACTGGTTCCGCAACATGGTTGCAATCTCGTCGTCAGTCATGGACGGACGTTCTTTCTTAGCATTAGCGTCTGTGCCTTGTGCTTTAGTTTTCTCTGTTCTCGCCTTATGAGTCATCATACGACATTCACGCAATTCTTTCAGATACTTCTCGTATACCGGAGTAAATTTAGCTGCCGTTGCATCATCCAACATCAATGTATTTACTATTTGTTTAGTCTGCATCTGCACCATTTGTTCTGGTGTAGGACGCTGTTTTTTTTGTTTATTATCCGTATTCTGTGCAGACAAAGTCATCTGGCTTCCCATCAGGAGAACGGCCAAAATTACATAAATAAATTTAGTCTTCATAATCTTCACGTTTAAAATAATTAATTGAGTTACTTAATTCAAAAATATATCATTTTCAGAGAAGCTGACGAGCTCTTCCAACTCCTCATCTGATAGTTCTTTAATCCATTTATCTACCGGTTCCGTACCATTGGCTAATACTTTCGAAGAAGATGTTGTCACCTCATCTGCCTGTCGCAAAGACGGAACAAACAGAAATCCGACCCATACGGCTGCTATGGTAATCACCGTAGAAATAATCAGCTTCGTATGAGACTTCCGCTGTTGCTTCACTCCGGCACGTTCCATCACCTTTCGTTGCACGTCCTCGAAGAATCCATCGGGGGTACGGTAAGGTGTCCGTTTTCCAATATCATCAAAATCAAAATCCTTTTTCATCGTTCTATCTGTTTAATATATATTCCTTTATCTTCTCTTTCGCATAGTGGTAATTCACTTTTAGTGTATCCACTTTACTATCCAGTACACGGGCGATCTCTTCATATTCAAGTTCATCATAATAACGCAAGTTGAATACCAGCCGTTGCTTTTCCGGCAGACTTAAAATAGCTTCCTGAAACTTTACTGCCAACTCATTCTCATAATCAATGTAATCGGAAGCCTTCAACTTGCCCATCAACTCTTCCTGAACATCTTCTGCGGAAACAACTCCCTCATCTTTACATCCGTTAAGCAAGCGTAAACTCTCATTCGTCGCAATCCGGTAAATCCAGGTTGACAATGAACTTTCTTCGCGAAACTGATCGATATGCCGGAATACCCGGATAAAGACTTCCTGAAGCACATCTTCCGCATCTTCATGAGATACAACCAGTCTACGGATATAATTATATATCGGCACCTGAAAAGAGTCCATCAGCATCTTGAATCCCCGTTCGCGATTCGAGGCACAAGCTTCACGAATTTTATTCTCGTTTATCATCAATTCTTTTTCTGAACTTTATTAGTTAGAACGCGGAAGGCAGGTGAAGTTAAATATGGGATTTGGTATTTTGCTTTTATTAACAAGAGAGGGAGAACTGGCGGAAATCATTGTCGGTATATACGATAGGAATAAACGCATGATTCCTGATGACGTTTAGATGAAGGTAGAAAATTATAGTGACGCTATATGCTCGGGATAGTGACGGCATCATTGTCTCATACCGTCACTATCTTTGTCGGATAGCGTCACTATGTTTTTAGTAGAAATACTCTATTTATAAGCTGTAAACAAGGAGATGATTACCAGAACTTATTGTGTTCCGCACTATATTCAAAGCCTGCGGCTTTCAACTGATTCACTAATTCATCCTTGTTCACATTCATATCTTCACAAAGTTCGTCAAGTGAAGAATAGCAGTCGCGCAACTTCATATTGATGACGCTGAACAACATCATCGGATCTTTTGGTAATTCCATAACATACAATCTTTTAAACCGGGGGCAAAGGTACAGCAATCCCGTTGAATGGCAAAACAAATCAATCACCTATTTCTTCTATCTTCAAAGAGATTTTTTCTATTAGTTTGCTGATTTCTTCTTCCAATGGGATCACATTGAAGTCTTTCCAAAAGTTCTCATCGTATTTGAAATATGTGTCGGAGAAGATTGTACGAGTAGGCAATCTTTCTGTACGGGGAAACGCGACTACCTGTCCGGTTTCCACCTTGCAAGTAATCATCTCAAACCAGATATGAAGATCACGACTGCCAAACAGCATTTTTGTACGTTTCACTTTGAAATGAAGATCGCCCCGGATATGATGTATGTAATAAGTTCCTTGCCACGGTTTATAAGAAATGGTATATACCACTTTTTGAGGAATCATGCGTATGTTGCGTGCGCGCCTTTCGACGAACATACCCGCCGCATTTTTCACATATACAGGATGAACTTCCAGACGGGCTTGCAATAAGGCGCTCGTTTCAGAATCAAGGAATAGTTCTCCGCAAAAAAGAGGTTCACTGATTCCTTTTTTCTGTTCAAAATGCACCACATTTACAAACCGGTCTTCTAAAAATGTCACGCCCTCCGAAGTATAGGTATAAATGCTATTCTCGATACTGGGAATCAGGAATTCGGGCATATCTTTTATGATATCCATCTGAATACAAGCCTGAATTCCCGACTTCACTTTTACCAATAAGCTATCTTTCGCTTCCACATTGCTTAGCCGACTCATTTTCAACAGCTTCACTTGATCTGGCATTGCAGAATGTGAGGATGTCTTATAAACCTTGAACACTGCTTCCGACAAGTTTTGGAATTTGTTTTTCAACTGAACTCCTTCACGATAAAAGGTAGTCAGATACACGGGAGTATGCGAATAGTTCTGTTCCCTCCGTTCAATCATTTCTCGCAAAAGTTTCTTTGGTTCACTTCGACGAATCACTACTTCCTGCAAAGAAACCACTTTAGGTTCGAGACTAAGTATATTGTGCCGTCCAATCAACAAAGCAAACTCTATATCTTGTGAAAGATAACCTATATGAGAAAAGGTAATCGAATCGTTTTTTAAAGAATCGGGTAAGGACAGTTTAAAATCTCCATTCTGATTTGTTATGCTGCCGATAGATGTCCGCCTCACTCCAACAGTAGCTGAAGAGATGGGCACACCCGTCTCCTTATCCAGCAAAGTGCCGGTAATGGAAAAGTTAATAGGCTGCTCCGAAATGGAATCCTGTTGTATATGAATCTTTTTCTCCGAAGGGAGAGTAATCAGAATATGAGTACCAATCACCTGAAACTCCAAACCGGTATCTCCTACTATATCATACACTGCTTGGCGAATAGACCGTTCTCCTCCCTTTATCTTCACGACAGCATCATTATCAATAACTTTACTGTCATAAATAAACATATATCCCGACTGTTGGGAGACATTACCTAATAATGAATAAACAGTGCCTTTTGACTTGGGAAGCCGAACTATCCGTTCCAATACATCGCCCCCATCCGCTCTCATCGTATCGACTACGAAAAAGAGTATGAATAGAATGGATAGATAGCAATAAGCCTGTTTCATTTTCTCAAGTTTAAATGAGTTTTATTCTGATAACAAAAGAATATCCCCTTGCCGGACACATTGCAGACCGAGTGCGCTAGCTATCAGAGTAGCTACGACTTCAGAAGACTCATCAGAAAATTCAACCGTCAACCTACGTTCCTCCAATGCAGGTGAAGCCACTTGAATCTGCAAACTATCCGAATTCAGGTTCATCACTTTCAGAATGTTCGCCAAAGATTCATCTTTAAAACGTATGTGTTTAAAGAAGCTCCCCCACTCTTCATTCTCTTTATCCGCATCGAGAACGACTAATCGTTGCGATTGCACCACTACTGCCTCTCCCGCTTTTACATAACATTCCTGATTTCCTTTTTTTAGAGTAACTTTCACAATCCCTCTTTGTACAGATAAACGGAACGGAGCATGTTCATCGCTCTGTACACTGAAAGCGGTTCCCAAAACTTCAATTTTAGCTTGTTCCGTATCAATCCAAAAGGGTTGTCCCTGCTTCTTTGCTACGTCGAAGAAAGCATTTCCCTGCAAACTCACTTCCCGTTTATCAGCAATAAAGTGCTCCGGATATAATAAGGAGGTTTCCTTTGCCAAAAGTACCACAGAACCGTCTTCAAGAGTCGTTGCCAAAGTGGAAATGCCTTGATTTTCCTGTGTAAGAAAATTCCGTACCGGTTCTCTTTCAGAACCGGTCATCCAATACAAAGCTCCCCAGACGAAGCCTATCAAAACGGCGGCAACTGCTCCGTATCTGATCCATTGTGAATGTTTGCGTATAGAACGGCCTTCATCAACTTTCGCAAGTAAACGGTCATTGTCCAGGCGATTATACAATCGGTTCCATGCCTGATCTGTCTTTATTTTATAAATTTCTGTTTTCATCACTTCATGTGAATATAAGTTTCAACTTCTTCTCGTAATGTCCGGAGGGCTTTTGTCATTTCAGCTTCTACTGTTTTTACTGAAAGAGAAAGCTGTGTTGCTATCTCCACATATTTCCGCCCCTCCAAACGATGCATCTCAAAAATCTGTCGTCTGCGGACTGGCAGCTTTTCAAGAGTGTTATTTATGAATTTCTGTAATTCCTCATACTCCATCTGTTGATGAGGATCTGTCGACTGCTCCGGATTGGAAGTGTTCAATACTGCTTCACGGTATCTATTCCTAACTTCTTCGTGTTCACAATACTGCAAAGATTGATTGCGAGTCGCCCTGTACAGATAGCTCTTAACGGACTGGAAAATCTGTAAGCGCTCCCTTTCTTTCCAAAGCACATAGAAAAGCTCTTCTACAATCTCTTCCGCTACCGCCATCTGCCCGGTAATGCCTGCCGCATAACAGCAAAGAGGAAAATAGTAACGGCGAAAGAGTTCCTCAAACGCTTTTATGTCACCTTCCTTTATCTTTTTTAGTATGAGCAGTTCATCCAGCATACTTGCTTTTCTTTATGATTGACTTCAAATATAAGAAAACTATCCCTGTTTCAATTCGATTGCTTTTTCAATTTATCCACTGCGTGCTCTAAAGATTCCGTAGGTTCGATGATATTGTAGTTTCCCCAAAAGTCCGGATTCCAGTATTCGTCTACCTTATCATAAAATATTTGATTCAGGCTGAAAGCTTCTTTGTTGGGTATATTCTCCAATACTCCTTCTTTTCTATCGGTCACTACCATTTCGGAAGCTACCGTATAGCTCGTGGAAAACAACTTCCGCTTCCAGTCACATTTAAAACGGATTGTGTTACGAATATAGTTCAGATACGTTTTTCCATCTACATCTTTATAAGTGACCAGGTAAGAGAGTTCTTGCGGTTTGAATCTTAAACCGAGAGGTTTCTTATACAGAATTGCGGTAGTCGCCTTCGATTTATTCTGCATATCCAGACTCATTTCTATACGGGTGAATGACAACCGTTCACGATCGATATACAATTTACCATATAACAAAGCGTACATAAGAATGACTTTCGGGCGGAAATTAATAACATACTGCATACGATTATCTATAAGCATGGATTCTGCCATCCAGAATTCGTAATTATTCAATTCTTCAAAATCGAGTAACGCTCCCTTGTTCTTCACGACATCCAAAGTGACGCCCAGATTAGGACCACCCACAACTTTGACAGCTAATGTGTCACTCGCTTTCTGACTAAGCAGGCGACGTCCCTTCTCCACCCGTACTTTGTCATAGTTTATATTTCTATTGGTATAGGCTGTTTTGGACACATCGAGCACTGCCTCCGATATACCGATATATCGACGCCCTTTCTGTACGGTTTCCCGGTAAAATCCCGTCAGCATATCACGCTTATCACTATAATTTAAAGGGATCTTATTGATTGCTTTCTCTACAATTATACGTGGATTTTCGGCAAATACCACCACTTCATTCAATAGATTGGAATGAGGCGTCAACCAAACTGTCAACATAGCGGCTGTTTCTTTCTCCAAAGAGATATGAGTATTTACATAACCGATATGTGAAATGTCCAGTTCACGCGGGGTTTCCGTTTTTTTAATCTTCAAAGCAAATTCTCCTTCCGCATTGGTCACAGTACCGATATTGCTACCATGCACCGATACATTTACGTTCTCCAGAGCTTTTTTATTTTGCTTGTCTTTCACCATACCAACAATCGTAAGATAATCTCCGGCATCTCCTTGCGCCCACACAGGATAGCTACAAAGCAGCAAACAAACTGATAGCCATCCAACCAAGTGTTTTTCTACATTCTTCATACTGATGCTTTTTAAAGGTAAATAAATTGCGTTTCTACTAATAAGAGCGCTCAAACCGGAAATACCCTACAGCTTTTACAAAAAAAAGAAAAAGAAATCAGATTTCAATACCATATCCGGAAATTAATAGTAATTTTCCCGGCAAATTAATGATAAAAGCAATCACTATGATACGCAAATTAGACAAGACCGAATACGCCCTGGCTGCATCGTTAGCATTGGAGGTATATATACAATGCGGAGCGGAAGACTTCGATGAAGAAGGTTTGAATTCATTCAAAAGCTTTATCTCCAGCGAGCAACTGATGAATGAATTAGTGATTTACGGTGCTTTTGAGGATAAGAATCTGGTCGGCATTATGGGGACGAAGAATGAAGGAAAACATCTTTCTTTATTCTTTATCCGAAAAAAGTACCAATGCAAAGGTATCGGCAGACAATTATTCTGTTTCGCTATCAATGATTGTCCGGTAGATGAAATGACTGTTAATTCGTCCACATACGCCATTCCTTTTTATCAAAGTCTGGGATTTGAAAAGACTAAAGAGAAGCTATGTACTAACGGGATAACTTATACGCCAATGATATTCAAGAGGACAGTCAGAATCAGTTCCATCGCACCCTGTGGAATGGACTGCGCATTATGTTATGCTTTTCAAGATATAAAAAAGCCTTGCCCCGGTTGTAGAACCCAAACAGGAAAAATTCGGAAAAGTTGCCAAAACTGTATTATTTTCTCATGTGATAAGAAAAAGTATTATTGTTTTGAATGCACAAATTTCCCTTGCAAACGATTAAAAGCACTAGATGCAAGATACCAAAACAAATACAAAATGAGTATGATTATGAATCTTACATTCATAAAAGAACAGGGAGAAGAAAACTTCTTAATATGGCAAAATCATAAATACACCTGCCCCAAGTGCGGAAAACTGCGAACTGTGCATTACGACTACTGTATTCACTGTAAACAACAGAAGTTAACATAACTATAATGAATACCTCCCGATAGAGCTACAATTATAATTGTTAATTATGCTTGTGAATATGTATTTCATATAAAAATAGTTTCTACCTTTGCGACCGTTATGATGAAGTACATATTCTGTATACTATTAGGCGTATTTCTGAATTGGGGATTCCATCTGATTTCCGATGAAGCACAGGAGGCATACCGGTTAGAAACCGGTAGTACCAGTATACAAACCTATACCAAATCATACACCTCCAAAACTAATATCATACAGCTGGATAAAGAACAGAAACTAGTCAAAACAAAAGAATACACCGGAAAGCAAGATTACAATAACGATAATGGCGTTTTAAATCCATTCTCCTTCCGCCACCTCTCTCCTTTAAAGATACTACGATTCAATATTCCTTCTGTCACTATCCGTATACTAAGCTCTCTGAAGATCCAGCTTCCTCAAAACCAATGGACAGGTTTTTCATATTATACCAATCTTTTTAAATATTCTGATAGATATCATATCTATTCATTAGGCCACATACTCATTTAGCCATTTTATATTTTTCCGGCATAAGACTATTCCAGTCTTTGATGCCTCACTTTCGGTTTGCATCCTCCATTTGAGTGAAAAGAGTATTCACTATGGTCTGGAAGCCAATAACATTCTTTTTTTACCATAACAACCAAAGTATATAAAATGGACTTTTTATTAGATTTCATCCTTCATATCGATCAATATATGGTTATGATTGTGCGTGATTATCACGCCTGGACGTATGCCATTTTGTTTTTTATAATCTTCTGTGAAACCGGATTAGTGGTCACTCCTTTTCTTCCCGGTGATTCTCTACTCTTCGTTGCAGGAGCTATTTCTGCCTTACCTGACATGCCTATCAGTGTGCATATACTCGTTATCATTTTATTTGCCGCTGCCGTATTAGGCGATTCCTGCAATTACATGATCGGACATTTCTTCGGTCGAAAGCTTTTTAATAATCCCAATTCCAAGATATTCAAACAAAGCCATCTGGAGAAGACACACGAGTTTTATAAGAAATATGGTGGGAAAACAATTATTCTTGCCAGATTCGTCCCGATAGTACGCACGTTTGCCCCCTTCGTAGCAGGAATGGGAAAGATGAACTATTACTATTTTATGATGTATAATTTAGCGGGTGGTGCGGCTTGGGTCGGCATATTCTGCTACGCCGGTTATTTCTTCGGAGACCTTCCGTTTGTACAAGAGAACTTGAAACTGCTGATCGTTGCCATCATATTCATCTCTATATTGCCTGCAATCATAGAGGTAGTACGGGCCAAACTAAAGTCTTAAAACACCAAACTATAATCTGTATTCATTTGTTACTAATATAAATAGAGAAGAAAAAACAATTTAAAGTTTTTACACTTATGAAAAATTCTTTTTTTAGTCGGTTTACTCCAAAAGAGCCCAAATTTTTCCCATTGCTGAAACAACTTTCAGAAGTACTTTGTAAGGCATCCGTTGTTTTAACAGAAAGCTTGCAACATGACTCACCAACAGAACGTGCAGACTACTACAAGAAAATCAAAGAGCTGGAACGTGAAGGGGACAAACTGACGCATCGGATTTTTGATGAATTGGGCACTACATTCATCACTCCTTTCGACCGTGAAGATATTCATGACTTAGCTTCCTGCATGGATGATGTCATCGACGGAATAAATAGTTGTGCCAAACGAATCTCTATTTACAATCCCCGTCCTATCTCGGAGAACGGCAAAGAATTGAGCCGTTTGATTCAGGAAGAAGCGACCTACATCTGTAAAGCCATGGACGAACTTGAAACATTCCGTAAGAAACCGACTCTTCTCCGGGAATATTGCTCAAGATTACATGAAATCGAGAATCAGGCAGATGACGTATATGAATTCTTTATCACCAGGCTATTTGAAGAAGAAAAAGACTGCATTGAACTGATAAAGATCAAGGAAATCATGCATGAACTGGAGAAAACGACCGATGCCGCAGAGCATGTAGGCAAGATTCTGAAAAACCTGATTGTAAAGTACGCATAAAGTAAGCCGGAACACATGGAATTATTAGTGACTATCATTATTCTGGCTCTGATATTTGATTATATCAACGGCTTTCACGATGCAGCAAACTCAATAGCTACAATCGTATCTACCAGGGTGCTTACCCCCTTTCAAGCTGTACTATGGGCTGCTTTCTTCAATTTCGTTGCTTTTTTCATTGCCAAATACATCATAGGCGGATTCGGTATTGCCAATACAGTATCCAAAACGGTGGTAGAACAATATATCACTTTACCTATTATATTGGCAGGAGTCATAGCAGCCATCACC
>NZ_GG774817.1:9038-12516 GCF_000163675.1 Bacteroides sp. D22 | reverse complement strand
GCTCTGATATTTGATTATATCAACGGCTTTCACGATGCAGCAAACTCAATAGCTACAATCGTATCTACCAGGGTGCTTACCCCCTTTCAAGCTGTACTATGGGCTGCTTTCTTCAATTTCGTTGCTTTTTTCATTGCCAAATACATCATAGGCGGATTCGGTATTGCCAATACAGTATCCAAAACGGTGGTAGAACAATATATCACTTTACCTATTATATTGGCAGGAGTCATAGCAGCCATCACCTGGAACCTGGTAACATGGTGGAAAGGTATCCCGTCTTCATCCTCACATACGCTTATCGGAGGATTTGCAGGAGCTGCCATTATGGCAAACGGGTTTGAAGCAATTCAACTTAATATCATTTTTAAAATTGCAGCTTTCATCTTTCTGGCTCCTTTTATCGGAATGGTGATTGCTTTCGGTTTCACTCTGTTTGTGCTTTACATCTGCCGCCGTGCACATCCTCATACAGCTGAAGTCTGGTTTAAGAGGTTGCAGCTCGTTTCTTCCGCCCTCTTCAGCGTCGGACATGGATTGAATGACTCACAGAAAGTAATGGGTATTATTGCCGCTGCCATGATAGCCGCTCATTCTATGGGATTGGGTATGGGTATCAACAGCATCAATGACCTTCCCGACTGGGTTGCTTTTTCGTGCTTCACCGCTATCTCACTCGGCACCATGTCCGGAGGTTGGAAAATAGTAAAGACAATGGGAACCAAAATCACCAAAGTACCCCCATTGGAAGGAGTAATTGCCGAAACAGCCGGTGCTTTCACTCTCTACATTACGGAAATGCTGAAAATCCCCGTTAGTACAACACATACTATCACAGGTGCAATCATCGGAGTAGGTGCAACTAAACGCCTCTCTGCCGTTCGCTGGGGAATAACAAAAAGTCTCATGACTGCCTGGATTCTTACAATTCCGGTCAGTGGACTCCTGGCAGCAGCTATCTATTATATTGTTTCCCTCTTTTTATAGAGGAAAACAATATAATGAATAATTGACTGCCGACACTCTCGAAAAAGAAAAGAGCTGAACATCCATGTCCCTTGGCTCTTTTCTGTCTAACTATCAGGAAGAAAAAAATGAATAAATCCATCACTAAATGTCACATTTACCAACTTTGATTGCCGACCTTGCGCTGATATTAATATCGGCCAGTGTAATAACCTTGCTGTTCAAATGGATGAAACAACCTTTAGTCTTAGGTTACATCATTGCCGGATTACTAGCGGGGCCTTATATAAATATTTTCCCCACAGTGGGAGATATCGAAAATATCAATATATGGGCGGAAATAGGTGTTATATTCCTGCTCTTTGCACTTGGACTGGAGTTTAGTTTTAAAAAGCTCATGAATGTAGGTTCCACAGCTTTTATTACGGCCACCACCGAAGTCGTCAGTATGTTGCTCATAGGTTTTCTGGTAGGACAATTGTTAGGATGGGGCACAATGAATTCCATCTTTCTTGGGGGAATGTTGTCTATGTCGTCTACCACAATTATCATCAAGGCCTTTGATGATTTGGGGTTACGCAACCAGCGTTTCACGGGCATCGTATTCGGTACTCTGGTAGTGGAAGACCTGATTGCCATTTTAATGATGGTACTTCTTTCTACAATGGCGGTAAGTCAGGACTTTGTGGGTGAAGACTTATTGATTAGTGTTCTCAAAGTCGTTTTCTTTTTAATCCTGTGGTTTCTCATCGGTATTTTCGTTATTCCGGCTTTTCTTAAAAAAGCAAAGAAGCTGATGAATAATGAGACGCTTTTGATTGTTTCAATCGGTCTTTGTCTGGGAATGGTGGTATTGGCCACCTATACAGGCTTTTCAACGGCGTTAGGTGCATTTATCATGGGATCTATTCTTGCCGAAACCATCGAAGCCGAGCACATCGAACATATCATACAACCGGTAAAAGACCTCTTCGGAGCTATTTTTTTCGTATCAGTCGGTATGCTGGTGAATCCGGCGGTATTGGTAGAATATGCCTGGCCTGTTATCATCATTACTCTGGTTACCATTATCGGTAAAGCCATTTTCTCTTCATTTGGCGTACTCTTATCCGGAGAGCCACTGAACACTTCTATCAAATCCGGATTCAGCCTGGCACAAATTGGAGAGTTTGCTTTCATCATTGCCGGACTGGGTGTTTCGCTCAAAGTGCTCGATCCGTTTATTTCACCAATCATTGTGGCTGTATCTGTTATCACCACTTTCACGACTCCTTATTTTATCCGTTTGGCCAATCCTTTTGCCGAATGGCTTTACAAAATATTGCCTACTAAAGTACAGGAAACATTAGATCGTTATGCTTCCGGCAAGAAGACCATGAACCACGATAGTGATTGGAAGAAATTACTAAAAAACATGATTGGCAGGGTTATTATTTATAGCGTATTGCTCACTGCTATCTGGCTGCTGTCTATACAATTCATTTATCCCGCCATCAGTGAAATGTTTGCTCCTGTTACCATCTGGATCAATCTGGTGATGTGTCTGGGTACCCTTTTGCTTATGACTCCTTTTTTGTGGGCACTCATCTCCAACAAATACAACTCTTCCGAATTATTCCTGAAGCTATGGAGAGATAAGAATTACAATCACGGACGACTGGTTTCTCTCGTTCTAGGCCGTGTATCTGTTGCTCTTTTCTTCATCACTAGCGTAGTTATCAGCTACTTCAAGCTGAACTGGGGAATAAGTGTGATCATTGCCATAGCTGTTGTGGCATTGATTCTTATTCTTAGGGAAGACCTCACGCAATATTCACGATTGGAAACGAGATTCCTAGCCAATCTTAACCGACGGGAAGAGGTTGCTAAAAAACGACACCCGCTAAAAACAAGTTTCAATAGCGAGTTCAATGACAAGGACCTTGATTTGACGTCTGTCGTAGTATCGCCTTATTCCGATTACATCGGCAAGTCTTTAGGAGAACTTTCATTCAGGCAAAATTTTGGAGTGAATGTGGTTGCAATCACGCGTGGTGATTTGAATATATACATTCCGAAAAGTTCTGAACCTATTTATCCGCAGGATAAACTGACTGTAGTCGGTACGGATATGCAATTGCAGGAGTTCAGAAATAGAATAGAAGATGTAAAAAACACAAAAGATACGGACGCAGTAGATAAAAAGATGACGCTCCACTCTTTCACTGTAGATGATGAATTCCGTTTCTTAAATAGTCGTCCCTTAAAAAGTACTCATCTGCGGGATATTGCAAGAAAACAGTGTCCCGCAGATTTTTTCAACAAGTAGCCAAAGAACCCTCATGGCTCTTTTGAAGTTGTACGCTGCTGCGGCTAAGAGCAGATTGACAACATCCCCGAACACACCTTTATAAAAGTTGCGTCCTAAACGAAAGTCTGATTTCAAATGCCCGATAGTCGGCTCTATTCCTGCACGCTTGCAGAATAGCTTATGTTTCTTCTTGCGTGTGTAATAACTGTCTTTCCTGTTTGG
>NZ_GG774817.1:0-7693 GCF_000163675.1 Bacteroides sp. D22 | reverse complement strand
ACGGCACAGTATAGCGGGGAGAAAGCTTCTTCAAAACGGCGCCAGTCTATCTTATTGGCAAGCAGGTATAAGGGATGCCTGGGATTCAGCTGGTCTGTCAAAGAGCTGAACAAGGAGGGCTGAGGGGTGGTCTTGTTTATCATAATAATCTGCAAGTTTTCAACCATAAAGATACAAAAACTTGCAGATATATCAAAGCAATTTATATATTAATATGTTGATTATTAGGCGTAAAAGCACATTCTAAGGGGCGACTAGATAGCTATAACGTGGGTGAAATTATTTATAAAGGGCTGTTATACAGCTCCATCAGCAATCTGTGTGAATCGGTGTAATCTGTGGTGTAGAATATCAAGCTTTCTTGATATAATCAACAATCCACTGTCCTACTTCTTTCGTTCCGTATTTAGCACCGTCAGCCACCTGAATTTCCGGTGTACGTACATTCTCATCCAAAGAAGCGTCTACTGCTTTACGAATCAGCGCACCCTCTTCTTTGCAATCGAAATACTCAAACAACATAGCTACGGAAAGAATTTGTGCCAACGGATTAGCAATATTCAATCCTTTAGCCTGCGGCCATGAACCGTGAATCGGTTCAAACACCGGAGTACTCTCGCCTGTGGAAGCAGAAGGAAGCAAGCCCATAGAACCACTGATTACAGAACCTTCGTCAGTCAGAATATCACCGAAGGTGTTTTCCGTTACCATCACATCGAAGAAAGCAGGTTCCTGAATCATCTTCATTGCAGCATTGTCCACAAACATATAATCTGTTGTCACTTCCGGATAGTTCGGAGCCATTTCCTGTGCAATCTGACGCCACAGACGGGAAGAAGCCAACACGTTTGCCTTATCTACCACCGTCAGGTGTTTTCTGCGCTTCATCGCATATTCAAAAGCCACTTTCAAGATACGTTCGATTTCCGGGCGAGTATAATAGTTGGTATCATACGCTTTGTCATTATCCTGATACTTTTCACCGAAATACATACCTCCGGTCAACTCACGGATACAGATAAAATCTGCGTTCTCTACCAGTTCCGCACGCAACGGAGATTTGTGAATCAGGCATTTGAATGTCTGCACCGGACGGATATTAGCGAAAAGTCCCAATTTCTTACGCATCGCCAACAAACCTTGTTCCGGACGTACCTTAGCAGTAGGGTCGTTATCAAATTTCGGATCGCCTACGGCAGAGAATAAAACAGCATCCGCATCTTTACAAACCTGATAGGTTGCTTCCGGAAACGGATCGCCTACTTTATCAATCGCATCAGCTCCACAGATTGCATATTCGTAACTTACTTTGTGGCCAAACTTCTCGCAAACGGCACTCATCACATCTACACCTTGCACAGAGATCTCCGGTCCGATACCGTCGCCTGCTAATACAGCAATTTTAAAATCCATAATCGTTTATTCTTCTATTTATATATTCTTATAAAAAACATTCTTTGGGCAAGTTATCTCTCACTTGCTCTTCTCGTATTCATCTTCGATGAGGTTCAACATCTTCATAGTAGCTTTGATGGCAGCTTCCGTCTGATCGGCATCAAGTCCGCGGGTACGGAACACCTGCTCGTCATAACTCCATGTGATTACTGTCTGCACAAATGCATCCGTACGCCCACCGGGAGGGATTGTCACTGCATAATTGGTCAGCATCGGGAATTTGCGTCCCAATGTCACCTTATATATCTTACGCAATGCACGAACAAAAGCATCATACTGGCCATCACCGCCTGAACTCTCTTCGTACTCTTTTCCGTTGATTTCTATCTTCAACGTAGCCATCGGTTTCAATCCATGAGCCAGATTCACAAAATAGCTCTTCAGTTTGACCTTCTCACCAATCGCTCCATGCTTCAACACATCAGAAACGATGTACGGCAAATCTTCCTGTGTCACCAATTCTTTCTTGTCGCCCAGTTCGATGATACGCTCCGTCACCTTGCGCATAGCATCTTCATCCAGCTCCAATCCGAGGTCTTCGAGATTTTTGCGGATATTGGCTTTGCCACTTGTTTTGCCCAACGCATATTCACGTTTACGGCCAAAGCGCTCGGGAAGCAAATCATTACAGTAAAGATTATTTTTGTTATCGCCGTCGGCATGCACACCTGCCACTTGCGTAAAGACATTCTCACCTACAATCGGTTTGTTGGCAGGTATCATAATACCCGAATAAGACTCCACTACCCGGCTGACATCATTCAAACGGCTCTCGTCGATATTGGTCGCCGCATTGAAATGATCTTTCAGGATGGCTTGCACACTTGCGAGGGGAGCATTTCCTGCTCGTTCGCCCAGTCCGTTGATGGTGGTATGCAGTCCTTTGACACCGCTTAATACGGCTGCAAGAACGTTGCTCACTGCCAAATCATAGTCATTGTGCGCATGGAAATCGAGATGAGTATTCGGATAACGTTTCTTCATCTTCCGCATATACTCTATCACTTGCAAGGGATTCAAGATACCCAACGTGTCAGGCAACATATAACGCTTGACACTCGTCTCTTGCAATCCATCCATCAACTGGAATACATATTCGGGAGAATCCTTGATACCGTTACTCCAATCTTCCAGATAAACATTGACGGTTATATCCTGTTCGTCGGCATAATGCACCACATTAATGATATCTGCCAGATGTTCTTCCGGTGTCTTTTTCAGTTGTTGCGTACAATGCTTCAGTGAACCTTTGCAAAGGAGGTTAATCACGCGGCAACCGGTACGCTGAATCCAATCAACAGAAGTATGCCCGTCAACAAAGCCGAGCACTTCCACTTTATGGAGCAGATTACGACGGGCCGCCCAGTCGCAAATCATCTTCACGGCTTCAAACTCACCGTCCGACACACGCGCCGAAGCAACCTCCACCCGGTCTACCTTCAAATCTTCTAACAGCAAACGGGCGATCATTAGTTTCTCATGAGGCACGAAAGATACTCCGCTGGTTTGTTCACCATCACGGAGCGTTGTGTCCATGATTTCTATTTTCACGCCTTCTTTTCCCATTCTTCTATTTTATCTTTATTGCTTAACAAGAAATCGATATCGTCCAATCCGTTCATCAAACAAAGTTTCTTGTAAGCATTGATTTCAAAATGTTCACTTTTACCTGTCGCCTTGTTGGTGATGGTCTGTTCGGGAAGATTCACTTCCACTTCCATCTTCGGGTCTGCTTCTATCGAATCAAACAATTCTTGCAGAAACTCTTCGGTTACAACCACCGGAAGCACAAAGTTGTTCAACTCATTATTCTTATGAATATCGGCAAAAAAACTGGATACCACCACACGGAAACCATATCCTGCAATGGCCCAGGCTGCGTGTTCACGGCTGGAACCCGAACCGAAGTTCTTACCTGCCACCAATATCTGTCCGCTGTAAGTAGGGTTGTTCAACACAAAATCCTTGTTCAGGGAACCATCTGCATTGTAACGCCAGTCACGAAAAAGGTTATCACCGAAGAATTTTTCTTCACGAGTGGTTGCTTTCAAGAAACGTGCCGGAATAATCTGGTCGGTATCTACGTTTTCTAAAGGAAGAGGTACACAAGTACTTGTGATTATATTAAATTTTGTCTTAGCCATCGCCTTATTTATGAATTATAAATTATGATTTATGATTGAAATTACATCAGTTCTCTCGGATCGGTAATCACACCTGTCACCGCAGCTGCAGCAGCCACCAGAGGACTAGCTAACAAGGTACGTGCACCAGGTCCCTGACGTCCTTCGAAGTTACGGTTGCTGGTAGATACCGAATATTTTCCGGCAGGAATCTTATCATCGTTCATCGCCAGACAAGCAGAACATCCCGGCTGACGAATAGCAAATCCGGCTTCCGTCAAAATCTTGTCGATTCCTTCCTTACGGATCTGTGCGTCTACCATCCATGAACCCGGAACCAGCCATGCAATTACATTTTCCGCTTTCTTGCGGCCTTTCACGATGGAAGCAAATGCACGGAAATCTTCGATACGCCCGTTTGTACAAGCGCCGAGGAATACATAATCAATCTTTTTGCCCAACAAAGATTCACCCGGTTGGAAGCCCATGTAGTCCATTGATTTCTTGAATGAAACCTGTGCAGCTTCGCTCATTCCTTCCATCGTAGGAATGTGCTGTGTGATGCCCATACCCATACCCGGATTCGTTCCGTAAGTAATCATCGGCTCAATATCAGCAGCTTCAAAACGGACTTCCTTGTCGAATACGGCATCGTCATCACTCTTCAATGTCTTCCAATATGCCAAAGCCTTGTCCCATGCTTCACCTTGCGGAGCACTTTCACGTCCCTTGATATATTCAAAAGTCACTTCGTCTGGAGCAACCATCCCCCCACGTGCACCCATTTCGATAGAAAGGTTACAGAGGGTAAGACGTCCCTCCATTGTCAGATTGCGGATAGCCGAACCTGCATATTCTACGAAGTAACCGGTAGCACCGCTGGTAGTCATCTTAGACATCATATACAGAGCTACATCTTTTGCAGTCACCCCTTTGCTCAGTTCACCGTCTACCGTGATACGCATTGTTTTCGGTCTTGACTGAAGAATACATTGCGAAGCCAATACCATTTCCACTTCACTTGTTCCGATACCGAAAGCGATTGCTCCCATCGCACCATGAGTAGAAGTGTGAGAGTCACCGCAGACAATCGTCATTCCCGGCAAAGTCAAACCACGTTCGGGACCTACCACATGGATAATTCCATTCTTCGGATGCATCATACCGTAGTGTGTCAAACCAAAATCCTTCGCATTCTTAGTCAGTGTGTCGACCTGCGTTTTAGAAATCGGATCTTCAATCTCCTTATCCTGATCGTGTGTCGGTGTATTATGGTCGGGCATACAAAATACCTTTTCCGGACGCAACACTCCGATTCCACGTTCACGCAATCCGGCAAAAGCTTGCGGACTAGTCACTTCATGACAATATAAGCGATCAATATAAAGCTGTGTAGGACCATCTTCCACAGTAGTCACCACGTGGGCATCCCATATCTTATCAAATAATGTATTCATCTGTTTATTTACTATTTTACTAATTACTATTTACTATTTTAAATGCCGATACGACTGTCAGTCTCTTTTTTATGATTTGAATTTGTTAATACAGTCAATATAAGCTTCTACGGAAGCGGCAATAATATCTGTATTAGCTCCAAAACCATAATAAATCTGGTTATCGTATTCTACCTGCATGTGTACTTTACCTACATCATCACTTCCCTTGCTGATAGCCTGAATAGTAAACTCTTTCAAAGTCATGTGGCGTTCTACAATCTTCTTCAATGCCTTGATAGCTGCATCTACCGGACCGTTACCACTGGCACAAGCCTCAAACTTCTCACCGGCAATGTTCAATCCCAAACTAGCTACCGAACGAACGCCGACACCACTCGTCACCTGCAAATAATCCAGTTTGATGCGATGATTCTGGCTACGGTCTGCACCTGCCAATACTAAAATATCGTCATCATTAATATCTTTCTTCTTATCAGCCAACTTCAAGAACTCATCATATACCTTATCCAGCTTTTCCTGCTCCAAGTCAACTCCCAAAATAGAAAGACGATTTTTCAACGCGGCACGTCCGCTACGGGCTGTCAATACGATAGAGTTATCATCAATACCCACATCATGCGGATCAATAATCTCATACGTCTGTACATTCTTCAACACACCGTCCTGATGGATACCTGAAGAATGTGCGAAAGCATTACGTCCAACGATCGCTTTATTCGGCTGTACCGGCATATTCATCAGGCTGGATACCATGCGGCTGGTCGGATAAATCTTCTGTGTATTGATATTGGTCTGAATATCTATTTCGTGGTGACTCTTGATAATCATGGCGATTTCTTCGAGGGCAGTATTTCCTGCACGTTCGCCGATACCGTTGATGGTAACTTCCACCTGACGTGCGCCGTTCAAAACACCGGCTATCGTATTGGCAGTAGCCATACCCAAGTCGTTGTGACAGTGAGTAGAAAGTATGGCATTATCGATGCCGTCTACATGGTCGATCAGGTATTTTATTTTAGCACCATATTCTGAAGGTAAGCAATAACCCGTTGTATCAGGAATATTCACTACGGTAGCTCCCGCTTTGATAACGGCTTCCACCACACGTGCCAGATATTCGTTATCCGTACGGCCTGCGTCTTCTGCATAAAACTCTACATCGTCCACAAAACGGCGGGCATACTTCACGGCAGCTACCGCACGTTCGATAATCTCCTCACGATTCGAATTGAATTTATATTTAATGTGCGAATCAGAAGTACCGATACCGGTATGAATACGTTTATGTTTAGCAAATTTCAGTGCATCTACAGCAACATCAATATCTTTTTGAACTGCACGTGTTAAAGCACAGATAGTAGGCCAAGTCACCGCTTTTGAAATCTCAATCACTGAATTAAAATCTCCCGGGCTCGAAATGGGGAATCCGGCTTCAATCACGTCTACTCCCAACGCTTCCAATGCCTTTGCTACCTGAATCTTCTCTACTGTATTCAACTGGCATCCCGGAACCTGTTCACCATCTCTAAGAGTGGTATCAAAAATAAATAACCTATTGTCCATATTCAATGTATATTATATAATTATTAGCATTAAAAAAAGCCTTTCACACTTGGAAGTGAGAAAGGCTTTCGTATATTTTCATTTATACACATTTACGCGCAGCACTCACTTCCACTAACCTTTGATAGTAGAATAATAATACCGCATAGTAGAATATGTATAAACATCTGGTTCATTTCTTGTCTCTTTTATAGTTTGACGGTGCAAAGGTATGGATTATTTCTTTTCCACCAAATAATACGTTACTTTTTTATCGAAAAAAATATCATTTCATAAGTTAAAGCCGATTTTTACCAAAAATATATCACGAATACAGGTCTATATTTCATTAAAAGAAAAGAGGGAGCAGAATGTTTTTCAGCATTCTCTCCCTCTTCTTCTTTATTGTTCTAAATCAATAGATTACTTCTTATCGCAACATTCTTTCTTTTCTGCGCAATCAGCTTTTTTGTCGCAAGCAGTAGCACAAGAATCTTTAGCCTGGCAGCAAGAATCAGATTCAACAACAGCTTCTACAGTTTCTACGGTTGTTTCTTCACCTTCAGAAGCAGCGTTAGTAGTTTTGTTACCAGCACAAGACATCATTGCAAAAGAAAATGTTACTGCTACAGCAGCCAAAAATAATTTAGTTTTCATACCTTTCAAATTTGCTTTAAACGTTTAATAAAATAATTGTCGGTCGCAAATATAACACTTTTTTTGCAAAGTACCAAACAACAGAAAGCCCCTTGATTCGTTGCTGAATCAAGGGGCTTCTCTAAAAACGGCGGCTACCTACTCTCCCACTGTTACGCAGTACCATCAGCGTGACGAGGCTTAACTTCTCTGTTCGGAATGGGAAGAGGTGGAACCCTCGTGCTATAACCACCTGAATAAGGTTATGACATGATGAAAAGTAAAATCTCAAGTTCATTACTAGTATGTTTCTGTTCCCTGTTTCCAGTTTCTGTATCAGTAATCCGCTAAACGTATATACCCAACCGGTACATATTTGAAAGAAAGTGAACGGGCAATTAGTAATGCTCGGCTTTGATGTTACCACCTTTACACCTGCATCCTATCAACGTCATCGTCTTTAACGACCCTAAGAAA
>NZ_GG774818.1:0-109560 GCF_000163675.1 Bacteroides sp. D22 | reverse complement strand
GCCCTGAAAGGGCATAATTGTATACAGTTCCGCCCTTTCAGGGCTTGTGGCTGGTGTGTTTTTTTCGTAGGGCGTTGCCCTACGCTATATAATTAAGCCCTTTCAGGGCACCCCAATAAATATATAATTGTAAGGCTTTCAGCTTAACCGCTAAATTCTCATTCAACCGCTAAATTCTCATTTAACCGATAAATTCCCATTTATTATAGGCTGACAGGTTCGTATTTCAAACCAAATACATCGGCTACAGCTTTATAAACGATTTTTCCTTCTACAATATTCAGTCCAAGAGCCAATGCCGGATTATCTTTGCAGGCTTTTTTCCATCCCTTATTTGATAAAGCGATCACGTAGGGGAGGGTAGCATTAGTCAGTGCAAGAGTGGAAGTATAAGGTACGGCTCCCGGAATATTAGCTACTGCATAATGAACGATTCCGTCTACAATATAGGTCGGTGCACTGTGGGTGGTTGGGTGAGAAGTCTCGAAGCATCCTCCCTGGTCAATTGCTACATCTACTAATACTGTGCCGGGTTGCATCATCGAAAGCATCTCTTTAGTAATCAGATGTGGTGCTTTATCGCCGGGAATCAATACGGAACCGACAACTAAATCAACATCCGGCAATTCTTTTCTGATTCTTAGTTCGGATGCATACAATGTCTTTACATTCTTAGGAAGTGTTTCACTCAAATAGCGCAAACGTGCCAGATTTATATCTGTGATAGTGACGTCTGCCCCCATTCCCGCAGCCATTTGCGCAGCATTGCTACCTACGATTCCGCCACCTAAAATTAATACTTTAGCCGGTTTAACACCTGGTACACCTCCCAAAAGAATACCTTTTCCACCTTGCGGCTTTTCCAAGAAACGGGCACCTTCCTGAATAGACATACGTCCGGCAACTTCGCTCATCGGAATTAATAAAGGTAGTGTATGGTCTGCTTCTTCTACAGTTTCGTAAGCCAGGCATATTGATTTGTTGGAGAGCATGGCAAGGGTTAACTCCCTGTCGGAAGCAAAATGGAAATAAGTGAATAGTAACTGTCCTTTTCTTATTAAGTTATATTCAGTGATTATCGGCTCTTTCACCTTTACGATCATCTCGGCAGTAGCGTAAATATCTTCTATTGTTGGCAGGATATGTGCGCCGACAGCTTGATATGCTTCATCCGGAAAACCGCTATTTATTCCCGCTGTATGTTGGATAAATACCCGATGCCCTTGTTTTACCACTTCAGCCACTCCCGAAGGTGTCATGCCTACACGGTTCTCATTGTTTTTGATTTCCTTTGGTACTCCGATAATCATAATGTTGCGTATTAAAGATTTAACATGTTCGAAAGTACGAAAAATCCCCTTACGTTGTTGTTCGTAAGGGGATGTTTTAGAACAGAATGTCTTCGCGTGTTGAGATGAATAAATGCGTAGAGTGGTTGTTTTATAGACATTCACTGCCCTGCTTGTTGATTTTCATGCTTTTTCCATAGAGACCCACTCGAGCTATGTTGTTATAAAAGGGTTCTGCAATATCGTACTTAAAAGGAAGTACTTCTTCATTATCTTTGTTTATGTATCCCCACTTGGACGACTGGCTTTCAATGCAAACGGCAGCTAATCCTTCAGAAAAAGAGCATCCATTATCATATTCCAGCGGAATGACAACTTCTCCTTTCTTATTAATGAATCCAACTTTGTTGTGTAGTGAGACGAGGGCTAATCCTTCCGCGAATTGCTCCATTTGACTGTAAGTCGGTGGAAGAATGTAGTTTCCTTGTCTGTCAATCAGTCCCCATAATCCATCCTGACATACTCGCGCACATTCTTGCTCAAACGAGTGAGCGGCTGCGTATTTAAACGGAATCCGTATTTGTCCGGTATGGTCGATAAATCCGTATTGAGAATTGAGTACTACCATCCCTAATCCTTCTTTAAACGAGAAAGCCCGTTCATACATTAGAGGAATGACAATGTCATATTCTTTATTAATGTATCCCCATTGGATTTTTCCTTTAACCGGTGCCAATCCTTCAGAGAAACGGCCAATGGCCGAGAAGCGCTTTTTCTTATTAGCTACCCCATAAGCTAAAAAAGAAGCGAAGAACTTTGTAATAGTGCTGCTCATTTTCTTTATTGTTTGTGTGGTAAGCGTCCGGATACCATATATATACAAGAGAAGCGTGGACGTCGTTAGTTCATTCTATTCAAGGCTCTGGTAAACCTATTGGGAAATGAACAACAGAGTCCACGCCCTTGCATATAACAAAGACGTGAACGCTTAGTTGCCATTATCTCCCCAATTAAAGAATTTACCAGATTCTGAATAGAGATAATATTCTAAACGCTTCTACGTTATTAATCGTAATAAGTCGCTACAAAGATATGGATTTTCTGTTAATCGGCAATTCTTTTGAGGGATAAAGATTTAGCGATGGACGAGATGTGTAGATAAAATATAAAGTAGTTAGTGGACAGAATAAAAAAACTCCCCTTACGCTTTTGGTAAAGAGAGTTTTTTATAGTTTGTTATTTAGTGATATCTATGAGAGTATAGATGGTAATATGTTATTAGTTTAATAATCCAGGATTGGCATCAATTGCATCTTGTGGAATACGCAATGTGTAACGGGAATCATCTTGTACAAGTGTGTAGGTTACATCTTCAATTTCTTTTTTGATTTCCGGTCGGGTAGTTCGGCGTAAATCAAACCAACGATGGCCTTCAAAAGCAAGCTCGCGAGCACGTTCTTTCAGAATTTCTGTGACTAGCTTTTCTTGGCTCATCGCATTTATTTCATTCTTTTTCTGCTCATAACCTTCTGATGTATAACGATTCTCTATTAGTTTCAAGAGCCGGGTACGTGCTTCAGGTAATTTGTTTAAATGTGCAGCAGCTTCTGCTGAATTTAAATAAAGCTCTCCGGTGCGGAAAGTACATTTGAATTTAGATTCACCACTTTTGATGGAAGTATAATTTCCATTTTTATTTGCTTGATAATACTTGTTTGGACGTAGATCTTTTCCTTCCTCATATTCTTGTAAAAATGAAGGGTAAAGTAAGAGTGATCCGGCATAATCGCTATTTGGAAAAACTTCATAGGCAGTGATCATTTCTACAGATGTAAATTCATTAGGAAGTTTGTCTCCTTCATCGTTTAGGTTCACTAATGTTGATTTTCCGGCTAGTACACGTTCCGAAGATTCATAAGATTTGTCCCATTCACCCATGTATAAATATACCCGTGATTCCATAGCATCTACTGACAATGTTGAGAAACGGTATGAATATTGAACTTCCCATTCTTTTTTATTAATCAGTTTCCTTGCTGTTTCTATATCAGACAATATGGAGGTATATATTTCTTTTACAGTGTTTCGTGATGGTATTTCTTCTAAATCAGTATTGAGTTTGAGGGGAACTGCTTTGGTTTCTAATGCTCCGGCAGCTGTATAAGGTTGTCCATAAAGATTGACCAATATAAAGTGCATATATGCTCTCATGAGGTAAGCTTCTCCAACTAATTGATTAATATCTTCTTGGCTTCCTTCTGATATTTCATCTTTTTTATCGATGATTGCGTTGGCATAATAGATATTGGTATAATAGGCCGCCCATCCAAATTGTCTCGTACTTGCATTCGGATTAACATCATTCCATTTTTCAACATCTCCTAAAGAATTTTTGGAAGTGGCATCAGACTGTAATATGGTTGCGATATCTGTTCTGATTTCGCATATTCCTCTGTCATTGAGTGCTGTATTGTAAGCTGTTGTGAATAAAGCTCTGTATTCAGCTAGCGTATTGGGAATTACTTGGCCTACTGGTTGTATGTCCAAATAACTATCACAGGAAGATAATAACAGGCTTCCTATTAATGTGAATATATAATATATTTTCTTTGTCATAATATATTTTTTAAAAGTTAAGACTTAGATTGAAGGTAATGGATTTGGGAACTGGGGTAGAGTATAGGTTGCCCATTGATTCCGGATCCATATAATTATCATAATTAGAGCTGATAACGAATAGGTTACGAGCCTCTAATCCTACAGTTGCTCCGCCGATACTTAGTTTATGAAGCCATTCGGATGGAACCCGGTAAGCAAGACGTATATTTTGTAGACGTACAAAGCTTAGCTTTTTTACCCAGATATCCAGTGATCTGTAAATGTCATTTCGAGTACTGAACAAGTAGTAGTCGGCCGGATTGTAATTGTACGTTGCTAATGCAGGGAACTTTCCTGTTGTATTTTCCGGTGTCCATCTATCCAGTATGTCTCTATTCATATTGCGCCCTGGGTCTAAGTCAGATACATTATAACTTGGAGTTGTTTTTACGTGTGCTCCAAAATTATATGAAAAATTCAGATTCAGTTCCCAATTTCGGTAATTGAACGTATTTAGAAAACCGCCTGTGTAGGGAGCATCTGACGTTCCAACATAGCTGTAAAAGTCTCTTTGTTCTTCAGTACTTGGTCCTATTTGGTAAGTGCCAAGACCATCTTCATTCGATGTCATTCTGAATAACTCTTCTACAGTGACAGCTTTCCCCTCTTTATTCTCAAGATAGATTTGTCCTGTATCAGGATTTATACCTTTTGTTTTTAGTGCAAAGATTGCACCTACGGGATATCCTTCCAGACTAGGAGTCACTTGGCTTTTATCTGTAAGTACTTTTAGTACTTTATTTTGATTATATGCGAAGTTGAAAGTAGTGTACCAAGAGAAGTTTTTAGTGGTGATATTACGTGTCTGCAGGTTTATTTCTACACCTTTATTTTCCATACTAGCCCAGTTTATAGACATATTAGTGAATCCATTTTCTAAAGCTAATGCTTTAGAACCAATTAAGTCTGTTCCTTTTCTATAGTAGTAATCTACACTAAGATTGATGGCTTGATTGAGTACAGAAAAATCTATTCCTAGATTGTAAGATGCTGTTTTTTCCCAGCGTAATTTACTGTTGGGAGCACTATTGATAATAATATTTTCTTCACTGTAACCTGGTAAAATATTCACATTATCATATTTTCCGACTAGGAATGGAGAGGTTCCCTTATCAATATTTCCTTGTAAGCCATAAGAAAGGCGAAGAGCTAAATTATCAATCCATTTGTATTGTCTAATGAACGATTCATTAGATAAACGCCACAAACCGCTTACCGAATAGATTGGTAAGAAACGGTATTTCTTATCTACTCCGAATAAATCAGAACCATCCATGCGCACACTTCCTCCCAATGTATAACGATTCATTAAAGTATATGAACCATTGGCAAAGAAAGAAGCAAAAGCGTTTTCCTTGTACGATTTAGTTTTTAGATTCCAATCATTGGCTTGTGCTTCATCTTTAAATATGAGATTCTGGAATGTTAGTTTCTTGGGATCATATCCGTATCCGGTTGAGGCTTGGTTGTCTACCCAGTTTTTGCGAATTTCCGAACCAGCCATTATTTGTATGTCATGTATATCCCCAAATGTGTTTTTGTATTCTCCTTGGATTTTCCATGTGAGTTGTGAGGTTGTACTATTAGTTGTTTTAAGCATGCCTCCTTCTGGTATAAGATAGGTTTGTACACCATTTTTCCAATATTTATTGGTTTCACGTATATTCCTAATATTATATGAATTTATCCCGGCATATTCTTCTTGCGACAATTGATCCCATTGCACACCAATCTGTGAATAAACTTTCCACTGATCGTTAAAACGTAGCTGAACATCAAAGATAGAATTGATGGCTGTGGTGACAGATTCTTTATTGGTGTTTGCTCGTTCTTCGAATATATTAAAGCCTTGCTTTTCATCTGTTTCATTACTTCTGACTACGTCGTAATCGTAAAGGTAGTTTCCTTGTTCGTCAAACGGAGCAAAGTAAGGGTTGGCGATACGTGAATAATATATAGGGTTAATAAGTCCGTAAGTATCAGTCATAAATGTGTTATTCTTGCGTCTGTTGGCAAAAATAGACATTCCAATTTTTAATATTTTGTTGATTTGGTAAGACGTTTTACTGGTCAGATTAAAACGGCTCATGCTTACACCTGGTACATTTCCGTTTTCTTTGACATAACCAAGTGAGTTGTAATAAGTAACCTTTTCACTACCACCGGAAATGCTAAAGTTATATTCTTGCGTGAAAGCATCTCTGAATAATATATCATTCCAGTCTGTATTGATTGTTTTCAGTTTGTTTATAGCATTTTGGGCTTCAGGTGTCAGTCCGTTCCACCCCTGTTCTTTATAGATGTCTATTAAGTTATATTGTTTCATGATAGCAGCAACTTTTCCTTTTTCAGGAAATACCGGTATCGGATCTGTTAATCCCCATAATATGTCAAACCGTGCTTCTTTTAATAATTGAAGTTCCAAATCGACTTTCTCTTCCGAGTTTAGTAAGTTGAGCCGTGAAGTATTGAGATTTGGAGTATAAGTCAATTTAGTATTGAAGTTAATAACAGGTTTTCCGGTTTTTCCTCTTTTGGTTGTTACCACAATTACACCATTTGCAGCACGTGCGCCATAAATGGCAGTAGCAGCTGCATCTTTTAATATCGTAATGCTTTCAATGTCGTTTGGGCTCAAACCTGCGATAGAAGATTGTGACATATTTACAATGTCATTATCGTTATCTTTGTTAATCTCTGGAATATCTGTCCCCTCCAAAGGTATTCCATCCAATACCCATAATGGGTCTTGTGTTCCATTCAATGAAGCTGTACCACGAATACGAATACGTGCAGGAGCTCCTGGTGCACCGGAAGTTGTCGTAACGGCTACACCCGCCACTTGTCCGGCTAATGCCTGGTCGATGCTTTTTGCTGCGCCTACCATTCCGTCTGTAACGTCTACTTTAGCGATAGCGGCAGTCAGTTTACGACGTTCCAGTTCTTGATAACCAGTTACTACTACGTCTCCTAGTGTGTGTGATGAAGCTTGAAGGACAATACGATAAGTATCTTTTCCAGCTTGCAACACGATATTTTGTTCTTCAAAACCTATATAACTACAATGTAGTCTGGTCACCTTTTCCGGAATGGAAATGGAGAATTTACCATCCATATCAGTGATAGTACCTAGAGAAGTCTGTGATACTCCGGCTTTTTTCAAATCGTCTGCATTAACATATACAGAAGCACCGATTAGAGGTTCATTGTCTTCACCGGATATGACGACTCCGGTGATTGTGCGATTAGCAGCGTTGGCTGTAGCCAACGTGCTAACAAGAAAACATATAAGAACGTATAAATATTTTTTTCTCATCAATATAGATTGTTAAAGTGATTGATTTTGTTTTATTTGATTCCCAAAGCCGTATTAATACGTAGAATCATATCCTCATAATGATAGCGTGCAGCAGTATCAGAAGTGCCGAGACGGCTCTGCAACAATTTCTTGATACGTAATAGCTCTCCGCGTTTCACCGAGATAGCATCAGAAATACGGTTGAGCTGACTACCATAGAAGTTAAGCACACGTGGAGCGCCCATTCGGTCTTCTTGGCGAAGTGCCCGTTGTTCGGCTGCATAACAGCTGCAGAAAGGAGTGGCATGGTCAAGCAGGAAATGCTCATTTGCAATCTTCTTGTTGATTTTTACAGCTTCGGGTTCTGCGGCTGCTGTAAGTAATGCATCGAGGAAGTTTTTCTGCAAAGAACGTTCCATTACGTTGGGGATGCCACCACGTTCGGTAATACCGAAAATGTTTTTATGAAGTCCGTCCATAAGCTCCACTACTGTGAAGGCTTTTTTTCCGTTGACAGACTCATTCTCTATCATACGCATCAAACGGGTGTTGCCTAGTAAATCCCAAAGGATATAGGCTTGGGCGTTCTTTAAGATTTGCGTAGGAGCATTCTCCTGTTTTCCGATGGGAGTATTACGAAGTAGATAAGTATATTGTCCTACTTCCGTGTCAAACAGCCATTTAGGATATGTTAATACTTCATCCATCAGAAATTTTAGTGAAGCTTGTTGTTTCTCTTTCTCAACGAATGTATAAGTCTTGACGCCATCTCCAACAATTGTATTTTCAATGTAGATACCGCCAATATTGGCAAGGACATGATATAAATAGTTGTTCCATTGGTTGATTACTGCATAGTAGAGGCGTGATGCTTCTTCATAAGTTTGTCCTTTCTCGCCGGTAGTAGTCCATTGAAGAATTTGCGGAACAATACGTTTCAGATTCTCAATGCCAAGTAAAGAAGAACGAACCGGATCATCACCTAAATCTTCGTTCTGTGCACGTGGATCTACCGCATCACGTACATCCTGTGCTTCACTATATTTATAAAGACGATCAGTATGTTTGCTCAAAAAATCGAATAAAACATCCTTTTCTTCTTCCGGAGTCTTCTTTCCGTACCAACGATAACCATATTCGATAGCAAACATGTCATAAGGACCGATATGCGGAGAAAGAACTTTCACGCCATCTCCTGGTTGTGCGATATAATTGAATCGTGCATAATCCATGATAGATGAAGCGGTAGAATTCATTCTGGAAGTGAATGCTTCGGAACGTAATGAATCCGTCGGGAAAGCCCATGATCCCATCATATTGTGACGGAGTCCCAATGAGTGGCCTACCTCATGGCAAGCAACGAATCGGATGGCATTTCCCATTAAAGCATCGGGTAATTGCACATTGCGTGCTTCCGGACACACAGTTCCAGTTTGCACAGTGATCCATTCGCGTACCATAGAAAGCACATTGTGCCACCACATAATATCAGCTTCCAGAATTTCTCCGGAACGTGGATCTAACAGAGAAGGTCCCATTGCATTTTTCTTTTCTGAAGCTGCATAAGTCAGTACGGAGTAGTTGACATCGTCCATATCTACATGCATACTGTCCGTGATTTCCTTGGCGATAATCGCATTCTTGAAACCAGCCTTTTCAAAAGCAATCTGCCAGTCCTCAATACCTTTCTTAATGTACGAACGCCATTGGTAAGGAGTTGAATTATCAATGTAGAAGACAATCGGTTTGGCAGGTTCTACCATCTGACCTTTCAGATAAGCCTCCCGATCTTCCGGTTTGGGTTCCATACGCCAGCGGGTGATATACTGTGTCTTATCCGTACGCTGCTGCGCATCACTGAAACTTAATAACGGATTCGTGAAATAACCGACCTTCTGATTGTCGAATCGTCCCATCATCGGCTTCTCGGGCAATAAGAGAATAGAAGAACTAACTTCCACCGTTACATAAACAGTAGTAGTACCTTCCGTTACCCGGGTAGTCAACTCGGAAGTTGCCACGACATTGTTTGAAAAGGATTTGATGGATAGAATACGTGATAAATTCTTGATAGCCGAAGTACCCAGATTAATATTGGTAAATACGTTATTGATACTGGTTTCCGTACCATCATAAATATCATTCACCTTGATTACTAATGCCGTAGAATCTGCATTGACTGCTTCGATCTTGAATGCGGCAATCAGCGGAGAGATAAAATTATCCTTTACCGAACGGAAGATAGCGTCCGTTTGGGGGGCCAGAGGTAATGGACGTTGTTGGCGTAACATTAGTTTGCCCGTCGCTTTGTCCCATTCCATGCAAACCATCTGGTTTTCATAGTTTACTCCGCGGTTTACACCCGCATCATTAAGTTCGGCAGGAACTCGTTGCAGCTTATTGACAACTAATAAGTCACGTCCCAAAAGTGAGGTGGGAATTTCAAAATAATAATCATTCTTCTTTTGATGTACAGCAAACATCCCTTTGGTCGTTTTACTGTCTTCCACTAATTTCTCGTAGTCGCTTTTACTCTTCTCTTCTTTCTCTTCTGGTTTTTTCTTTTTCTTTTTAAACCAACTCAGATTTTCTGTAGCGGGGGTAGTTGCAAATGCCGAGAGCGCTTCTCCACTCAGCAATATACATGCAATGACCGCTGCCATTACTTTTACATACATTCTCATTGAGTTTCTAACTTTTAATTATAATTAAAAAACGGCTACAAAAGTACTAATATAAATAACATAATGACTACTAATTTGCAATGAATATAACATTAAAAAGAAATATTAACTAGTATCTACGGTCATCATTCTCCTCGGATATTTCATAGTTTAGTGGGAATAGTGTACATTTGCGGGAGTAAAAAAGTGAACGGAATGATGAGACGATATATCACTGCTTTGATGCTGGCTTGCTGCATCGGAGGGTATGGACAAGAGAAGAAGCAAGTAACCTTTGTACCTCCTTTTGACTTTCCTCTTACATTGAGTGGGAACTTTGGAGAAATCCGCTCCAATCACTTCCACGGCGGACTGGATTTTAAGACAGGCGGAGTTATCGGTAAACCCGTTCGTGCTCTCGCTGATGGCTATATTTCGCGTATTCGCGTCACGAATGGTTCGGGATATGTACTTGATGTCTGTTATCACAATGGCTATTCAACGATCAACCGCCATTTGAGTGGTTTTGTTTCTCCCATTGCCGAAAGGGTGGAGAAACTTCAATATGAAGAAGAAAACTGGGAAGTAGAGATTGTTCCCGAACCGGGAGAATATCCAGTAAAAGGAGGCCAGCAGATCGCATGGAGCGGAAATACCGGATATTCGTTCGGTCCGCATCTTCACCTGGATGTATTTGAAACGGAATCGGGAGATTATATTGACCCTATGCCTTTCTTTCAATCGAAAATAAAAGATACGCGTGCTCCGAAAGCGGATGGTATCCTATTTTTTCCACAACTGGGTAAAGGAGTAGTGGATGGAAAGCAAGAGAATAAAACCATCCTTCCTAATAGCGAGCGTCCGGTGGAAGCATGGGGAGTGATAGGTGTGGGGATCAAAGCATACGATTACATGGATGGAGTGAATAACCATTATGGAGTTTATTCGGTTGTGCTTACGGTAGATGGCAATGAAATATTTCGCAGCACCGTAGATCGCTTCTCGCAGGAAGAGAACCGGATGATTAATTCCTGGACTTACGGGCAATATATGAAATCATTCATTGATCCGGGCAACACTTTGCGTCTGCTAAAAGCATCAAATGATAACCGTGGCTTGGTGACGATTGATGAGGAACGGGACTATCAGTTCTTATATACATTAAAAGATGCTTTCGGAAACACTTCCAAATATAGTTTCACCGTACGGGGTCGGAAACAGCCGATTGAACCGTTGAATCATCGGGAGAAATATTATTTTACCTGGAATAAGACTAATTATCTGCAAGAACCGGGATTGAACCTGGTTGTTCCGAAAGGAATGTTGTATGATGATGTTCTCCTCAATTATCAGGTGAAGGCGGATAGTGGTGCCGTTGCTTTTACTTATCAGCTGAATGATAAGGCGGTTCCGCTGCATGCAGCTTGTGAACTGTGTATCGGGTTGCGTAGAAAACCAATTGCCGATACGACGAAATATTATGTGGCCCGCATAACTCCCAAAGGAGGAAAGTACAGCGTAGGCGGAAAGTATGAAGACGGATACATGAAAGCATCTATCCGGGAGTTGGGAACTTACACTGTTGCCATCGATACCATCCCGCCGGAGATTATCCCTGTCAACAAGAATCAGTGGGGAAGAAACGGAAAAATTGTCTATCGTTTGAAAGATCAGGGCGCGGGAATTGCTTCCTATCGTGGAACGATTGACGGAAAGTATGCGCTTTTCGGACGTCCCAATATTGTGAAATCATACTGGGAATGTACGTTGGACCCCAAACGCGTAAAGAAAGGAGGCAAGCATACTGTTGAATTTACAGTGACCGACTATTGTGGGAATGAAACAGTGGCCCGTGAAAGCTTTGTTTGGTAAATTATTAAAAGTGAATCATATATTTATTATGAAGAGAAGAATTATTCTTTGTGCCGCCGTATTGATGGCGGCTGTGGCGAACACCTTCGCCTGCACCAACCTAATTGTCGGAAAAAATGCGTCTGCCGATGGCTCGACGATTGTTTCCTATTCTGCCGACTCGTATGGCTTATTCGGAGAACTTTATCATTATCCGGCTGCTACCTATCCAAAAGGTACGATGCTGAAAGTTTATGAATGGGATACTGGCAAGTATCTGGGAGAAATAGAGCAGGCACGCCAAACTTATAATGTAGTTGGTAATATGAATGAATATCAGGTTACCATTGGTGAGACAACTTTCGGCGGACGTCCGGAATTGGCCGATTCTACAGGGATTATCGATTACGGAAGTCTGATTTATATCGGTTTGCAACGTTCGCGCACTGCCCGTGAAGCTATTAAGATCATGACCGACTTAGTGCAGCAATACGGCTACTATAGCGAAGGAGAATCCTTTACTATTGCCGATCCGAACGAAATATGGATTATGGAAATGATTGGTAAAGGTCCCGGCATCCGTGGAGCAGTTTGGGTAGCTGTACGTGTGCCCGATGATTGTATTTCGGCCCATGCCAACCAGTCACGTATCCACCAGTTTGATATGAACGACAAGGAAAACTGTATGTACTCTCCGGATGTCGTTTCTTTTGCCCGTGAGAAGGGATATTTTAATGGAGTAAACAAAGACTTTAGCTTCTCATTAGCCTATGCGCCTCTTGATTTTGGTGCACGTCGTTTCTGTGAGGCTCGCGTGTGGAGCTATTTTAATAAGTTCACAGATAACGGAAAAGATTATCTTCCTTACATTGAGGGAAAGACCAATACGCCGATGCCTCTTTTTGTGAAACCGAAACATAAGTTATCCGTGCAAGATGTGAAAGATATGATGCGCGACCATTATGAAGGAACGCCTCTTGACATCTCCAATGATTTCGGAGCCGGACCTTATAAGACACCTTATCGTCTTTCTCCTCTGAACTTCAAAGTAGACGGCCAGGAATATTTCAACGAACGTCCGATTTCCACTCAACAAAGCGGGTTTGTATTTGTTGCACAAATGCGGGCTCATAAGCCGGACCCGATAGGCGGTGTACTTTGGTTTGGCGTGGATGATGCGAACATGGCTGTATTTACCCCGGTTTATTGTTGTGCTACTAAAGTGCCGGTATGTTATACCCGTGTAGATGGGGCCGATTATATTACTTTCTCCTGGAATTCTGCTTTCTGGATTTTCAACTGGGTATCTAATATGGTCTATCCGCGTTATGATTTGATGATCGGTGATGTACGGGAAGCGCAGAAAGAAATGGAAACTACTTTCAACAATGCACAGGAAGGCATTGAAGAAATGGCTGCCAAACTGCTGGCAAAAGATAAGAACGCAGCGGTTGACTTTCTGACAAACTATACAAATATGACCGCACAGAGCACTTTCGATACTTGGAAACAATTGGGTACATTCTTGATTGTGAAGTACAATGATGGAGTGGTGAAACGTGTTAAAGACGGTAAGTTTGAGCGTAATTCTATCGGACAACCTGCCGGAGTGATGCGTCCCGGATATCCGAAAGAATTCTTGCAGGAATATGTCAAGCAGACTGGTGACAGATATAAAGTGCCACAAGAATAGATATTAAGTATGAGATATTAGGTATTAAGTATATCGCTTTTTAATTCTTAATTCTCAAATTTCAATTAAAAGAATAGGAATTATAAACTTATTATTTTACATTTGTGTGCTCAAGAAATTGATAATAAATAATTCATTAACCAATAAATAACAATCGAAATGGAAAATCAGGAACTTATTAAACAGGTCACTGAAAAAGCCGAAAAATGGCTAACCCCGGCTTATGATGCTGAAACCCAGGCTGAAGTGAAACGTATGTTGGAAAACGATGATAAAACCGAACTAATTGAAGCTTTCTACAAAGATCTTGAATTTGGTACTGGTGGTCTGCGTGGTATTATGGGTGTAGGTAGCAATCGTATGAATATCTATACGGTAGGTGCTGCCACTCAAGGACTTTCCAACTATCTGAAAAAGAACTTCAAAGACCTGCCGCAGATTTCTGTAGTAGTAGGTCACGATTGCCGCAACAACAGCCGTTTGTTTGCGGAGACTTCTGCTAATATTTTCTCTGCCAATGGTATCAAAGTATATCTGTTTGACGACATGCGTCCGACACCGGAAATGTCTTTCGCCATCCGTCACCTCGGTTGCCAAAGCGGTATCATTCTGACTGCTTCTCACAATCCGAAGGAATACAACGGTTACAAGGCATATTGGGACGATGGTGCACAGGTATTGGCTCCACACGATAAAGGTATCATCGACGAAGTGAATGCAATTGCTTCTGCTGCCGATATTAAATTCCAGGGAAATCCGGATTTGATTCAGATTATCGGTGAAGACATCGATAAGATTTATTTGGATATGGTGAAAACTGTTTCTATTGATCCGGCAGCTATCGCCCGTCACAAAGATATGAAGATTGTCTATACTCCGATTCATGGTACAGGTATGATGTTGATTCCTCGTGCATTGAAAATGTGGGGATTCGAAAACGTATTTACTGTGCCCGAACAGATGATTAAGGACGGTAACTTCCCGACTGTCGTATCTCCGAACCCGGAAAACGCCGAAGCTCTTTCTATGGCTGTAAACCTTGCCAAAGAAATTGATGCTGATCTCGTTATGGCTTCCGACCCGGATGCTGACCGTGTGGGTATTGCTTGCAAGGATGATAAAGGCGAATGGGTACTGATTAACGGTAACCAGACTTGTATGATGTACCTTTATTATATTCTGACACAGTACAAACAACTGGGTAAGATTAAAGGTGGCGAGTTCTGCGTGAAGACAATCGTTACAACTGAACTAATCAAGAAAATCGCAGATAAGAACAATATCGAAATGCTTGACTGCTACACCGGATTTAAATGGATTGCCCGTGAAATCCGTCTGCGTGAAGGCAAACAGAAATATATCGGTGGTGGTGAAGAAAGCTACGGATTCCTTGCCGAAGATTTCGTTCGCGATAAAGATGCCGTATCAGCTTGCTGTTTGATTGCTGAAGTTGCTGCATGGGCAAAAGATAATGGTAAATCCTTGTATCAGTTGTTGCTGGATATCTACGTAGAATACGGATTCTCTAAAGAGTTTACTGTAAACGTAGTGAAACCGGGTAAGAGTGGTGCAGAAGAAATCAAAGCTATGATGGAGAACTTCCGTGCCAATCCTCCGAAAGAATTGGGTGGCTCTAAAGTGATCTTGAGCAAAGATTATAAGACACTGAAACAGACAGATGATAAAGGTAACGTAACTGCAATCGATATGCCGGAACCATCTAACGTACTTCAATATTTCACTGAAGACGGTAGCAAAGTTTCTGTTCGTCCTTCAGGTACAGAACCGAAGATTAAGTTCTATATGGAAGTTCAGGGTGAAATGGGTTGCCGCAATTGTTATGCTTCTGCCGAATCTGCTGCAATGGAAAAGATTGAAGCAGTGAAGAAATCATTGGGTATCTGATTTTGTTTCTTCTGAAATTTCAGATATAGATAACGAAAGATAAATAAATAGCGCCTCCATGGTCTTTTCGAAGATTATGGAGGCGCTTCTTTTTCTCTATACATAGCTCTGATTCTGCCTATTTTCGGGCTTTTTCCCCAACTTGGCACAGTTCTTTCATTTCCTTTGCATTCTTTAAGTCCACTTGCTAATCCTTCTTGCCCGAATCTTGTTGTATTGACATCATCTCAATTTCAACCCGCAGGCTGCGGATACACATGTTTTGTTGATGCTTTAGAGTGATACGTTCAGTTTCATATTCGTAAGTTGTTCGTTTGTAGTTATGTGTATTTCGTGGCCTGCTTTTTTAGTCTATTTTTCAGTCAGTGCTATTTCTTTTTTTCTGTTATTTCTTCGTGCCTATCCAAGTCCATTTATGCCATATTGTTTCCAATGGTCCTTGTTTATGTTTAGACAGCCACCATTTGCAGAACCGAACCTGCGCCAGGAAAAGAATAATACCGATAATCAGGCTAAGAGTATATCCACAGTAAGGAGCAAGATAGAATCCGAATGGGAAATAGATAATGGCTCCCAAAATAGATTGAGAAATATAATTGGTCAAACTCATTTTTCCGTAGAATCGCAGATTAGATACAGTTTTCTTGAACTGATCCTTCTGATAAAGCAACACGAAAGAAGCAACAAGTACAATCGTAAATGCAAATTTCTGCCACATATCAAAGGCAGTACCTACCGTTTGCTGAATTAAACTGCTGTCACTTTGCATGATCTGTTCTTTCAGAGAATACAGTGGCGCGAAACTGATAGCTGCAATAATAAGTGCTTTCATCCAGAACTTCAAATGAGATTCGGTAGTTACGAACAATTCTTTGCGTCCGATATATAAGCCAAACAGGAAAAGTCCGGCAGTCTGCAAGAAACGTCCGGCACCGATAGCCCAAAACAAGCTTGCTTTCTGTCCTAAAGTAACATTGCCTATCAGAAAATCCCAAAAGTTTCCGGCTTTGGTGTATTCTGCTACTTCAGCATACATGGCTCCGACATTCAAATCGGGTAGGGTATAGGCAGGATTGAAAAGGCTCATTATATAATGAAACCATTCAATCGGTTGCAGTGAAAACAAGATGGCGGTGATTAGAATCGCTTTGTCACTCCATTTACGTACGATAAACAGCACAAGACTGACTACAACAAACAGAAGCAGGACATCTCCTGCCGGGAAGAAAGCGGCATTCAAAGTGGCGAATCCTGCCAGTAATATCATTCTCCATAAAAAGCGGTAACCAAAATCTTTTCCTTTCAACTGCTGGTTGTGCGACTGGATATAGAAAGTGAATCCGAAAAGCAGAGCGAATATGGCATAAGACTTTCCGGCAAGCAGTGAAAATGTCGCATTAAATACTCCGGCATCCAAAATGGTGAGCCATTCAGGAGAACTTTCCGGATATACGGGGAAAATGAAATGCTCCAGGTTATGAACCAGAAGGATGGCCATTACAGCAAATCCTCTAAGAGCATCTACTACTTCAATTCGGGGTGTTTTTGTTGATAATTCCATGGGGCTAATTTATGATTGTTTTTAGTAAATGTTCATTTTACCCATCTCTAAGCAGGCTTCGGGAACATACTGACGGATTCCTTTGATGATATTTTCCATGTTTGATTTATTCATTTGGATGCTCTATCCACCAATCAATCATCTTTCGGGCAAGACTAAGTTTTCTGGGAAGTTCGGGTAAATTGTCTCTTGTATAAAAGTCTCCCGAACTCAATTCTTCATCTTGGAGGTTGATTTCCCCTCCGGCATAATCAGCAATAAAGCCGACCATTAGTCCGCTGGGATAAGGCCAGGGCTGATTACCGAAATAAGTGATATTCTTTACATCCAGTCCGGTTTCTTCTTTCACTTCACGTGCTACACATTCTTCTAGCGTTTCTCCGGTTTCCAGAAATCCGGCAACGAGACTGTTGAATGTTCCTTTAAAATTGCGGGCGTGCACTAAAAGTAGTGAATCTTTTTTTCTCACTAATACAAGAATCGCTGTGGAAATGGAAGGATATACTTCCCGGCCACATTTCGGACAACGCTTCATGATAGATTCTTTCTGTTCCATAGGCGTGCCGCAGGCGGAACAAAAGCGGCTGTTTCTATCCCAATGCAGAATCTCATGTGCTTTTCCTGCTGTCTGATAATGAGACAAAGGAAGATATTCATAGGAGGCACGAAGCCCTATCATGATCCATTGCTCCGATTCTTCAATGGGAGAGGAGAGGGAGAAAGCCTTGCAGTTTTTCCTTTCTAGTGTGGTGATATTGTGTACGGTTGTTTTTTCTTTAATAACAATAGGAGAGCTTTCTCCACACGGGACGGTATATATACCATCCTCTTTTTTCTCAAGAAGCAGTTGGTCTTTGTAAAAGATAAACCACCATGATTGTGCTGTCTGATTCATTTTAATTCTAATTCTTGATCTTCGCGCTGCGAAGTTATAAAAAAACTAGATTGATATTTAGACTTATCAGATAAAATACAGTGCAACCGCACCAAAATTTGATTCATAACTGTGCAGAAACGAGTTAAACGTTGCGCTAATGAATGGGTCCAGGGTGAGGGGTGGTGAGGGTAGATTTATAACTTTCGTATTTTTTTTTGAGGATAAAAAAGGAGATAGTATAGAAAATAAAATAATAAAAGGTTATAAATCTACCCTCACCACCCCTCACCCTGGACCCATATCTTATAATAAAAAGATAACGGGGAATCTTAAAAACTCAATCATCTTTTTCAGATTTACCACAACGTTTCCAGAATACTCCATTATTTTATTCAAAACTGTGCGAATATGAATTAAATATTGGTGCGGTTGCCCTGGATAAAATATCAATAGACTAACTCAATAAAATGCATTGTTCGACACCAATTTCCTGAATAAAATAATTGTCGTGTGAGATTGCTATCACAGTACCTGCATAATTTTTGATAGTAGCAGTGATAATTTCAATACTTTGTATGTCCAAATTGTTGGTAGGTTCATCCAGGATAAACATATCAGGGGTATTGTTACTAATCATCAGACAGCAGAAAGCGAGACGCATTTTCTCACCACCACTAAGTTTCCGGCAGGATTTGTCCCATTCGGATGCAGGAAACAAGTAACGGTGTAGAATAATCTTTATTTCATGCTCCGGCAGATTCCGGCTGTTGAAAGCGTAAGCCTGTTCAAGAATACTGTTCCGGTCGTCAATGATCGAATACTCTTGATTCAAATAGACATAGCTAAAGTCCGTCCGTGTCAGGGTTCCTTCCTGTGGTTGAAGTTGGCCGGTGATTAATTTCAATAGAGTTGTCTTCCCGCTACCGTTGGCTCCTTCTATACGGAGGCGGTCTCCGCTCTTTAGCTGAAAACTGACAGGAGCTTGCCAAAGCTGTTGTTTTGAGATACTATTTTCCTGAATATCATTGCTATTCGGATTGGGAAGATAACCTGTGTCAGACGAATTTATTTCATTATTCGTCAGAATATCATTGTTAACCGAATTGGAATGATAACTGAAGTTAATCTCTTTTGCTGTCACTAATATCTTCCCGGTATGAAGCGAGGAACTGTTGAAGTCGGTTTTTAATGCCGCAGTCGGAGAGAGCGAACCTCGAAGCTGGTTGCGTTCATTTGTTAACTTCTCGGCTTTTTCCTGATGAACGCCAGTCAGTTTACTAGTGCTCTTCTCGGATTTCCCTTGGAGTGCGTTCAATACAATGCGTGGAACTCCTTTTCTTATATTACTCTTTTCGCCGCGTACATTCTGTTTGTCCCTGCGTTCGGCCGTTTCGCGAGCCACTTTACGGGCAATACGTAGTGCCTTTTCTTTTTCTTCAATACGTTGTTGCAATGCTTCCTGCATCAGCGTTTTTTGTTCTTTGTAGAATTCGTAATTTCCGCCATAATAATTGATTTGATGCTTCTCCAGTTCGCAAATCTCGGGGAGAAGATTGAGCAGGGTACGGTCATGACTTACCACCAACAGGGTGGAACGATATTTCTCTACCCAGTCATATAAACGTTGTCTGCCGGAAGAATCGAGATGATTGGTCGGTTCATCCATAAGTACGACAGATGGGTGATGAATGTCCATCCCTGCCAGAAATACACGGGTCTTTTCACCGCCGCTAAGCAAATTCATCGGGTAGGATAGAGTAAACTGTCCTAGCCCCCATAAATCGAGAGCGGCAATGGAACGTTCTTCAATATTCCAGTCATCATCCAGGATGACGAAATTTTCGTTTGAGGCATCTCCTGACAGGATAGCATGTAAGGCTTGTTGCTTACGTTCTATCTGGAGTGCTTGAGCGATAGTCAATGAATCATATTGCCCGAAATGTTGCGGGATATAATATAGGTCGTCCAGACGGACAATGACACCGGAAGAGGGTGAAAGTTGTCCGGCAATAATTTGCAGCAAAGTAGATTTACCGCACCCATTGTTACCGACTAATCCCAGTTTCTGCCCCTTACTGATGGCGAAATTGAGATCACTGAATAATACTTCTTTATCCGGATGGATATAGCTGATTTGCTGAATACTTATAGACATAATGATCTATTGGGTTTGAGGTTGAAAATAGAGTGAGGGAAAATCACAGGATAGGGGGGAACGACAAACACAATACTGGCTAAACAACACGGATTTCGTGATGCTTAACGAAATAGAAAAAGCATATAAGAAAAGTGATGTTTACTTAGAAGTGTTGTCTTACTTACTAATTCTCATTGCGGTAGGTATATAGTTTAACTTGGTTGCAAAGATAACACTTTCTATTAGATTTCACTCTATTAAGACTGAAAAAGAATGAGTTTCATTTATTTAGAGGCTCCGTTTACCTCATTCAGAGCCTCCGATTACTCCAAATAGAGCCTCTGTTTACCCTATTCAGAGGCTCTGTTTTAGAAGTGAGTTATATTCTTTCTTATTCTTATACATCAAACAGTTGATTTAATCCCTCACTCATACTGGGATGCGTGAAGATAAAATCGCGCAAGAATGTAGAGGTTTGCCCTGTTTTTATCGCCATAGCTACGATATTGATGATTTCTGAAGCATCGGCACAGAATAGAGTACAGCCCATAATCTTCCCGTTATGATTATTGATGATAGCTTTTAGCATACCATCAGTCTGCCTTAATGTGCGGGTACGAACGATAGAGGAAGCCGGCAACCGGGAAACCTTAAATGAATATCCTCTTTTCAGAGCTTCTTCTTCACTGATTCCGATATGTGCCAATGGCGGATCAATAAACACTGCATATTGCACAGGATCACGGTCTCCGATATCACGTTTCTTGTCACCGAAGAGCTGGTCACGGATAATCTGGAAATCATCTAGCGAGACATAAGTAAATTGCGATCCGCCTTTCACATCTCCCATTGCCCATATATGAGGAACAGTAGTGCGTAACTGATCGTTTACGATGATAGCTCCGTGAGCATCAACTCCTACACCCGCTGCTTGCAGATTCAATCCTTCAATCATCGGTTTACGTCCCGTTGCGATAAGAATGGCATCTCCATCTACATAATAAGGAGTACCGTCGGATATGTCCGAGTAAGTCAGTGTCACTCCGTCATTCGTGTCATGGATAGACTGTGCACGCGCGTTCAGATGGATTTCAATACCTTTCTTCTCCATCACTTCTTTGACGCTGTTTGCAATATCCCGATCTTCGCGAGGCATAAATTTGTTTCCTCCTTCGAGTATCGTCACTTTACTGCCGAAACCGGCATACATAGAAGCGAACTCCAGTCCGATATATCCTCCACCTATGATAATCAGGTGATGAGGAAGTACACTTAAGTCCAAAAGCGCACTACTGGTATATACGTGCTGACTTTGCTGAATACCATCTATTGCAGGGATAATAGGAGTAGACCCCGTGTTGATAAATATCTCTTTTCCTTTCAGTTCGATTTCTCCTTCGGGAAGTTCCACTTTTATGGTATCGGCGGATATGAAAGACCCCGTTCCAGTATAGATAGTCACATTAGGACGTTTGCTTAGTCTTTCGTAATTATCATTCCTAAGAAAGGAAGTGAGGCGGTTCTTTCGGCCGATGGCCTGTTTGTACATATTCGCCTGCTTCGGAAAATCATCGTGGTAAAGCAAAGCGGAAACCTCGGCTTCATGCACCAGCGTCTTTGTTGGGATACAGGCTACATTCGGACAGCTTCCTCCATACATCATGTTGGAACGTTCTACGATGGCCACTTGCCATCCGCGGTTGGAAAGTTCGGCAGCCAGGGTTTTCCCTGCCTTGCCGAATCCTATAATAATTGCATCATATTGTTTCATAACTTCTTGTATTAATGATTTGTATGAGACTATATAACAGTCTGAAAATACGATTTGTTCCGCAATGGCAAGAAGTCAGAATCCTCTTTAGTGGTTGTCTTAGTCTTTTTTAAGTGTTTTGAGTACGCGTTGTGACGAGTCGGATAATAACACTACGGCACTGGCCAGGATCACAATGTCTTTAATCACCAACCGCCCTGCACCGGATAGTAATGGGAAACCGAATTCTCCGCTTCCCAAGTCGGGAACCCAGACTTCCGGGGTGGTGACAAGAAAAGAAAGTGTGCCGAGCGTCATGATAATGGCGAGGGTGTCGCCTGCCAATCCCACTTTTGGGAAAAAGATTCCCAAGAATACCAGTATGCCGATCCCCATAATAAGAGCTCCCAGTCCGTAAGAGAAAGTATAAGTGCGGTTTGCTTCGTGCCATGCACGATTTTCCGGGACAAAAGCACCTTCCGCATTTTTATGTTCTTTGTATTCGGGTGCACCTTTAGCATAGAAGAAACTCATAAAAGGACTGTTGGCAACAAACGGAACAATCCCGTCGGCTTCATAATGGAAATACTTCAATCCGCCTATCCATACAAATACTACCAGGATGGCAACGCGGATAAATTTCATACCAAAACTTTTCAGACTTGAAGTGAAGGTCAGTAAAGCGATCAATTTCTCTTTCATTTTGTTGGGGTTTTAATGGGTTTATCTTATGTTGCAAAGGTCGTCCATTTCCACTACCCCCAAAATAGCAATACTTCCGTATGCCTTGTCAATTTTTCCCTTCCTGTGTGTTTCTGAATTGCACGGCGCTCTGTCCAGTCATATTTTTGAAGAAACGGCTGAAAGAAGCCTGGTCTTCAAATCCCAGAATATCGGCAATCTCTTTGGCGCTTTTGTTGCTGTAAAGCAGGAGACGTTTAGCTTCCGCTTCCACCCGTTCGTGGATAACCCGAAGCGGCGAAGGCAGTTTGCAGGTAGAAAAGATGTTCGATAGTGTCTTGGGAGATTTATGCAACATATCGGCATAGTCCTGCACCTGTTTCTTCGTCCGGTAATGCTCGTCGACCAAGTTATAGTATTGGCGGACAATCTCAAAACCGGATTCTTTTTCACGGGTGATATTCATGCGGTGACGTGCAATTCGGGTACATTGGATAATGAAACGTTTTAGCAGGATGCGTAGCATCTCCTCCTGCAGGCTGTCGGAAACGGTAAACTCGTTTTCCAGTGCTTCGGTAATGGTGTCGAGTTCTTTACGTTCTTTTTCATTCAGGGTAAAACGGATCAGGTGAGAAGAACCGTTGAACAGGAAACCGCTGCATGACACTTCATGGTCGTTGCCATAGATACAATAGAAATTGCTGTTGAACAACAAAGTCAGGTATTCACCATCAATCGATTTAAATTCGAGGTGTTGCAGATGAGTGAGTGAAATCACTTCATCTTGGGTAAGTATCATTTCCTGATGGTCGATTTCTACTGTGATGCTTCCGTTGCGTACCCATATAAATTTATAAAGCCCTTTTTCTTTTTGCAGTGCTTTTTCTGTCAGATAAGAGTCTGTAAGTGCGAGTGTTCCTTTTAGTTTCGTGTGATATTGTTGTAACATAATTAATCCTCCATTGCTGATGCGTCAAATGATAACGGCAGTAGATCGCCTATACTTTTTACTTCGTAGATACATTCTTTGCCATATAATAGGATGCGGATGGGTTGTTTGTAACGCTTTTCCGTTTCCAGAATCACTTGCCGGCAAGCACCGCAGGGAGGAATCGGATGGTCGATGAAGTCCTTTTCCGTTCGTGCCGCAATGGCAAGAGTGACAACCGGTTGGTCGGGATATTGGGAGTTGGCATAGAATAGGGTAGTACGTTCTGCACAAAGCCCCGACGGATAGGCCGCATTTTCCTGATTGGTTCCTGTCACTACTGTCCCGTTGCCCAATAGCGCAGCGGCACCTACGGAGAAATGGGAGTACGGAGAATAACTACGAGCTGTTGCCTCCATGGCAGTCTTTATAAGTGACCGATCGCCCTCATTCAACTCATCATATTGATATACTTTAATAATAGCGGTAATTGTGAGGTCTTTCATATACGTCAGGGTATTGGTTTCTACAATTAATGTTACAAAGTTAGGAAAGAGATTGATAATCCCAATTATTTTTCAGATTTTTGTGCCATCTAATTCACATCTGAATAAAAATGGAGAATAAACTGCATAGACTTATCTTTTTAACCGTTGTTTTTTTCTTTGCCGTAGGAGTGCAGGCACAGAAACGGAATGCCCGTTACGTCGAGTATATAAATAAGTATAGTGATTTGGCTGTTGAACAGATGAAGCTTCATAAGATTCCGGCGAGTATTACATTGGCACAAGGATTGCTGGAAAGCGGTGCCGGATACAGCCAGTTGGCACGAAAGAGTAATAACCACTTTGGTATTAAGTGTGGTGGCAGTTGGTGGGGACGTACGGTTCGTCATGATGATGATGCCCGTAACGAATGTTTCCGTGCTTATAAGCATCCGCGTGACTCTTACGAAGATCATTCCGACTTCCTTAGAAGAGGTGCCCGTTACGCTTTTCTTTTTAAACTGGACATCACCGATTATAAAGGCTGGGCGCGTGGACTGAAAAAAGCAGGCTATGCTACCGATCCTTCTTATGCTAATCGTCTGATTACAATTATCGAAGATTATGACTTGTATAAATACGACCGTAAGGGGGTATATTCGGAACGGAAACTGAAAAAGAATCCTTGGTTGATGAGCCCGCATCAGGTGTATATCGCTAATGATATTGCTTATGTGGTAGCCCGCAACGGTGATACCTTTAAAGATTTAGGCAAGGAATTCGATATTAGTTGGAGGAAACTTGTGAAGTACAACGACTTGCAGCATGATTATACCTTGATGGAAGGAGATATCATCTACCTGAAGAGCAAGAAGAAAAAGGCTTCCAAACCTTATACTGTATATGTTGTGAAAGATGGAGATTCCATGCATGGCATCTCTCAAAAATATGGTATCCGCCTCAAAAATCTGTATAAGATGAATCGTAAGGATGGTGAGTATGTTCCGGAAATCGGAGATAGATTGCGTCTGCGGTAGAGACTTCTCTCAAAAGTTTCGAATTTCGGAAACTTAATGACTCATTCATGTGTTATTATCTTGATAAAACATGATTAGAATATGAGTCTAAACATTGCAAAAAGTAATAAGAAACGTGTCGTCATAGTAGGCGGTGGTTTCGGTGGCTTGAAACTGGCTAACAAGCTGAAAAAGTCAGGCTTTCAAGTCGTATTGATAGATAAAAACAACTATCATCAGTTTCCTCCTTTGATTTATCAGGTGGCTTCGGCTGGTATGGAGCCAACTTCCATATCCTTCCCCTTCCGTAAAATATTCCAGCATCGGAAAGATTTCTTTTTCCGTATGGCGGAAGTACGTGCCATTTTCCCGGAAAAGAATATGATACAGACTTCCATCGGAAAAGCAGAATATGACTATCTGGTGTTAGCAGCAGGTACTACAACCAACTATTTCGGTAATAAACATATCGAAGAGGAAGCCATGCCGATGAAAAATGTGTCAGAAGCGATGGGATTGCGAAACGCTCTTCTGGCTAATCTGGAACGAGCGCTGACCTGTTCAACGAAGCAGGAACAACAAGAGTTATTGAATATTGTAATTGTGGGAGGTGGAGCTACCGGGATAGAAGTAGCCGGAATACTTTCCGAGATGAAGAAATTTGTCTTGCCGAATGATTATCCTGATATGTCCAGCAGTCTGATGCACATCTATTTGATTGAAGCCGGGCCGCGATTGCTTGCCGGAATGTCGGAAGAATCATCTGCACATGCTGAACAGTTTCTCCGTGAAATGGGAGTAAATATCCTGTTGAATAAACGCGTTGTGGATTATCGTGACCATAAAGTAGTACTCGAAGATGGTACAGAGATTGCCACGCGTACTTTTATCTGGGTGAGTGGTGTCACCGGTGTGACTATCGGAAATCTGGATGCCTCTCTGATTGGGCGTGGAGGACGTATTAAAGTCGATTCATTTAACCGTGTAGAAGGGATGAATAATGTGTTTGCTATTGGCGACCAATGTATTCAGTTAGCTGATGAAAATTACCCGAACGGGCATCCTCAACTGGCACAAGTGGCGATCCAGCAAGGAGAACTATTGGCAAAGAATCTGATTCGTATGGAGAAAGGACAGGAAATGAAACCTTTCCATTACCGCAATTTAGGTTCGATGGCGACTGTCGGGCGCAATCGTGCCGTAGCAGAGTTTAGTAAAGTAAAGATGCAGGGATGGTTTGCCTGGGTGATGTGGCTCGTTGTTCATCTGCGTTCTATCCTTGGAGTACGCAATAAGGTTATTGTACTCTTGAATTGGGTATGGAATTATTTCACTTACGATCAGTCTATGCGTATGATTGTCTATGCCCGTAAAGCAAAAGAGATTCGTGATCGTGAAAAGGTGGAGGAAACTACCCATTGGGGAAAAGAACTGATACAGGAACCGAAGCAACACTCTCCGCAGGAGATTCAGCAAGCTTCCGAACAAGAGAAAAAATAGTCAATGAGAAGTCATTATACCGTAGTTGACAATCCGGCATTATCCAGGTATACTGACCTTCCGCCGACAGGTGGATAGATTCATATTCTGAACAGTAAATTCGTACAGGGTGTCCGATATCGGACACCCTTTGTTTTTTGTTACATTCTATTTATCAATTACTTATGATTTTGGCATAGATTTGGTATATGAAATGCTAAATTGATACATGATAAAATCGTAAACGATCAGATATGGACAGAGAAATTCCTAAAGAAATACGTCAGAAAGAACGTAACAAGAAGATCATTCGTTATTCATCCATCGGGGTGGCAAGTATTGTTGTCATTGGTGTACTTATATCTGTACTAAGGGCAGGAGTGGAGGCAAAAGATCTTGTCTTTTCCACAGTCGATACAGGAGTTATTGAGGTAAGTGTCAGTGCTTCCGGCAAGGTGGTTCCTGCATTTGAAGAAATAATCAATTCTCCAATCAACAGTCGTATTCTTGAAGTTTATAAAAAAGGAGGAGATAGCGTAGATGTAGGTACTCCGATTCTGAAACTAGATCTTCAGAGTACGGAAACCGAATATAAAAAGTTGCTGGACGAAGAGCAGATGCGTCGGTATAAGCTCGATCAGCTTCGTGTCAATAATCAGACGAAGCTTTCCGATATGGCGATGCAGATTAAAGTTTCGGCAATGAAATTGAGTCGTATGAAAGTGGAGTTGAGAAATGAACACTATCTGGACAGTCTCGGTGCAGGAACAACGGATAAGGTACGCCAGGCTGAATTGAGCTATAATGTGGCTCAATTAGAGTACGAACAACTTCAGCAACAATATAAAAATGAGAAGGAAGTAGCTGCTGCCGAACTAAAAGTTCAGGAGCTTGATTTTAATATCTTCCGCAAGAGCCTTTCCGAAAAGAAACGTACTTTGGATGATGCGCAAATCCGTTCTCCGCGCAAAGCTATTCTTACCTATATTAATAACCAGATTGGTGCGCAGGTTTCCGAAGGCGGACAAGTCGCTATCATTTCCGATTTAAGTCATTTTAAGGTAGAAGGCGAGATTGCTGATACGTATGGCGACCGTGTGGCAGCTGGAGGAAAAGCAATTGTTAAGATAGGAAGCGATAAACTGGAAGGAACGGTCAGCAGTGTAACACCGTTATCCAAGAATGGCGTCATATCATTCACGGTTCAGTTGAAGGAAGATAATCACCGTCGTCTGCGCTCCGGATTGAAGACAGATGTTTATGTGATGAATGCCGTGAAGGAAGATGTGATGCGTGTTGCCAATGGCTCTTTCTATGTGGGGCGTGGTGAATACGAATTGTTTGTCTGCAACTCTGACAATGAACTGGTCAAACGTAAGATACAGTTGGGTGATTCAAACTTTGAATATGTAGAAGTTTTGAGTGGATTGCAACCGGGTGACAGGGTAGTGGTAAGCGATATGAGTGCATATAAGAACAAGAATAAGCTGAAGATTAAATAATTTAAATACTAGAAGTTATGATAACATTGAACTCTCTTTCCAAAATTTATCGTACTGATGAGATTGAAACGGTAGCGTTGGAAAATGTGAATCTGACGGTAGAACGTGGAGAATTCCTAAGTATAATGGGACCTTCCGGGTGCGGAAAATCTACATTGTTGAATATAATGGGATTACTTGACGCACCTACCATGGGAATAGTGGAAATCAATGGAATACGTACCGAAGGAATGAAAGACAAAGAATTGGCCGTTTTTCGTAATAAAACGCTTGGTTTTGTGTTTCAGTCTTTTCATTTGATTAATTCGTTGAATGTGATGGATAATGTGGAGTTGCCTTTACTTTATCGCCGTGTTGGCAGTAGTGAGCGAAAGCGGTTGGCGCAAGAGGTATTGGAAAAAGTAGGGTTAAGCCATCGTATGAGACATTTTCCTACACAACTTTCCGGTGGGCAGTGCCAACGTGTAGCTATTGCCCGTGCTATTATCGGTAATCCCGAAATAATCCTTGCCGATGAGCCGACAGGTAACTTGGATTCAAGGATGGGAGCCGAAGTCATGGAACTGCTTCACCGACTGAATAAAGAAGACGGACGCACCATCGTCATGGTTACCCATAATGAAGAACAGGCGAAGCAGACTTCGCGTACCATCCGTTTCTTTGACGGACGTCAGGTGCAGTAGAACCTGCGTTTTATACATGAAACTAAATAGAAAAACAGATTAATATTTCTCTAAATTAAAAACCACCATGACAAAGAATATTTTTATCGTTGCGATAGCTGTCCTGTTAAGTGTTGCTTTTTGTTCGCTATCGGCACAAAATGTGAGTAAAGATTATAATGTAGGCGACTTCTTTGCCATCAACCTGCAATCTGTCGGAAATATTATTTTCGCTCAATCGGCAGAATGTACCTGCCGTTTGGGAGGGCCTTCTGAATTTGTAGAGAAAACCCGGGTAACGGTGAAGAACGGCACACTGGTTATCGATTATAAAGAGAAGAACGTAAAGAATGTCAAGAATCTGATTTTTTACATCACTGCTCCCGATTTGAGTAAAGTGAAAATCGACGGGGTAGGGAACTTTGATGCAAAGGAAAAATTGAATCTTAAAAATATAGCTTTCGAACTTGACGGAGTGGGAAATTGCAACGTGAAAAATCTTCATTGCGATGAACTGAAACTCGATGTCGACGGAGTAGGCAATATGAAAATGAATGTTGACTGTGGCCTTATCAAGGCTAAAGTGGATGGAGTAGGTAATATCACTTTATCGGGTAAGACTGATACTGCATTCTTTAAAAAGGATGGTGTTGGTAAAATCAATCACAAAAACCTGAAATGTAAGGATATAACAAAGAAGGGATGGAATTTCTAATATGGAACGTTCTTTGACGAACTTCTGTGGAACCTAATCGAAGAAGAATAAAAAAGACGGGTAAGAAATATACTGAACTCTATACTGGTAACGATCATGATAAAACTCTATTTTAAACAAGCATTCCATCTGTTGGGAGAAAATAAACTGCTTTCTTCTATTTCTATTATTGGTACAGCTTTGGCTATTGCTATGATAATGGTAATTGTGATTACTTTACGTGCGACTATTGCTCCCTTTGCACCGGAAACCCATCGTGACCGGATGCTTATTTTCCGGTTTGCCGGACTTCAAAGTAAGTCCAATGTGAATTGGCAAAGCAATGGCCCTATCGGATACAATACGGCAAAGGCTTGTTTCAAAGCAATGACAATTCCCGAAGTTGTTTCCATAACCAATATCTGGCAGGAAACAATGCTGGCTGCTAAACCGGCAGGTGAGATGGAAAGTTGTAGTGTGTTGCAAACAGACGATGCCTTCTGGAAAATATTTGAATTTGAGTTTCTATCCGGTAAACCGTATGATAATGCCGATTTTGATGCCGGAGCAGCAAAAGCTGTGATTTCCGAAGATACGGCTCGCCGTTTGTTCGGAACGTCAGAAGTGGTTGGAAAGACATTCCTTCTGAACCATTCGGCTTATATTGTTTGCGGAGTGGTACGTCCGGTCTCTAAACTGGCGAAATACGCCTATGCGCAAATTTGGATTCCTTTGAGTTCAACAAGTGCCTTCACAGCCACTTGGGGCGATGACAATATCATGGGTATGACTGCCGTCTATATACTGGCTAAATCGAAAGATGATTTTCCGGCTATTCGTCAGGAGGCAGACCGCTTGCGGGCTATCTTTATGGCAGGGCATCCCAATTTCGATTTACTCTATCGCGGACAGCCTGATACTTATTTCGTAGCCGCGCAACGCTATTCCGCCAACAATCCTCCTGCTGTGAAAGAAGCAGTACGGCAATACATACTGACATTACTTGTCTTATTGATTGTTCCTGCCGTCAACTTGTCCGGACTTACTTTGTCACGCATGCGTAAGCGTATCTCCGAAATAGGAGTGCGAAAAGCCTTTGGTGCCCCCAGACGGGAGCTTATGATGCAGGTACTATCCGAAAATATGCTTTATTCCCTGTTCGGAGGAATTCTCGGACTGGTATTAAGTTATGTCGCCGCTTTCCTTTTGGGAGGAATGCTTTTTTCCGTAGACTTTGTATCCAATGGTGTGGAGGATTTGCGGACCATGTGTGTCGACTTACTGTTCGATCCTACCGTATTCCTGCTGGCATTTCTGGCTTGCTTCCTACTCAATTTATTAAGTGCCGCCATTCCGGCATGGAGAGTAACTCGCACCAATATTGTGGATGCCATCAACGAAAGATAATTCTTCAACTCATCTAAATTCTAAAGAAAATGCAACTATTAAAACAAATATGGAACGAGCGCCGGTCAAACGGATGGTTGTGGTCAGAACTATTAATTGTTTTTGTGGTCCTGTGGTATGTGGTCGACTGGACGTATGTGACAGCGTGTACTTATTACGAACCGGTAGGATTTGATATTACCGATACGTATTATTTGGAGCTAAGCCTGAAAAACGACAAGAGTAATTCCTATCTTTCGAAAGAGCAAAAGAGTACATCTTTAGGACAAGATATTATCGAGTTGACCAATCGTCTCCGGAGATTGCCGGAAGTGGAGGCCGTTTCAATATCCAATAATGCGCGTCCCTATATCGGGAGTAATTCCGGTAGTATGTTGCGTATCGATACATTGGTTAGTAGTCCGCTACGGCGTTCGGTAACCCCTGACTTTTTTCAGGTCTTCCGTTATCAAAGTGCTGATGGGCGTGGTTATCAGCCGTTGGTGCAAGCTTTAAGGAATGGCAATGTAGTTGTTGGTGAAAATTTCTGGCCCAAAGATTATAAAGGCGATCGTACGCTGTTGGGTAAAGAAATGGTCGATGTGGATGATTCTACAAAAGTGTACAAGATAGGGGGAGTTTCGAAGAAAGTGCGTTACAATGACTTTTGGCCTAACTACAGTGACCGGTATGTAGCCATTGAACTTACTGAAAAGATAATGGTCGAACTTGACGATGAACTTTATCCTTCGAGTGTAGAAGTTTGTCTGCGGGTGAAACCGGGGACTTCCAGAGACTTTGCGGAACATTTGATGAAATTGTCCGCCAACCAGTTGAGTGTCGGTAACTTATTCATCCTGAAAGTGCATGATTATGAAGATCTGCGGAATGACTTCCAGCAAGGAAGTTATAATCAGGTACAGGTACGTTTCTGGATGATGGGCTTCTTATTGCTTAATATCCTGTTGGGTATTGTCGGCACCTTCTGGTTCCGTACGCAGCACCGTCGTACCGAGTCTGCGCTTCGTATAGCAGTCGGGTCCAGCCGGATGCAGCTTTGGCAACGTTTAAATAAAGAAGGATTGCTATTATTGACTCTGGCTGCTTTGCCTGCCGCCGCCATCTGTTATAATATCGGCCATCTGGAGTTGACTGAAGGGTATATGGAGTGGGGAGTAGTACGTTTTCTTATTACATTTGTCATAACCTACTTCCTGATGTCTTTAATGATTCTTATAGGTATTTGGTTTCCTGCCCGTCAGGTAATCCGCATACAGCCTGCCGAAGCGCTGCGCGAAGAATAAAAAACTTGGGCTATCTATTTGTTTTCAATAGATTTAACGTATCTTTGTCGGCATAATATTGAAAACACCGCAGGTTTTAACTATATGAATCGACGCTATTATTGTATGTTTATAGTTCTGTTTTTTGCTGTTCTTACGCAGGCGGCGGCAGCGGAACGTACATTCAATATCCTTTTTATACAGTCTTACACCTCGCAGACTCCTTGGCACAGTGACCTTAATCAGGGCTTGGCTAAAGGGTTTAAAGAGAGTGGTTTGAAGGTGAACATAACAACGGAATATCTTGATGCGGATTTTTGGGCATTCAATTCCGAGAAGGTAATCATGCGTCGTTTTTGTCAGCGTGCCCGCGACAGGCAGACAGATTTGATTGTAACTGCGAGTGATGAAGCTTTTTATACCCTTTTTGCGTGTGGAGATTCGTTGCCTTTGCAGATTCCGGTGGTGTTTTTCGGTATTAAGTATCCTGATACGAAGTTGATTACTGCTCATCCCAATGTTTGTGGATTCACAGCCAATCCGGATTTCGACGTCATATTACGTCAGGCACAAAAGATATTTCCCCGCCGGAAAGAAGTGGTTTGTGTGATAGATAACAGCTTTTTAAGTAACAAAGGGCTTGAAGATTTTGAAGAAGAGTGGAAAATCTTTCAGAAAGATAACCCGGATTATAGAATGAAAATCTATAATACCCAAAATCATACGACTAGTCATATCATTGCGGCAATTTGTTACCCTCGTAACAGCTACGAACGTTTGGTTGTTGCTCCTAAATGGTCGCCTTTCCTTTCATTTGTAGGTAAAAACTCAAAAGCTCCCGTATTTTCAACTCAAAATGTAGGATTGACTAACGGTGTGTTTAGCGCTTATGATGCCGACAGCTATACTTCTGCATCATTGGCTGCTCAAAGGGCTGCTTCGGTCTTAAAAGGTACCTCTCCCCGGGATATAGGAGTGACGGAAATTACACAGGGATTCATCTTTGACTACAAGCAATTAGATTTTTTCCATGTCGACTCTGATAAAGTATCCTCTAGCGGAACCATAGTCAATGAACCATATTGGGAGAAATATAAATACCTTTTTATACTTCTCTATCCGTCTATCCTCGCATTGTTGATAGCCTCTATCGTGTGGCTGATGCGTGCCAACCGGCGTGAATCCAAACGACGGATTCAGGCACAGACCCGTCTGCTGGTACAGAATAAACTGGTGGAACAGCGTAATGAGTTTGATAATGTATTTCATTCCATCCGTGATGGTGTGATAACGTATGATACCGATTTGCACATTCATTTCACAAACCGTTCCTTATTACAAATGCTTCATTTGCCGTATGAGGCAGGTGGGCGTTTTTATGAAGGAATGATGGCTGGCAGTATCTTTAAGATCTATTATAACGGTCAGGACATTCTTCATAAAATGCTGAAGCAGGTAGCTTCAAAAGGAGAAAGTGTGAAGATACCGCAGGGAGCTTTCATGAAAGAAGTGCATAGTGATAAGTACTTCCCTGTGTCGGGGGAAATAGTTCCGATCCGTTCAAAGGACGCGATTACCGGTATGGCACTTTCTGCGCGGAATATTTCGGATGAAGAAATGCAGAAACGTTTCTTTGATATGGCGGTAGACGAAAGCTCCATATATCCGTGGCAGTTTGATATGGAAACGAACTGTTTTATTTTCCCGCAAGGTTTCTTGAAACGTCTCGGATACGATGAATCGGTTACTACCATCCCCCGTGATGAAATGGATCGCACTATCCATCCTGACGATTTGAAAGAAATAAGACCGTTGTTTAACAGAGCATTGACCGGGGAAGATTCCAATACCCGTCTGAACTTCCGTCAGCGGAATGTCAACGGAGAGTATGAATGGTGGGAATATCGTTCTTCCGTAATCACGGGATTGACACAAGATTCATTGTACAATATATTAGGTGTTTGTCAGAGTATCCAGCGATATAAGACTGCCGAGCAGGAGATGAGAGAGGCCCGTGATAAAGCCCTCCAGGCTGACAAACTGAAATCGGCGTTCCTTGCCAACATGAGTCACGAGATTCGGACTCCGCTGAATGCGATTGTAGGTTTCTCCGATTTGCTAAGCGATACGAGTGGTTTTACAAGCGAAGAGATTGCCCAGTTTATCGGAACCATTAATAAGAATTGTGGCCTGTTGCTGGCTTTGATTAATGATATTCTTGATTTGTCACGTATCGAATCGGGAACCATGGAATTTATGTTCGCCGAGCATAACCTGCCGCTGTTATTAAAGACCGTCCATGATTCTCAACGCTTGAATATGCCACCGGGAGTAGAACTGGTGTTGCGTATGCCCGAAAGTGATAAGAAATACCTTACGACAGATAATGTACGCTTGCAGCAAGTCGTGAATAATCTGATAAATAACGCTGCTAAATTTACGAGTAGCGGTTTCATTACTTTTGGCTATGAAGATGATGAGGTTCCCGGCTACACCCGCATCTTTGTGGAGGATACCGGAGTCGGTATTTCTGAAGAAGGTATCCGTCATATATTCGAACGATTCTATAAAGTCGATAATTTCACCCAAGGAGCAGGTTTGGGATTAAGTATTTGTCAGACCATCATCGAACGTCTGAATGGTACCATCTCCGTCACCTCCGAAGTAGGTAAAGGCACTCGTTTCACTGTGCGCCTTCCTAACTACTGCGAATAATCGAACGTTCACTTTTGGGCATAGTGTCCGAAAATGGACACTTTTCTTATTTTCTAATCTGTTGATAATAAAAACTTTACTTTTTTGGCACATCGTTTGATTCTCTCATAGTGGAAAATACTGTGCATAATGAAAAAGAAAAGTATATTGTTTGCTCTTGCTGCCGTTTGCCTGCCGTTGGCATTGTCGGCACAGAAGGAAAGGGAAATAACCTTGAATGAAGCTATTGCTATGGCGCGTATTCACTCTGTTGACGCTGCTGTTGCCTTGAATGAATTGAAAACGGCCTATTGGGAATTTCGTACCTTTCGTGCCGATCTTCTGCCGGAAGTCAACTTGACCGGAACCCTGCCCAATTATAACAAATCATATAGTTCCTATCAAAATTCGGACGGTTCTTACGGTTTCGTCCGTAATAACACATTGGGGCTTACCGGTGATCTTTCTATCGATCAAAACATCTGGCTTACCGGTGGTAAACTTTCGCTGACTTCCTCTCTCGACTATATCAAGCAATTGGGAGCCGGAGGAGACCGTCATTTTATGTCGGTTCCTGTCACATTACAACTTACACAACCCATCTTTGGAGTCAATAATATAAAGTGGAACAGACGCATCGAACCGGTTCGTTATGCCGAAGCGAAAGCAGCTTTTATCACTGCTACCGAAGAAGTGACGATGCGTGCCATCACTTATTACTTTAATCTTTTGTTGGCAAAAGAAAATCTTGGCACGGCGAAACAGAACCAGACAAACGCCGACCACCTTTATGAAGTAGCCCTTGCCAAACGCAAAATGGGGCAGATTTCCGAGAATGAACTCTTGCAGTTGAAGCTCTCCGCTTTGAATGCGAAGGCTGCATTGACGGAAGCAGAGAGTGATCTCAATGCCAAGATGTTCCAGCTCCGTGCCTTTTTGGGAGTAGGAGAGGATGAAGTACTAAACCCGGTTCTTCCCGAAGCTGTGGATGGCCCGAGGATGGAGTACAATCAGGTGTTAAATAAAGCATTGGAACGTAATTCTTTTGCACAGAATATCCGTCGCCGCCAGTTGGAAGCCGATTATGAAGTAGCTACTGCACGCGGAAATTTGCGTAGTGTCGATTTGTTTGCAAGCGTAGGGTATACGGGTGAGAACCGGAATTTTCCGGCCGTTTACAGGAACTTGCAGGACAATCAGATTGTTCAGGTAGGCGTTAAGATTCCGATTCTCGATTGGGGAAAACGCCGTGGGAAAGTCCGGGTAGCCAAGAGTAACCGGGATGTAGTGCTTTCAAAAATTCGTCAGGAACAGATAAACTTCAACCAGGATATTTTTCTGTTGGTGGAGCATTTCAATAATCAGGCACAGCAATTGGACATAGCCAAAGAAGCCGATGCGATAGCCCAGCAACGATATAAAACAAGTATTGAAACTTTCCTGATAGGTAAAATCAATACCTTGGATTTGAATGATGCGCAGAACTCTAAAGATGATGCGAGACAGAAACATATTTCCGAACTTTATTATTATTGGTATTATTATTATCAGATTCGCAGTCTGACACTATGGGATTTTCGTACCAATACCGAACTTGAAGCTGATTTTGATGAAATCATCCGGCAATAGAAAGGGGAGGAAAAAGCTTTTGAATCTTATGGAGGAACTTGCCGGAGATTATGGGAAAAGTTTTTCAAGTCTGCAAACAGACTATTGCGTATTTATGCCTGATTCATTTGGTATTACGAACTATTTATAGTACCTTTGAAACTCGATTTTAACACTCGGGAAATGAAAAATACGTAAATAATACAGAAAAATTCATCCCCCATTATAAATAAAGAAAGAAATAAAAAAAGAAATACTTCTTCTTGGAAGATTGAAAAAACAGAAGAAGTTTTCTTGGTAGAGGAATCTTGCAATTTTAACTATGATTCTGATAATTGATGACGACAGCGCAGTGCGTTCTTCGCTTAGCTTCATGTTGAAGCGGGCAGGATATGAAGCACAGACCGTTCCCGGTCCGCGGGAAGCTATGGAAGTAGTACGTTCCGTAGCTCCGGATTTAATCCTGATGGATATGAACTTCACTCTTTCTACAACGGGTGAGGAGGGTTTGACCCTACTCAAACAAGTAAAAATATTCCGTCCCGAAACACCGGTGATATTGATGACTGCTTGGGGAAGTATCCAACTTGCCGTGCAAGGAATGCAGGCAGGAGCTTTTGATTTCATAACGAAGCCCTGGAATAATGCCGCCTTGTTGCAACGCATCGAAACGGCACTCCAACTTTCGGGCACTCCACAGGAACCAACGCAGGAACAGAGCGATTCTTTCGACCGCAGCCACATCATCGGGCGTAGCCAAGGATTGATGGATGTGTTGAATACGATTGCCCGCATAGCAAAGACCAATGCCTCTGTCCTCATTACAGGGGAAAGCGGGACAGGTAAGGAATTGATAGCCGAGGCCATTCATATCAACAGTCAGCGTGCCAAACATCCCTTTGTGAAAGTGAATCTTGGAGGTATCTCCCAAAGCCTGTTCGAAAGTGAAATGTTCGGGCACAAGAAAGGAGCTTTTACCGATGCTTCCGCAGACCGTATCGGACGTTTTGAAATGGCAAATAAAGGGACGATTTTCCTGGATGAAATAGGTGATCTCGACCCTTCGTGCCAGGTGAAGTTACTGCGTGTATTGCAGGATCAGACATTTGAAGTGCTCGGCGACAGCCGTCCGCGCAAGACGGATATCCGGGTAGTATCAGCCACCAATGCCGATTTGCGCAAAATGGTAGGCGAACGTACTTTTCGTGAAGACCTCTTCTATCGTATCAATCTGATAACAGTGAAACTGCCGGCCTTGCGCGAACGTCGTGAAGATATTCCCTTGCTGGCACGTCATTTTGCCGACCGTCAGGCGGTAACCAACGGATTGCCCCGTACGGAGTTCTCTGCCGATGCCCTGCAATTCTTGAGCCGTTTGCCCTATCCGGGGAATATTCGTGAATTGAAGAACTTGGTGGAACGTACCATTTTGGTAAGTGGTAAACCGCTGCTTGATGCTTCCGACTTTGATGCGCAGTATATTCGCCACGATGACGCAAGAGTGACCGAAGGCGCAGCTCTGGTCGGTATGACTTTGGATGAAATAGAACGCCAGACCATTCTCCAGGCGTTGGACCGTTACAAAGGAAATTTGAGTCAGGTAGCTACGGCATTGGGTATCAGCCGTGCAGCACTCTATCGTCGTCTCGAAAAATATAATATAACAATGTGATAAATTTAGGCACGTGCCTAATAATATTAAGATTAACCGTTAACCACAGATAACGTGCGTATAAAAGGATTCTTTTACATACTAGTCTTTCTGCTGCTGGCATTAGGTAGTGTATTGCTGTTCCTTTCCAGTCAACTGAATACAATCTTTTTCTACATAGGGGAGGGGCTGATACTTTTCATCCTCATTTATCTGACCTTTTTCTATCGTAAGATTGTGAAGCCGTTGAATACAATCGGAAGCGGTATGGAACTGTTGCGTGAGCAGGATTTCAGTAGCCGTCTTAGCCCTGTAGGCCAATATGAGGCCGATCGTGTGGTGAATATCTTCAACCGCATGATGGAACAGCTAAAGAATGAACGTCTCCGCCTGCGTGAACAGAATAATTTTCTCGATTTGCTGATTAAAGCTTCTCCAATGGGAGTGATTATAACTTCCCTTGATGAAGACCTTTCGGAATTGAATCCGATGGCTTTGAAAATGCTGGGTGTTCGTTTGGAAGACGTACAAGGCAAGAAGATGAAAGAGATTGATTCTCCGTTAGCGGTGGAATTGGCCAACCTCCCGAAAGGAGAGAAGGTAACCGTCCGTCTGAACGACTCGAATATCTACCGGTGTACTCATTCTTCTTTCATTGATCGTGGATTTCAACATCCCTTCTACTTGGTAGAAACCCTCACCGACGAAGTGATGAAAGCGGAAAAGAAAGCATACGAGAAAGTGATTCGCATGATTGCCCACGAAGTGAACAACACGACTGCCGGCATTACTTCCACACTGGATACGGTAGAACAAGCCCTTTCCAGCGAAGAAGGAATGGAAGACATCTGCGACGTGATGCGTGTATGTACCGACCGTTGTTTCTCAATGAGCCGTTTCATTACCCGCTTTGCCGATGTGGTGAAAATCCCCGAACCGACACTTTCTTCTGTCAATCTGAATGATTTGGTTTTCACCTGCAAGCGGTTTATGGAAGGAATGTGTAATGACCGTCGCATTACACTCCGCATGGAAATAGACGAAAGTCTGAAAGATGTGATGCTGGATGCCGCTTTGTTTGAGCAAGTACTCGTAAACATCATCAAGAATGCAGCGGAAAGCATTGAGACCGATGGGGAAATAATAGTCCGCACCCTCGCTCCGGCCACTGTTGAAGTGATAGATAACGGTCTGGGGATCAGCAAAGAAACAGAAGCTAAACTGTTCAGTCCTTTCTTCTCTACCAAACCGAACGGACAGGGAATCGGACTTATCTTTATTCGCGAAGTACTGATGCGTCATGGATGTACATTCTCTTTGCGAACCTATGCCGACGGACTGACCCGATTCCGTATTACTTTCCCCTAATTGTGTCAAATAAGAACATTTCTTCCGTCAAATAGACCTTTTTTTGTCTTGAAATCACTCCTACCTTTGCCCCGCTCAATTCAATAGGATTTAAGGTATGAGATTAATGAAAAAAGGCACATTGACGCTCTTTCTTTTATTGGCTATCAGTATTCCGCTTTGTGCGCAGTATGTGGTACAAGGGGTGGTGACTGATTCTCTGACCAAAGAACCTTTGCCTTATGCATCTGTACGCTTAAAAGACACGACCGAAGGAACTGCTACCGGAAGCGACGGACGCTTTTACTTCAAAACCCACCGCTCCGAAGCAGTGCTTGTAATCTCTGTAATCGGATATAATGACTATGTCCGCACCATTCGCCCTGCCCGTAATGCATCCTATAAAGTAGCACTTGCGCCTACCGAATACGCGCTTGGTGAAGTGGTAGTCAAACCCAAACGTGAGCACTACCGGAAGAAAGATAATCCCGCCGTAGAATTTGTCCGCCGTATGATTGAAAGCCGTGACAACTACTCTCCCTACGAGAAAGACTTCTGGCAACGCGAACGTTATGAAAAGACCACCTTTGCGTTGAATAACTTCGATGAAGAGAAACAGAAAAAATGGTTATATCGTAAATTTGATTTCCTGACGGAATATGTAGATACCTCAGCCGTTACCGGTAAACCGATTCTGACGGTATCAGCCCGTGAACTGCTTGCCACAGACTATTACCGGAAATCTCCCCGTTCCGAGAAGCAATGGGTGAAAGGGCGCAAACAGGCCGGTGTCGATGAGTTTCTCTCTAAACAAGGGATGCAGGCAGCCATCAATGAAGTCTTTAAAGACGTCGACATTTACGAAAACAACATTTCCCTGTTTACAAATAAGTTTGTCAGTCCCTTGTCCCGTATCGGTACAGGCTTTTATAAATATTACCTGATGGACACGTTGCAGATTGCCGGAGAGCCTTGTGCAGACCTCGCTTTCACGCCTTTTAATTCCGAGTCTTTCGGTTTTAACGGACACCTGTATGTGACGCTCGACTCTACCTACTTTGTCAAACGTGCCGTATTTAACTTTCCCAAAAAGATAAACCTGAACTTTGTAGACTACATGTTGCTCGAACAGGAATTTAAGCGTGCCGAAGACGGCACACGCCTGCTCGATCATGAAAGTATCACTGTTGAGTTTAAACTGACCGAAGGACAGGACGGTATTTTTGCCCGTCGTGTAGCGGATTACAGCAACTACACCTTTACGCCGACTGCCGAAGCCGACAAAGCCTTTACCAAACCCGAACGTATTATTGAAGAGACGGAAGCCCTGTCGCGTCCCGAAACATTCTGGGCGGAGAATCGTCCGCAAGCCGCCATCTCCCAGCAGGAAAACTCGGTAGACCGCCTGATGACACAATTACGCAGTTATCCGGTGTATTATTGGACGGAGAAAGTGCTTTCCATTCTCTTTACGGGATATATCCCCACCTCCAAAGAAGCGCCACTTTTCTATATCGGCCCGATGAATGCCACTATTAGCGGTAACACATTGGAAGGTCCTCGTATCCGTGCCGGAGGTATGACTACCGCCTGGCTCAATCCGCACCTGTTTGGCAAAGGATATGTGGCTTACGGGTTTAAAGATGAAAGAGTGAAAGGATTGGCGGAACTGGAATATTCTTTCAAAAAGAAGAAAGAATACGCCAACGAATTTCCTATCCATTCATTGAAATTGCGTTACGAATCAGATGTGAACCAGTACGGACAAAATTACCTGTATACAAGCAAAGACAATGTGTTCCTGGCCTTGAAACGTGAGAAGGACGACCGTATCGGCTATTTCCGGCAGGCGGAGATGACCTATACCAATGAGTTTTATTCCGGCTTTTCTTTCCAGTTGACAGCACGTACACGGAAAGATGAGTCCTCCTGCCTGATTCCTTTTTTAAAGAAAGAAGGAGATACCTACACCCCAGTAAAAGATTTCTCTATCAGTGCTGCAGAGTTGAAGTTGCGTTATGCTCCGAATGAGAAATTTTTCCAGACCCAATGGAACCGTTTTCCCGTATCGTTGGATGCACCGGTGTTTACCTTGTCGCATACCATTGCCGGAAAAGGAGTGTTGGGCAGCGATTACACCTACAATCATACCGAAGCCGGTATTCAGAAACGTTTCTGGTTTTCCGCGTTTGGCTATACGGACGTTATACTAAAAGCAGGTAAAGTGTGGGATAAAGTACCTTTTCCGTTGCTTATCATGCCTAATGCCAACCTTTCTTATACCATCCAACCGGAATCTTACTCGTTGATGAATGCGATGGAGTTTATGAATGATGAGTATTTCTCGTGGGATGTTACTTATTTCCTCAACGGATGGTTGTTCAACCGGGTGCCGTTGTTGAGAAAACTTAAATGGAGGGAAATAGTTTCCTGTCGTGGATTATATGGACATTTGAGCGATAAAAACAACCCGGCTTTGAGTGACGGTTTGTTCGCTTTTCCGATAGAGAACACACAAACAATGGGAAAAACACCTTATGTGGAGGCGGGTGTAGGTATCGAAAACATTTTCAAGGTGTTACGTTTGGACTATATCTGGAGGCTCACTTATCGTGATTCGCCCGGGATTGACAGATCAGGCTTGAGAATAAGTCTCCATATGACCTTTTAAAAGTTAAATCCTGCTAATTGCAATGTTTATATGACAAATAAAGACTGTATTAGTAATTAATTAATCTTATTTTTGCATCAATTTTAGTTTAATTTTAATAGAATAGAAATGAAACAAGAAATTAAACCCGCTACCGGGCGTCTTGGCGTACTGGTAGTCGGAGTGGGTGGTGCGGTAGCTACCACGATGATTGTAGGTACACTAGCCTCTCGCAAGGGACTGGCAAAACCGATAGGATCTATTACACAGTTAGCCACAATGCGCATGGAGAACAACGAAGAAAAACTCATCAAGGACGTTGTGCCCTTGACGAATTTGGAAGACATTGTTTTCGGAGGATGGGATATTTTCCCGGACAACGCATACGAAGCTGCTATGTACGCCGAGGTTTTGAAAGAAAAAGACCTGAATGGAGTAAAAGAAGAGTTGGAAGCTATCAAACCGATGCCGGCTGCTTTCGATCACAACTGGGCAAAACGTCTGAACGGTACACACGTGAAGAAGGCTGCTACCCGTTGGGAAATGGTAGAACAACTTCGTCAGGATATCCGCGACTTCAAAGCTGCTAACAACTGCGAACGCGTAGTGGTGCTTTGGGCTGCAAGTACTGAAATTTACATTCCGCTGTCTGACGAACACATGTCACTCGCTGCTTTAGAGAAAGCAATGAAGGAAAACAATACAGACGTGATTTCTCCGAGTATGTGTTACGCGTATGCTGCTATTGCAGAAGGTGCTCCGTTCGTAATGGGGGCTCCTAACTTGTGTGTGGATACTCCTGCTATGTGGGAATTCTCTAAACAAAAGAATGTACCTATCTCCGGTAAAGACTTCAAGAGTGGTCAGACACTGATGAAAACCGTATTGGCTCCGATGTTCAAAACCCGTATGCTGGGTGTGAACGGTTGGTTCTCTACCAATATCCTCGGTAACCGCGACGGTGAAGTGCTCGATGATCCGGACAACTTCAAGACAAAAGAAGTCAGCAAGCTGTCTGTAATCGACACTATCTTCGAACCAGAAAAATATCCTGATCTCTACGGAGATGTTTATCATAAAGTACGTATCAACTACTATCCTCCCCGCAAAGACAACAAAGAAGCATGGGACAACATCGACATCTTCGGATGGATGGGCTACCCGATGGAAATCAAGGTGAACTTCCTTTGCCGCGACTCTATCCTTGCAGCTCCTATCGCTCTTGACCTTGTGTTGTTCAGCGACTTGGCAATGCGTGCAGGCATGTGTGGCATCCAGACTTGGTTGTCATTCTTCTGCAAGAGCCCGATGCACGATTTCGAACATCAGCCCGAACACGACTTGTTTACACAATGGAGAATGGTAAAACAGACATTGCGTAACATGATTGGTGAAAAAGAACCTGATTACTTAGCTTAATCAGTAACCCCAAATAATAAGTTGAGATTGAGATTTACCATCCTATAAAGACTGGTGGATGCTCAACCTCAACTTTTACTTTTTTATTGTACAAATTCCCCATTCGTTGGGGGACTCGTGACACAACCGACTCGTAGTTTGTAATTAGTAATTAGTAATAAATGAAGCGTCCTCCCTTTCTACCTGTTTTTATAGGCACGGGCTTTGGCTCCGGTTTTTCTCCTTTTGCTCCCGGCACGGCTGGGGCGTTACTGGCTTCTATCATTTGGATTGCACTTTATTTTCTCCTTCCTTTCTCTTGGGTATTATGGCTGACTGCCGCTTTGGTGATTGTATTTACATTCGCCGGCATTTGGGCTGCCGATAAGCTGGAGACTTATTGGGGAGAAGATCCTTCGCGTGTGGTAGTAGATGAGATGGTGGGAGTGTGGATACCGTTGTTGGCTGTTCCCAATGATGACAAATGGTTTTGGTACGTGATTGCGGCTTTTGCCTTGTTCCGCATCTTTGATATAGCCAAACCGTTGGGCATACGTCGTATGGAAAGCCTGAAAGGTGGAGTAGGGGTCATGATGGACGATGTTTTGGCGGGAGTGTATAGTTTTATATTGTTAGTGGGAGCGAGATGGGTGATTGGCTGAAAAAAGTTGCACGGATGATTTCCCAGAAAGGCGGCATCTTCATGTTTTTGAGGGCGCAGCTTTCTGCTCAAATGGCAACTATTGCAGACTTTCTCGTTACGATTCTTCTGGTCAGGCTGTTTGATGTCTACTATGTATATGCCACCCTGGCGGGAGCTATCTATGGAGGAATCGTTAATTGCGTTATCAACTATAAATGGACTTTTAAATCGAAAGGAAAGAAAACACACGTTGCTGTAAAATTTATCCTTGTATGGGTTTGCAGTGTTTGGCTCAATACGTGGGGAACGTATGCACTGACGGAATCATTAGCGAAGATTCCCTGGGTACGCAACACACTTAGCCTGTATTTCGGAGATTTTTTCATTATTCCTAAAGTGGTAGTGGCAGTCATCGTGGCACTGTTCTGGAACTATAATATGCAACGCTTTTTTGTTTACCGGAATATAGATATAAGAAGTTTGTTCGGAAAAAGAAACTGAAAAACGGATTGAAAAGACTGATGAGAAAACGAAAGAATTAGATATATACAGATTGAGAAAACAGAAGATTTAGATAAAAATAGCTATAAACAGATTTAAACAGATGAATTACAGAGATTATTTACAACAGTTGATTTATAAGATTATCAATCCCCTGATACGCGGAATGATTAAAATAGGAATCACTCCTAACTTTATCACCACTACCGGATTTATCCTGAATGTAGTAGCGGCAGGTATGTTTGTATATGCCGGCATATATGGCGGACAGAACGATTTGGCCATTATCGGCTGGGCAGGAGGTGTGATTTTGTTTGCCGGACTGTTCGATATGATGGACGGACGTGTAGCTCGCCTAGGCAACATGAGTTCCAAGTTCGGTGCGCTTTACGATTCAGTACTCGACCGTTATAGTGAATTGATGACTTTCTTTGGTATCTGTTACTATTTATCAATGAAAGATTATTTCCTTTATGCACTCATTGCATTTGTGGCACTAATCGGCTCACTGATGGTAAGCTATGTGCGTGCCCGTGCCGAAGGCTTAGGAATTGAATGTAAAGTCGGATTCATGCAACGTCCGGAACGCGTAGTGCTGACCAGTCTCGGAGCTTTGTTCTGTGGCGTTTTCAAAGATATCACCGTTTTCGAACCAATCCTGATTATGATTGTTCCTCTGGCTTTTGTTGCCCTGTTTGCCAATATCACGGCATTTGCTCGTGTGAGACATTGCTACAAAGTGATGAAAGAATGAATTAATTTACTGTTGGACGATTTACTATTTACATCGTACATCCTAAATAGTACATCCTAAATAGTCCAATAGTAAATAGTCTAATAGTAAATAGTCTAATAGTAAATAGTCTAGTTGTCTAATCAAAACATTATAATGATAAAGAATATTCAAATGCCGTCGAAGAGAGAAGCCCTGACTGTGACAGTCATTATGGCTCTTTTCCTTTTGCTGACAAGTATCTTCATCGGGCTTCGTTCCGAGCACCTGTTAATGGCGGTACTCTATTTAGTTTTATTTTTTGCCGGATTACCTACTCGTAAGTTGGCTGTGGCCCTGTTACCTTTCGCCATTTTTGGAATCTCGTATGACTGGATGCGTATTTGCCCCAACTACGAAGTGAACCCGATTGATGTGGCCGGACTGTATAATCTCGAAAAGTCTCTTTTCGGAGTAATGGATAATGGTCTTCTGGTTACTCCTTGCGAATACTTCGCTGCACACAACTGGCCGATAGCGGACGTTTTTGCCGGAATCTTCTACCTTTGTTGGGTTCCCGTTCCCATCCTGTTCGGTCTTTGCCTGTATTTCAAGAAAGAAAGAAAAACCTACCTTCGCTTTGCGTTAGTATTCTTGTTTGTCAATTTGATTGGTTTTGCCGGTTATTATATTCATCCGGCCGCTCCGCCTTGGTATGCCATCAACTACGGTTTCGAACCGATATTAAACACACCGGGTAATGTTGCAGGATTGGGACGCTTTGATGCATTCTTCGGAGTAACCATCTTTGATTCTATCTACGGGCGTAATGCTAATGTTTTTGCGGCAGTGCCTTCACTGCATGCGGCCTATATGGTAGTTGCATTGGTGTATGCCATTATTGGTAAATGCAGGTGGTATGTGGTTACTCTTTTCTCTATTATCATGGTCGGCATTTGGGGAACAGCTATTTATTCATGCCATCATTATATCATTGATGTATTACTTGGCATCTCTTGCGCGTTAATCGGTTGGCTGGTATTCGAATACATATTGATGAGAATCCCGGCGTTCAAAAGATTCTTCGAAAGATATTATACGTATATAAAGTAAGATTATATGTGAATAAAGTGAGATATATACCCATACAAAAAGCAAGTATATACTCATATAAAAGCAGATATATACCCATATAAAAAATAGATATAAGTCTCACAAATAGTGAAGAACAAGTACCGTAATATATTTCTCGCTTTTGGTATCATTGCCGTTCTGATAATGATATTCACTTTTGATATGGATTATCAGGAGCTTTGGCTGAATTTGAAGCGTGCAGGGGTATATTTACCTTTGGTTTTGTTGCTATGGCTGTTTGTCTACCTTATTAATACAGTATCGTGGTACATCATCATCCGTAGTGGTGGTAAGACGGGGTTTTCATTTGTCCGGCTCTACAAATTCACAGTAACAGGTTTTGCGCTTAATTACGTGACTCCTGTTGGGCTGATGGGAGGCGAACCATATCGCATTATGGAGCTGAAACCCTATATAGGAATAGAACGCGCCACCTCTTCCGTGATTCTTTATGTGATGATGCATATCTTTTCCCACTTTTGCTTTTGGTTAAGTTCAGTGTTGCTTTACGTTTGTCTCTATCCGGTGGGGTGGATGATGGGGATAATCTTAGGAGCTATTACTGTCTTTTGCTTGCTGATTGTTATTCTTTTTATGAAAGGCTATCGGCAGGGGATGGCTGTGGCTTTTGTCCGTATGGGTGGTCGTATTCCTTTTCTGAAAAAGAAAGTATTTCATTTTGCAAACGCGCATAAAGAGAAGTTGGAGAATATAGACAAACAAATTGCCCTTCTCCACCAACAAAAGAAACAAACCTTTTATAGCGCCCTCTTACTGGAATATACCGCCCGTGTAGTCAGTTGTCTTGAAATATGGCTGATACTGAACGTGCTGACCACCCATGTCAGCTTTGCCGACTGCTGCCTGATTGCGGCTTTCTCTTCTTTACTTGCTAATCTGCTGTTTTTCCTGCCTATGCAATTGGGAGGTCGTGAAGGTGGCTTTGCCCTCGCCGTAGGCGGTCTTTCCCTTTCCGGAGCTTACGGAGTCTATGCCGCTTTGATTACCCGTATACGCGAAATGGTCTGGATTGTAATCGGACTTGTACTAATGAAAGTAGGAAATTTTAAACAATCAAAAGAAAGATATTCTGCTTAAATTTATAACTTTGTCTGATCTATAAAGACTCTTATGAAGGGCTCTATAAAAGAACTTATAGAAAAACTTGTCAAAGGAGTTCTATTTGGATCTATAGAAAAGACTGACGAAAAGACCTATAAAGAAAACGACAATGAATAATTTTATCTTTTACAGCCCTACTGAATTCGTGTTCGGTCGGGATACGGAAGCGCAGACCGGAGTGTTAGTACAGAAATACGGTGCACGCAAAATAATGATTGTTTATGGTGGCGGTTCCGTGATACGTAGCGGCTTGTTGGCCCGTGTTGAGAAATCATTGCAGGAAGTAGGTATTCCCTATTGCATGCTGGGTGGTGTACAGCCTAACCCGATAGACACGAAAGTGTATGAAGGAATCGATCTCTGCCGGAAAGAAAACGTAGACATGATGCTCGCCGTTGGTGGTGGCTCTGTGATTGATACGGCGAAAGCCATTGCAGCCGGAGTTCCTTACAACGGAGATTTCTGGGATTTCTACATCGGAAAAGCCATTGTGACGAAAGCATTGAAAGTAGCCGTTGTGTTAACGATTCCTGCTGCCGGAAGCGAAGGTTCCGGTAACACCGTCATCACGAAAGTCGATGGCTTACAGAAATTAAGCCTCCGTGCTCCCGGTGTACTACGTCCTGTTTTTGCCGTGATGAACCCTGAGCTGACCTACACACTTCCTCCTTTCCAAACCGCCTGCGGCATTGCCGATATGATGGCACACATCATGGAACGCTATTTCACCAACACGAAAGATGTAGAAATAGGCGATCGCCTGTGCGAAGGTACCCTGCTTGCCATCATCAAAGAGGCAACTACCGTCATGAAAGACCCCGAAAACTACGGAGCCCGTGCCAATCTGATGTGGTGCGGAACGATCGCCCACAATGGAACCTGTGGTGTAGGTTGTGAAGAGGACTGGGCTTCCCACTTCCTCGAACATGAAATCAGCGCCATCTATAACGTGACTCATGGTGCCGGACTCTCCGTAATCTTCCCTGCCTGGATGACATGGATGACAGAACACAATGTGGATAAGATAGCCCAATACGCCATCCGAGTGTGGGGAGTGGCAGAATCAGACGATAAAAAGGCGGTAGCCCTTGAAGGAATTTCCCGTCTGAAATCCTTCTTTACTTCCATCGGCCTGCCTGTGACCTTCAAAGAACTTGGCATTGAGAATCCCGACATCGACCGCCTTGCAGATAGTCTGCACCGGAATAAAGGTGAATTGGTAGGCAACTATGTCAAATTAGCGAAACAGGACAGCAAAGAGATATACCGTCTGGCATTATAAAAAAACAGATATAACCGACAGCTGCATCATTTGCCTTTTGATAGAGGATAAATGATGCAGTTATTCTTTTTGCTATTGATTAATACCTAAACAGAAGCAAAAAGATTTTGCTTTAATTATATTTTGGTATAATAGTTGTGTAAAATACCTAAAATTCGTGATTGCTCCGTCTATCATATAAGAATACTTTTGCGGGTGTAATAACTATATATATCCGTTATGCAAAAGCTAAATTCCGGGGCTTTGAATAGAATCTTATTGTTTGTATACATTTTATCACTATCTACTAATGCAATAGCCCAAAACAAAAATAATTCAAAAGAGACATATCTTCTTCCTCCACACGGAAATTATGTTTATGGCCGGGTGATTGAGAAACTCTCTAAAGAACCGATGGTAGGAGTGACGATTCGTTTGGATGGTCATTCTACTGGTGTAATTACCGATATAAACGGTTGCTATGTATTGACTCTGCCCGAAAAAGGCGGTCTGGTTATCTATTCCTACATCGGTTTTGAAACCCGTAAAATCAAAGTCACTTCCCGGCAGAAAGTCGATGTGCAGATGGTAGAAGCTACCGAAAGTATTCAGGAAGTGATTGTAACCGGCTATAACTCCATACAGAAAGAAAGTTTCACTGGAAATACCACAAAGATAGAGAAAGAAGACCTGTTAAAAGTCAACCCGAACAACCTGATTTCGGCCATTCAGACTTTCGATCCCTCTTTCAGAATACAGGAGAATCTGGCTGCTGGTTCCGATCCCAACAGCCTGCCTCAATTCGTCTTGCGTGGTCAGACCGGTATCGGAGAAACGACACTTGGGCAGACCTCCACCTCCTCCATTTCGCGGGAAGTGCTAAGCGGTAATTCCAACCTGCCTATCTTCATACTGGACGGCTTTGAAGTCGATGTAGAAAAGATATACGACCTCGATATGAATAGCATCCACAGCATCAATATCCTGAAAGATGCTGCCGCCACTGCCATGTACGGTTCACGTGCGGCCAACGGAGTAATTGTCATTGAACGGCGTGCGCCTGAAGCCGGAAAGTTCCGTGTACAGTATTCCGGAGTACTTTCTGCCGAACTGCCGGATTTATCCTCCTACAATCTGGTGAACGCCCGTGAGAAGCTGGAAACCGAACGCCTGGCAGGACTATATGACAGCAACACCCCGGAAATAGACCCCTATACCAACGGTTACTACCAACGACTCAATAATGTACTGACAGGTGTCGATACCTATTGGCTTTCTCAAGGACTACGCACGGCTCTGAACCATAAGCACTCCGTTTTCATAGACGGTGGAGAAAACGACGTGCGCTGGGGAGTGGAACTGGGATTCAGAGGAACGGAAGGAGTGATGAAACACTCTTCCCGTAAGAATGCCAATGCCGCTTTTTATGTAGACTACCGCATTGGCGGACTACAAATAAAGAACAAAGTGACCTACACTTATAACAAAAGTACAGATGTCCCCTTCAATTCATTCAGCGATTACTCCCATTTACTTCCTTATATGCGTCTGTATGATGAAAATGGCGATTATGTGCGCCGTCTCGAAAAGTTCGACGGGGCTAGCGGCACACAAGTAAATCCACTGTACGAAATCAACTTCTACAACAGCTTCGACCATTCCGGTTATGATGAAGTAACCGATGATCTTAGTCTGAATTGGCGTATCACCGACGGTCTGCGTCTGCGCGGTCAGTTTTCCGTCCTGATGAGAAATTCTACCGGTGATCTGTACAAAGATCCCGCATCGGCCAGTTATTCAGCCAGTACAGGCAACATCAATGGTGAAAAAACAGAATCCACACAAAAGAGAACAGTGATAGACGGAAGCCTGTCACTCATGTACAACAATACCTTCAAGGGACACAATCTCAATATCTGCTTGTCCTCCAACATGAGACAAACGCAGAGCACTGCTTCCGAAACACGTTACCGGGGATTTCCGGGTGGCGACCTTGTCTCTTCAAACTATGCGGCAGAAGTATACGGAAAGCCCAGCAGCTCCGATAATACCACCCGCTTGGTAGGAGCCTTGCTCACTTCCAACTACACCTACAACAATATCTATCTCGCCGACCTTACAGGACGTATCGACGGTTCTTCCGAATTCGGTTCCGATAAAAGATGGTCCATGTTCTGGTCAACAGGAGCAGGAATCAACATTCATAATTATGATTTTATGAAGTCGAATGAACTCTTTTCCATGTTGAAGTTCCGTGTCTCCTACGGACTGACCGGAAAGACCAACTTCTCCCTCTATTCGGCCAAAGATATGTATCAGCTGCAAACAGACAGCTGGTATCCCACAGGCTACGGTGTATTCCTCTATCAGATGGGAAATCCGAACCTGAAATGGGAACGTAAATACACCCTCGACTATGGAGTTGAAATCGGACTGTGGCACGATAAAATCTATCTGAAAGCCTCTGCCTACGACGAGCGTACCATCGACCTGATAACCGATTATACCATCCCTTCCTCTACCGGATTCACCTCCTACAAAGAAAACATGGGAAAGGTGAAAAACACCGGCGTCGAACTGGAACTGCGGGCACGACTTTACAGTGACAGAAACTGGCTCTTCCAGCTCTACGGCAGCTTTGCAAGAAACAAAAACACGATTATTGAAATCTCCCAGGCAATGCGCGACTATAATAAAAGAGTGGAAGAACTGTTCAGCGGATATAACCCCGAAAGCAGCTCCGATTCAAAATATGCTAAAACATACCTGAAATATTACGAAGGAGCCTCTCTGACCTCTATTTACGGGATGAAGTCATTGGGAATCAGCCCCACAAACGGCAAAGAAATCTACCTTCGCCGGAATGGTGACGTTACCGATGTATGGTCTGCCGACGAATGGACCATTATTGGCGATACAGCTCCCAAGGGACAAGGCTCATTCGGTTATACCCTGTCCTATAAACAGTTATCCATGTTTGCTTCTTTCCTCTATACTTTTGGTGGAGATGCTTACAACAATACCCTCGTCTCCTATGTAGAGAATGCCGACATTAAAAATGACAATGTAGATAAGCGGGTATTGCTCGACCGTTGGCAGAAACCGGGAGACATAACCACCATGAAAGATATTCGTGACCGTAATGTCACCACCGGCGCATCTTCGCGTTTTGTACAGAAAAACAATACCCTGCAATGGAGTTCATTGACAATGAGCTACAATTTCCGTCCCGAACAATTAAAGAAACTCCATCTGTCCGGCCTGCGTCTTTCGTTCACGATGAACGACCTGTTCTATTGGTCTACCATCCGTCAGGAACGGGGACTGGATTATCCTTATTCGCGTTCATTCAATCTGACTACTAACATCATATTCTAACCATACAAATGAAGAAACTAATCAGCCATATACTAATAGCCCTGACAGGAATGTTAGCCGTTTCCTGCAATGCCTGGCTGGACGTAACACCAGAAAATGCGATAGCCGACGACGATCTGTTTTCCACCGGTTTCGGCTACCGGAATGCCCTGAATGGTATCTACACCAATCTGGCGTCCGACGAACTTTACGGTAAGCAACTAAGCTGGGGATTCCTTAGTGCCATCTCCCAGCAATACAATCAAAAGGCGGGAACCATCTCTCCGATGTATGCCGACGCTTCCGAACTTATCTATAACACGGTCGACACCGAACCCGTCGTGACAGCTATCTGGGAAAAAGGCTATAAAGTGATAGCCAACCTGAACAAGCTCATCGAGAACATCCGGCCCACGGACATCTCTTTGTTCGAATACGGAGAAGAAGAGAAAAACCTCATTTACGCCGAAGCCTTGTCATTAAGAGCCATGATGCATTTTGACCTACTTCGCTTGTTTGCTCCTGCAACGGCAACCAATCCTTCGGGCGCCTATCTTCCTTACCGCGATAAATACGAAGCCGCAGTGGTAGAAAAATGTACCGTTACCGATTTTATCGAGAAAGTCCTGAAAGACCTGCTCGAAGCGGAAGACATTCTGCGTAAGTTTGACACCGAATACCATCCCGAAGCGATGTACGCTTCACAAATGTACGAACCTACTCCCGAATGGAATGCCCGCTACCGCTTCAACTCCGGTTCCTATATAGACGATATGGGAGCATTCTTCTGGTATCGTGGCATCCGCTTCAACTATCTGGCATTGCTGGGGTTGAAAGCCCGTGTCTGCATCTATGCCGGTCCTGCCTACTACAAGAATGCCGAGACAGCCGCCAAAGAACTTTACAACACCTATTACCAGCAGAAACGGTGGATAGGCTTTACAGAAGGAGAGAACATTACCTGCAATCTCAATTCCCGATATACAAAAGTCTCCCACGACATATTGTTCGGCTTGTACAAGAAACAGCTGGCTACGGATTATGAACAGGCCGTATGGGGCTCTTCCTCTTCTTCGTCAACCACCCGTTTGCCGTTGGCAAATATCCCTTCCCTGTTTGCTTCGGACAATACGGGCGTATATACCGACTATCGGCTCACCTACCTGATCGGGACTACCAATGAAACCCAGTCGAAGTATTACACACTGAAGTATAACCCTTCCGTAGAATCAGTAGTAGAAGCAATGGAGAATCCGATGATACCAGTGATCCGGTTCAGTGAAATCTGTCATATCCTGGCGGAGATCAGTAGCTATAATGGCAAGATAACCGAAGGAATCAACTACCTCGAAACAGTTCGAAAAGCCCGTGGAGCTGAACGTACCCTTAGTCTGACAGTCAGCACCCGTGAACAACTGGATGCCGAAATACTGCTCGATATACGGAAAGAAATGATAGGCGAAGGTGGAACCTTCTACACCTACAAACGGATGAACCTCTCCACCGTGCCCGATTCCGACGAGGAAGGAGAAATCAACATGACAGGTTCTTATGTACTTCCATTGCCTACCAGTGAAACAACCAACTAATGCCCGGATAAGATGAAACGAATATTGACATATACCATCTTCTGCCTGCTGTTCGTTCTCACCTCTTGCAGTGAAGAGCAGCTGGACGTTTATAATGGAGACAATTACGTCTATTTTACTTACATGAGCGATAAGTCTCCACAGAAAATAACATTCAACTTTGCTACAGATGCACCCTTGCTTCGAGAAGGAACCGTGAAAGTGAAAATGACACTTCTTGGCTACCTGCTCGAAGAAAATGCCACCTGTGATATTTCCGCAGTGGGAGAGAAAAGCACCGCCCGTTCCGGCATCGACTATGCCCCTTTGACCTCCGGCATCTTCCATAGCGGACTGGCGGAAGACACCTACGAAGTCACCGTCTATCGCAATGAAGACCTGCTCAACACAGACTACACCCTTACCCTTTCACTGGATGCAGTGGAAAACTGTCTGGTGGGTCCGGCAGAATACAAACACGTCACGATTCAAGTGACCGACCGGATTTCCCAACCTGTTTGGTGGAACCAGAGTTCGGCAGCCAATCTGGGTACTTATTCGGATATGAAATACCGTGTTTTTATCATTTTCATGGATGGTGAGATACTCGAATCATTGGATAAATACACCGGTATTGAGTTTGTCAACCTGATAGCCGACTTCAAGGCCTGGTGGAAAGACCAGTGGCAGCAAGGCAATTACCAATATTATGATACAGACGGAGTGACACCGCTGTATGAAACCATTCTCGATAACTGATAATAAATTATGAAGCGAAAAACAATACTATTCATTTCAATCCTGCAGCTTCTCGTGATAACCGGCTGTTATGACGATTTGGGAAACTATGACTATACAAACTCTACCAAAGTTTCTTTTGTGAACTCCGCTTCATCGGACTACACGTTTATGGTAGGCGACCTTTTCGAGATGGATGCGCCCATCAACTTCTCAACGGACATCGGGAATGTTGATGAACTTTTCACCGTTCAATGGTATCTGAACCGTGAACTGATCTACACAGGTTATCATCTGAAGTATCAGTTCGAAAAAGGCGGAACGTACGAACTGATACTGAAAGTCATCAATAAGGAAACGAATGAAACATACATCAGCAATAAATATACCTTGACGGGAAAGAACAGTTTCGACTGGGGCTGGATGATTCTCTCCAACAAAGGAGACGGAAAATCTTCTTTATCTTTCATCAATCCCGGCCTCCGGGCTACGCACGATGTAGAAAACATCATCGAAGATGGTCTGGGTACAGACCCGCTCGGGATCTATTACTATTATGTATTAGGCTCTATCTCCGGTTCCTACGTGTCAGGTTTGCCGAAAATCCTGATAAATCAGGGTAGTGGAAGTGTCACGCTAGATGGCAATTCGTTGCAAAAAGACATGTGGCTTGCCCACGAATTTGAAAACCGTAAAGAGCCGGAAGGCTTGAAGATAATGGACTTCGCATTCAAGGAAGAATATTACGTGATTTGCTCCGAACAGGGGGAAGTGTATATCCGTGCCGTAGGCACTGACAATAAAGCGATTCCTTATTACGGGAAGTACGGCGCCATGCCGTATGAGTTTGAGGGAGGTAGCCGTATCACCTGTTTCGCACCGTTCCACAACGTCACTTATTGGTGTGCCGACGAAGAACGTTGTATCTTGTATGATGAGCAAAATGCCCGTTTTATCGGCATTACACATTATCCGCAGTGGGGAGCAGTTTATACTCCTGCCATCGTCTACTTCAAAACATACGATCAGGATTTGGAAGTTCCCTCCGGTGTGTTGCGGGTGAACAATATGGGAGCGGGAACCCGCTGCCTGGCAATAGGGGCTTACGAAAAGAAAGATGTAGCCTCCAACGGCGGGCTGACATTTTGGTCAAACTACGTGTCGCTGATTGACGTGCAGGGAACCGGAAATTATGATTTGCACGAGTTTGCCGTAAAAGACATGGATAATAACTCTCACCTGATAACCGGTACGGATCAATACGGATTCAGCGGCAGCTCCTTATTGACTCCGCAAAGTGTCATTAAGATGTCCTCCAATTTTGAAAAGAACCCTTATTTCTACTTTACCGATGGAGATAAGAATCTCTATATATACAGTATGCAGATGCGCAGCCATATGCTGGCTTACACAGCAGGCAGCCGTATCACCGGCATCAGTGGAAGTCCTGTTGTTTGTGAGTTTTATGGCTATGGGGGAAATAGCACTGATCCGAATTTCCGGCTGGCACTTTCGCAGGAAAATGGGGATATCGCCATCATCGATGTAAACACGAGCCAGATGGTACGTCTCTTCGAAGGTTTTGCTCCCGATTTGGAATTGAAGACTTTTAGCGGGTTTGGCGATGTGAAAGGCATGGTATGGTGCACGAACTATGAAGGAGAATATTAATTGGAAAAAGAAAATAACCTATCAGTAAATAATTAATCATTTAAACGAGAAAAGTATGAAAAATAGACTGTTTTATTTTGCTGCTTGTGTAGCTTTAGTATTGTCTTCAGTAAGTTGCAGCAGTGACGATGGTGAAGAAGAAGATGCAGATATTCCCGTAGTGGGGAAAATTGCTGTTTCCGGTGCTTATAATGTGTATTCCCATGGAAGCCAGGGATGGATTGAAGCGGACAAGATAGGAATATATGTGTTGTCCGATGGCAAACCGCAGGATAACTTGCCGTATGCTCCGTCGGAAGTAGCGGTGGCTACTACTACAGAATTGGATGGTAAAACGTATATAGTATATGATCGTGATAGTCGTGTGACTGAAGATATTACGCTGAATCCTTCTTCCGAACTTGCTGCAGGATTTAAGGGTGGCGATCACACTATTTATGCCTATACGCCCTATAACGCAGCTTCACAAGATTATAAGGCTGTCGCTTTGCCCAACTTAGCTGTGCAGGAGTATTATGAATCAGAGTTTATGCCGCATCGTAATTATAGCTTTGCTTATGCTTCGGCTACTACATCTAGCTATTCTGCTGCAACTGTTTCTTTGGGAGAATTCAAACCATTGTTTTCTCAAATCACTTTACCGGGTGCGGGATGCCCGGATTCTTTTGTCGGTAAGAAATTTACTAAAGTGGTGGTGAGCTGTGACCATCCGATTGCCTACGAAGATGGAGCAACTGTAGATTTGTCGACAGGTAAAATTTCCGGTACTCCGATAAACAGTATTACTTATAATCTTCCTAATGGCGGCTTCGAGATAACTGCCGGGTATTTTGGTGCCAGTTTGGAGACCTGTTATATGATGATTGCCGTACCTTTTGAAACAGGGCTAACTTATACCTATAATTTTACTTTGACAATTGATGGACAGGAATATACTATTTCAGGCAAACCGAATGAAAAGATGTCTAGTATCAACAACTTAAATATGTATGGCATTGCCGGTATCGAATAATTATTATCTTTGTATCTGTATATAAATATTAAAAAAGAAAGCATGAAGAAATTAGTTTCAATTCTGATGATTCTGGCAATGATCGTTCCATTGGCCGGAGCACAATCGACGGACATCTTCAAGAAAAAGAAGAAAAAGAAGAGCAAGACGGAAGCGGTGGATAAAGCCAAGGCTGACTCCATTGCCAAGAGTAAGAAAGATGCTCTGCAACCTTACGCAAAAGTAATCACCGGCAAAGCCAAAACAATGGACGGCTTTTTTAAAGTGCATTACGTAGATGGTAAATATTTCTTCGAAATAGCCGACTCTCTTTTCGGACGTGATATTTTGATTGTGAACAGAGTTGTGAAAGCACCGGTAGACGCGCAGAAACGTAAAGTAGGCTATCCGGGAGATTACATCAGCGACGAAGTGATCCGTTTCGAGAAAGGACGCGGCGACAAACTGTTCGTGCGTGAAATCTCTTATCTCGAACATTCTGCTGATACACTGGGTATGTATCAGGCCGTATTGAACTCCAATGTTCAACCCATTGTGGCCACCTTCCCGCTGAAAACTGTCCGTAAAGAAGGAGAAACTACCAACTATGTGATCGACATGACCGACTATATCCGTAAGGACAACGAAATGTTTTCATTCACCAGCCGGGTGAAAGACAACATCGGAGCGAGCAGCATGGTAGACGACGCCAGTTATATCGACACACTGAAAGCCTTTCCGCAAAACATCGAAATACGTACCGTGCGTACCTTCCAGCGGAAGAAAGGAGGAGGCAGTGGACTTGAGAAACTGCTGGCAGCTTTCTTTGCCACCTCTACCACTCCGTTGACTTACGAACTGAACAGCTCTATGCTATTACTTCCCAAGGAACCGATGAAACCGAGATTGCACGACGACCGGGTAGGTTACTTTGCTGTGAGCTATAAGGATTTTGACGAGAATCCGCAAGGAGTGAAGTATAAAGCGAATATCACCCGCTGGCGTCTCGAACCCAAAGACGAAGACCGCGAGAAATACCTGCGTGGCGAATTGGTGGAACCAAAGAAACCGATTATCATTTATATCGACCCTGTCACTCCGAAGAAATGGGTTCCGTACCTTATTCAGGGAGTGAACGACTGGCAAGCCGCTTTTGAGAAAGCAGGATTCAAAAATGCAATCTTCGGCAAAGAAGCACCGACGGACGATCCTACCTGGAGCTTGGAAGACGCCCGCCATTCGGCTATCGTGTACAAGCCTTCCGATATTCCGAACGCAAGCGGACCTCACGTGCACGACCCTCGCAGCGGTGAAATTCTTGAAACGCATATCAACTGGTATCACAATGTGATGAGCCTGCTTTACAACTGGTACATCGTGCAGGCAGGAGCCATTGATCCGGGAGCACGCAAACCGATGTTCGACGATGAACTGATGGGCGAACTGGTACGTTTTGTATCTTCCCACGAGGTGGGACATACATTAGGACTGCGTCATAACTTCGGTTCTTCCAATACCGTCCCGGTAGAGAAACTTAGAGACAAAATATGGGTGGAAGCCAACGGTCATACACCGTCTATCATGGACTATGCACGCTTCAACTATGTGGCACAGCCGGAAGACAACGTTTCACGTTCGGGAATATTCCCCCGTATCGGTATGTATGATAAATGGGCGATTGAATGGGGCTATCGTTGGATGCCTGAATATGAAACGGCGGAAGCCGAAATACCTCATTTGAATAAGTGGATCATTGAGAAGCTGCGGGAGGACAAACGCTATACGTTCGGAACGGAACTCGACAGAAACGATCCCCGCAACCAGAGTGAAGATTTGGGAGATGATGCCATGCTGGCAAGCTCGTATGGAATCAAAAACCTGAAACGTGTGATGCCTGAAATCATGAACTGGACTTATGAACCGAATGAGGGTTATATGAAAGCTGTCCGTTTGTATCAGAATGTGGTGGGACAATTCGACTTGTACATGGGCCATGTGGCTACCAATGTGGCCGGTATCTACCACAATCCGATTTCTGTGGAACAGACAGACATGAAAGCGGTGGAATATGTTCCGAAGGATATTCAGAAGAAAGCGGTCGACTTCCTGAACAAGGAACTGTTTACCACACCGACCTGGCTGATGGATGATAAACTGTCCGAAAGAACTGGTATCAATACTTTCAATTCGATCTACCGTGTACAGAGCAGTACATTGAAACAACTGCTTAGCAGCCGCACACTTGATAAGATGACGGACAACGAACTGGTCAACGGAGCGAAGGCATACACAGCCAACGATTTGTTCCGTGATTTGAAGAAGAGTATCTGGAGCGATATGCAAGGAGGAAAGAAACCGGATGCTTCCCAACGTAGTTTGCAAAAGACTTATGTCAATGCGTTGATTGGAATGCTTGATAAACCGAAGAACAGTTCCGGTTCGCTCGGAAGTCTGGGTGGTTATTCGCTCGTAGCTTTCGATTTCCCTTCTGAAGCACCGACTATTGCACGCGGACAGTTGACTGATCTTAGAAGAGACCTGACCAATGCGGCAAATGCTTCCAGTGGAATATACAGAAGTCATTATCTGAACTTGAAAGCGTTGATTGATGCTGCATTCGACGTGAAGTAGAAAAATAATTTACGATTAAGTTCATTTACGATTAGACGATTTACGATGTACGATTGGAGTTAGTACATGGTAAGTCGTCTAATTTGTAGATTAGCTGATTGTAAATACGTTCTTTTTGCCCCATATTTACGACAGTATTAGGTGGCTTTGCCCCATTTTTGAAACATGAACGATAGACTTTTGCCCCATCTTTGAAACAAAATCAATGGTATTTTGCCCCATCTTTGGAAATTCTTTATAACTTTGTTGCTGAAAATCAATAAATTTGTGGTTTATGTTTAAAAGAGATATCTTATTTCATCTGGAAAGATGGAAAGACGATACGCATAGAAAGCCTTTGATATTGCGTGGAGCAAGGCAAGTCGGTAAAACAACGGTAGTCAACGAATTTGGAAAGCAGTTTGACAATTACCTGTATTTGAATTTGGAGAAACGGGAGGCAGCATCCTTGTTTGAGTTGAATGTATCTCTAAAAGATTTGATGCCTTTATTTTTTGCACATTGTGGAAAGATAAGGAATGAAGGAACTATATTACTTTTTATTGATGAAATTCAAAATTCAGCAAAGGCAGTAGCGTTATTACGCTATTTCTATGAAGAATTACCTGATATTTATGTAATTGCTGCCGGTTCATTATTAGAAAACCTGATAGATGTACGTGTTTCATTTCCGGTGGGAAGGGTGCAATATATGGCATTGCGTCCTTGTTCATTTCGCGAGTTTCTGGGTGCTGTTGGAGAAGAACCTTTATTATCCGTTTTAGATAAGCCTGAAATCACTCTCGCTTTCCATGATCGTTTGATGTTATTGTTTAATATCTATACGTTGATTGGAGGTATGCCGGAAGTTGTGCAACTCTATGCGGAGCGCAGGGATATTTTATCCTTGGAGTCCACTTATGAAACTCTTTTGCAAGGCTACCGGGATGATGTGGAAAAATATGCTTTGGGAAAACAACTTCCGGAAGTGATTCGCTTTATATTAAAAGAAGGATGGCATAAAGCTGGACAAATTATAACTTTAGGAGGATTTGCTGGTTCGTCTTATAATGCTCGGGAAGTGGGAGAGGCTTTTCGTTTATTGGAAAAGGCGATGTTGCTGGAATTAGTTTATCCGACTACGGCAACGGAAGTTCCGGCCACTCCTGAAATAAAGCGTATGCCCAAACTGGTCTGGTTAGATACAGGATTGGTGAATTATGCGGCACAAGTACAGAAAGAGGTTTTGGGAGCAAAAGATATAATGGATGCTTGGCGTGGTATGATAGCGGAGCAGATTGTAGCGCAAGAACTGTTGACACTGACAGATAAAGTCAGTCAGAAACGTTGTTTCTGGGTGCGTAATAAAAGTGGTTCTAATGCAGAAGTCGATTATGTGTGGGTGCAGGATTCTATGGTTTATCCCATTGAAGTCAAATCAGGGCATAACGCCCACTTGCGTTCCTTACATTCTTTTATGAATCACTCTAATCAGACTGTTGCAGTCAGAATATGGTCGCAGCCTTATGCTGTGGATGAGGTAAAGACGGCAGACGGAAAAGAATTCAAATTGATAAATCTACCTTTTTACCTCGTTGGAAAATTAGACAGCATATTGCGTCGGTTTGAAACAACCTTTGATAACGCGTAGTCTAGCAAAATCATAAGTTAAAGATTAGGCACGGATTACATAGATTTCACGGTTAGTGCTATGCTTGTACAAAGCAACCGTGAAATCCGTGTTATCCGTGCCTAAATTATAATAAAGCTATTTTTTTTTAGACTTTATCCCAATCCGTTTCAGCATTAAAACAGGGACAGGCCTTGATCCATTCTTCCGGTTCTATTTCGCCGTTTCCGTTCAGGTCGGGACTTAGATCCCGATGTCCGCAGATCCGGCAATTCGGATAATCTTTCAATAAAGCGAGAATCAATACCCGGAGCGAATGTTTCTGCCATTCGGTACGGGTATCTTTCGGTTGTCCTTTGCAATCGAGTCCGCCCTCATAGCAGATACCTATACTTTCTTTGTTGAAACCGCGGCTGTGCGCACCAATTCGTTCTATCGGACGGGTAGATTTTATATCCCCGTTCTTGCGGATATAGAAATGATAACCCGTTCCGTTGAATCCTCGTCTGCGATGACAGACGTCCAGGTCATATTCTGTGAAACTCTTGTCTTCGCGCGTAGCGGAGCAATGGATTACTATCAGGTTTATAGTTCTCATGAATGGATTAAATAGATTGAATAGGTTCTGTAAATTGCACAGGTTCCATAATTTGCATTAATTGAATCATTATCATGCCTCTGCTGCACTACGTTGTGCACATTCCTTATTAATACATTGTAAGGCAGCAGCCTGTGCCAGCTGATCTCTTAATGAGAATATCTCCGTATGCATCTCTTTCACTTTCGAGCTAAGGTCGAAATAATCCTTCAACACTTTTTCCAATTGCTGCATCAGAAAAGTATATTGGTCTTTCACCAGTTCGCTGAACTCTTTTACTTCTTGCGCCATTACTTTGCGCTTTTTGCGATTACTGCCCAGAAAGGGCAGGATCGTCATAATGATCTCTATGATTTTATCGAGCATTTTAATAAATTGAGGATTGAAAATTGAGAATTAAAAAATAAATGTAGAAGAAAACAGAAACCGCATGGAGAGTAACTGTAGAAATCACTCTGTAATACCCATGCGGCACTGTTTTTAATGATTAAGCTGCCGGGTCCGGAGCTTCTCCGCTTCCACCGCTACCGCTGTTTCCACCATCCGCGTCTTCTCCGTCACCCTTTCCGGCCAGGATGAAATCGACATTATTCTCGCCTCGGGTAGTGGCATGACTCGTATTCACCAGCTGAAGTGCCTTGTCTGCCACAAAACGAACATTTACTCTGCGGATATTGCGCACCGTGCAATCCTTCTCCTTTTCCGCCCCTTCGCTGCTCAACGTGATATGGAACGTGCCCAATCCGTCGATCTTCACCTTGTCGCCCTGGGTAAGCGACAGGCGCAACTGCTCAACAAAAGCCTCGATGGAATGCTTCACATCTCCTGCTGTAAGCGATGAGTTCGCTTCGATGGCATCGGCCAGCTTGTTGATGTCCATCACTCTCACTGTACCCGATTTCTGGCGTACATAATACAACATCTGTGAATCCGGCTGATTCACATACTTTCTGCGCTGATAGCGCTCCACTAATACATTCATACAATTAAAAAAGTTAAGGTTTAAGTAATAATATTTTCTGTCCTTGTTGACATTACAAATATACGAAATTTGAAAGGGAAAGTCAAGTATTTTGCTATTTATTTTATATCAATAATGAAATAAAAAAAGAAATTCCATACAGCTATATATTGTAATATAAAATTGTATGGAATCGGGGTGAATCTGTATCTATTTAGCATGTTTCAGCATGTATTCCAGCGGTGGGACGTATTCGGTGATTTTTGTCATTGCCGAATTATGCCTGAAGTATACGTTTCCCGTCTCTCCGTTGCGTTGTTTGGCTATGATTGCTATGCCTAGTTCTTCGGTAGGGTAACCGCTTTCGCGGTCGGTTGTTATTCGTGCGAGGGCGGGGCGGTAGAGTAATATCACGACGTCCGCATCCTGCTCGATTGCGCCACTTTCGCGGAGATGTGCCAGTTCGGGGCGGCCTGCGGGGCGGTTTTCCGATTCGCGGTTTAGCTGGCTAAGCAGTACCACCGGTACGTTTAGCTCTTTGGCCAGCAACTTCGCTTTGCGGGTGGCTTGTGCCACTTCCTGTTCGCGGTTGCGGTTGTTTTGGCCGGTTGTCATGTCGCAGAGTTGCAGGTAGTCTATAATGATCGCGTCGCACGCATGTTGGCTTTGCAGCAGTCGCGCGCTGGATCGTACGTGTTCCATGTTGACCGAGGTGCTGTCGTCTACGTGTATCGGCAGACGTTTGAGGTCGGCGGCTGCCGTGCGTGCCTCTGCAAGCTCTTGCGGGCTGACGGTTCCCGACCGCCAATGGCGGGCACTGACTTCGCTGGCTGCTGTCAGCCATCGGTCGGCCAGTCTTTCTCCTTGCATTTCGAGGCTGTAGACGGCTACGGCATGTCCTGCCATGGCTGCGTTTCGTGCCAGATGTAGTGCGAATGCCGTTTTTCCTACGCCGGGACGGGCGGCGATTACCACTAGTTCGCCGTTTTGGAGTCCGGACGTCATGCGGTCCAGGTCTGCCAGTCCGGTAGGGATGCCGGTCACTCCGTTTATGTTGTTGGCAATACGTCCTTCGGCTTCGGTCATGGTGGCGGTCATCAGTTCATCCATGTCCCGCATGTGGTTGTTGTGGCCGAATTCGCCTTCCAGACGGTCGAGCAGGTTGTGCGCGTCCATCAACGAGTCGTCGATGTCCATCGTTTCGTCTAGCGAGCAGGCGAGTAGTTTGTTGAATCCCAAGGTCATTTCGCGTCGTAGATATTTCTCGTGTACGATCTGCGCGTGATATTCGAGGTGGGCGGAAGTCGCCACTTTGCTGCTCAACTGGGTGATGCCGAACGCTCCGCCCGCCTCTTCGAGCTTTCCGCGGTGGGAAAGCTCTTCTTTTACGGTGAGGATGTCTATTTTCATTCCGGCGTGGTACATAGCCAGTATGGCGGCGTAGATCAGTTGGTGGCGCAGGACGTAGAACATTTCGGGGCGCAGCTTGTCGGCTATCAGTGGTATAGCCCTCTGCTCTATCAGGCAGGCGCCGATGATGGCTTCTTCTATTTCGGGAGCCTGTGGTGAAACTCTGTTTTCGGTATTCATAATCAGTGTTTGTTTAATCAGTCTTCGTTTAATTGGGATTCGTTTTATCAGTATTCGTTTAGGAAAGCTTTGTTGGATAAATAGCTGGCGGCGTGGAGCAGGTAGTTGATGTTTGTTTGGTGGAAATAATAATCTTCTACCTTGTCGATGGCGAGTTGCTGTTCCTTGTCGCTTAATTTTTTCCATTCGCGTTGCGCTTTGGCGATGTTTTCTTTGGGAAGCTGCGTGATGCTGTGAAACTCATTCCAAAACAGGCGGAACTTCTCGTTGACGGCTTTCTTTTTCTGCTTGCCGCTGTCGGGGGCTCCTACCCATTTGTCGTATTCGACGACACGGATATGCAGGGACGAGTTGTTGGGATGGGGGACGATTTCGATGATCCCCAGGATGGCAAGGGCGTGTATGAATCGGAAGGTTTTTCCGACAGACCAGCGGAAAATGCGGCTCCAGTCGCGGTAGCTGAACATGCTTTCGCCTCTTTTGCACAGGTAGTCTTTGTGCTGCCGGTCGCTGTATAACGTGTCCGAATAGTTTACTTTCATCAGGATTTTCAGGAGCGCTTCTATTTCTCCGGCTTCTATGTTCGGGTCTTCTATCTGTTGTTGTAGCAGGGCTTTGGGGATAATGAGAAAACCATGTTCCATCATGGCTTCAAAATTGAAATTGTTCATTGGGTTATCGTTTTAAATTTCTGTAAAGGTACGCCGTTCTTGTGCGATGCGCAAGGGGTGTGGTTCCGTGCGGACGGGTGTGGATGAATAAAGGGTGCCGCGATGCGCAAATGGCTGTTTTTTTCTTCTTTCATGAAGCCGGGGAAGGAGTGGGGATGGAACGAATGCTCTGTTGGTGGTTGGCGGAGCTTCTGTTGGTGGTTGGTGGAGCTTCTGTTTGTGACTGGTGGAGCTTCTGTTGGAGAAAAAACAAAGCCTTCGTTTGGGGGGATTCGAAGGTCTTGTTTGTAGTGAAAAAACGGTCATTTTTGCCGAACGCTTTGTGGAACGCTTTTTTCTTTCTGTAAATAGCTGTATGATTGGTAGTTATCTTCGTTTTGAAAAAAAGTGATGAACGCAAAGTGGAATACATAATAAACAATAAAAGATAAATGATATATTTAAAAATATATAGTTCGATTTTCCTTTTATTTCTTGTCCGTGTTTTCGTTTTCTGTTACGCGCTAAACGTTTGTCGGCAAGTCAATGTGGGGAGGTCCCCAGTGTCGGTAGATGATTAGCTGCATTTCAGGACTGACATCGATTGTTTGGCTGGTGTAATACGCAGCAACCAGTTGTTCGTTCAATGTCTTGTTTGCTTTAATGCGTTTGCGCATTTTTTTGCTGGCGGAAGAAGCGTTTGCCAGATCGGGAAAATACTCCTTCGCCAATTCGGAGAAATACTTGAATCCATTAATGCTGTAGCGTTCGGCAGCTGGTTCATTGTTGTTCATAATTTTTTTATACTTTAAATGGTTAAAATAATATGTTGTTTGAAAAATTGCGCAAATGTATGAAATTTACTTTGATGATTAATGTAAATGTTTTAGTTTTTATTTTTTAGATTTTATGTATGTAAATTTTTGAAGATATATTTTTGTATTTTACTAAAGTAAAATGTGGGAAAAGTAAATATTAATTATTAATTTATTTTTAATGAAAAAGGAAAGTTTTACTTTGTTTATGAAACAAGTGGCTGTTGATTTGCAGCAGAGTGGAAATTTAGGGACTGCTCATGTATACAGAAGTACGTTGAATGCGATTCTTACTTTTCAGGGTTCCGATCGTTTGTCGTTTCGGGAAATCACTCCGGAGTGGCTGAAGCATTTTGAGGGTAGTCTTCGTGCACGTGGGTGTAGTTGGAATACGGTGTCTACGTATCTTCGCACGTTGCGTGCGGTTTACAATCGCGCTGTCGATCTTCGGAAGGCATCATACGTGCCGCATCTTTTTCGCTCCGTATATACAGGTACGCGGGCAGACCGCCGTCGGGCATTGGATATGGAGGATATGAAGAAGGTATTTGCCCGTCTGTTGCAGTCGGACGCCATCACTCCTGCCATGAAGGGGGCGCAGGAGTTGTTCATTCTTATGTTCTTGCTTCGGGGACTGCCTTTTGTCGACTTGGCTTATTTGCGCAAGAGTGATCTCCGGGGAAATGTGATTAGTTATCGTCGTCGTAAAACGGGACGTCCGTTGTCTGTGACGTTGACGACGGAAGCGATGTTTCTTTTGCAAAAGTATATGAATCGGGAGGAACAGTCGCCTTATTTGTTCCCGATTCTTCATAGTGACGAAGGTTCGCCAAAGGCGTATAGGGAATATCAACTGGCATTGCGCAATTTTAATTATCAGTTGGAATTATTAGGAAAGGCATTGGGACTCAAAGACCGGTTGAGCTCGTACACCGCCCGCCATACCTGGGCTACGACTGCGTATTATTGCGAAATTCATCCGGGTATTATTTCCGAAGCGATGGGACATTCGTCCATCACCGTGACAGAAACTTATTTGAAGCCTTTCCGAAATAAGAAAATTGATGAAGCAAATATGCAGGTACTTGATTTTATAAAACGATCTGTGGTCGGCGTAAGTGCTTGATTTTTATTCTGTTACTTTGTAGGTAACGGGTTGAAATATCGGTGCAAATATGAGCATATTTCTTAAAACAACCAAACGAAATCATACATTTTTTCTAATAAACTACTCAAAACAGGAATTAAACAAATAAAACACGCGGATTCTTTGTATTAGGGCTTTGTTAACTTCTAAATTTTGCAAAAGGTCTCCCGCCCCTCTGCCGCTTCTAAGAAGCAGGGGTAAAAATGTAATCGCATATTGTTTCATTTTTCCGTATTGACTACTCCAAAAGAGCAGGAACAAAGGTTTCTCCGTTACCTACAAAGTAACGGGTGGCTATTATTGAAACTTAGTGTTTAATAATATATTATTAATGTAATTTTTAAGTAGTTATGAAGAAAAATTTTGTTAGGGTAATGCTTTTCGGGGCATTGGCGCTTACAGTAAGTACAACCGTTACAAGTTGTAAGGACTATGACGATGACATCAAAAATCTGCAAGAGCAGATTGATAAAGTAACGTCCACTAATCCGGTGAGCACAGAGGACATGAAAACGGCCATATCTAGTGCCATTCAGACTTTGCAGACACAGTTACAGACAGCTATTGATGGTAAAGCAGATGCTAAAGCAGTACAGGATTTGCTGAAAACAGTAGAAGCATTGCAGACTGCATTGGAAAACAAAGCAGACGCAAGTACTATTAAAACATTGGGCGACCAGATCACCGCTCTTTCAGAACAAGTGAACTCTATTGAGGGAACTTTGAACAAAACGAAGGAAGACCTCGAAGCTAAAGTTGCCGACCTGACAGAGAAGCTGGCTGGTGCTGCATCTAGCGAAGACCTGAAAAAATTAGCTGATGAACTGGCAGAAGCTAAGAATGAATTGAAGGCTGTGACAGAAATGGCCGAGAATAATGCGGCTGCTATCGTTAGTATACAAGCTGATATTTTAGAATTGCAAAAATTGGATGGCAGAATCACCGCATTGGAAACATTTAATCAAAACGCTGCATCGAAGGATGATTTGGCTGATTACGTAGCCCATTCTGAACTTGCAGGATTGGTTGATGGCGAAGTTCTGGAGTTGCTGAAAGACAATGGCTCTATTGCTAAATACGTAAACGATGCTATCGAATCACAGGTATTGGCGGAAGCCTCTGCTATCAATGTTTCTATCAAAGGTGTAGACGATAAATTAGCAACGTTGAGCACTAACTTTGAAACATATAAACAAGAACAGGCAACTGCTTACCAAACTGTGACTGGTAATATCACTACGCTTACCACATTCAAAACGACTATCGAGACAGCTTTAACTGATGGTGGTTATGAAAATTTTGCGGCAGTATTGACTGAAATTACCACGATTAAAACCAGTTATGGTTATTGTGCTACTAAAGAAGTTTTCGATGGGAAAGTAGAAGCTTATTTTGCTGATTATAAAAAAACGGTAAATGATAAATTCGCTGCATTGGAAAAACGTCTCACGGCACTTGAAAACCAAATTCAGAGCATTGTTTATATTCCTGAATACGAAGATGGACAGGTGAAATTCATGTCTTATTATTATGGTGAAGGAGAAGCTAGAAAAATGATTGCGCAAGCCGATCCTATCCAGGTGAAGTTCCGTATTTCTCCGGCAACAGCTGCCGCCAGCTTTGTAGCCAACTATACTCCTTCATTCGACGCACAGGAAATAAAGACTCGTGCAGCAGAAGAGATTTATAGCATTGAAGGCACGCCGACAGTGGACGAAGCTACAGGTATCGTAACCTATACTCTTTCTACGACTACAGACAAGAGCTATGCTATTAGCCTGAATCTGAAAGCTAAAGATGCAACTAAGAATTTGACGGATATCAGTTCTAATTATTTCCCTGTAATTGCGGATTATAGAGTGATTACATCTGTAACATTGAATTCACCGAACCAGGACGTGGCTACTATGCTTTCTGATAACGCTGCTTCAAAAATCGACTATGGTACAGGTGCTAAAGTGCTGATGACTGGTAAGGACAGAGCAGGAAATGCTATCATCGACGAAGCTATTAGCGAGAGTGCGGTGAATAAGAGTTTTGCGGTGAAATATACACTAAAAGCAGCGGACGACTACAACGACTTCAAAATTGGAGAAACTAATGGTGTTCTGGAACTAAAATCCTATAGTTCTTCGTTCAATAATAAAAAAGTAACTGCCCAAGCAAGAATTACAATGAAGGATGCTGCAGGGGATGCTGTATCTACTTTTACAAAAGAATTTGCGCAAGTAACAGCTGGTGAACAGGTTATTAAGACTTTAGCAGTGAATCCTTCCGGAATCGGTACCGTAGAATTCAAAAGTAAAGGAGAAGAAGCATCGGTATTTGATGTTGACTTAACTGGTCCTAATTACTCTACTCTTGGCATTACAGAGGCTGATTACCAGGCTCTTGGAAGTGAATGCTTCGACTTTGAGACAGGTGCTAAGAGCGGTATTAAATTTGCATTCAAGGAAAATACAACTACGAACGAGTTAACAGTGGTTGTTCCGGCAGGTATACCGGTTAATACTTATAATGATGTGACACTGACAGTAACAGTATCGCCTACCCAGAAATTTACGATAACAGCTAATGCTACGGTTCAGATAACTAATGTAGATTATGCTTTGAATTTCAATACGGATATAGCAGCTGGTGGTACTATGACACTCCAGCCTACTTATGCTCCGTTTGATAAGCCGACATTAGTGAGCTTCTCATCTGATTTGAAAAATGCATTTAATAATTATGCTACAGTTGAAGGTAACGCAGATAACGCAGGCGCTTCCATTAAGTTTGCAATAGATAATGCTCCTATAGCAGGTGTATCTATTAGCGAAGATCATGTATTGACGGTTGATGGCAGTAAATATAAAGGAGATAATATTGCTGTTAAGGTGAATGTTGTAGGTAAAAATAACGAAGATGCTGATGTTACATTATCATCAGCAGAAAAGACTTTAAATATCACTCCGACTAGTCTTGCAGGTTCATGGACTGCACCGGCAAGCACGACAGTGAAGATTGGTAGGGATAACTATCAAAGTACGTTTGATCTGGCAAATGGTTTCTCATGGAAAGCGACTAATGATAAGACAATCTGGAAAGATGGTAGCGCAAACACTACTGATTGGGGTGCATCTCCGTTAACTGTATTTGGAGTAGATCTTCCTACTTTCACAGTGGCATCTGCTGATCAACAATATGTTTCTATTACTGAATCGGGCGTATTGTCACTTACTGAAACTGGTAGGAATTTGGATCCTAGTGCTAAGAAAACAATTACCGTAACCATCAATGCAGCTCCCGGATGGGGAACTATTACTGGCTATGATGCAGGTAAGATAGTTACAGTAGAGATTAAATTAGGTACAGCATCAGACCAACCTTTTGACTAATAGCTGTTTCTAAGATCATCTCTCCCTTACATTCATTCTAACATCTCGAATAGAGGGAGAGATGATATCTCTTAAATAGATAATTTTTTATAAACAATAAAACCATTCTTCACTTGTGTGTGAAGATATTTTTACCCCAGAACAAAGCGAAGGACACAGCTTGTGAAAGTCCATCCTTCCTCTTTGTTCTTATTTAGAAAAGGGATACCTCCCACATTTCCCACAGGTATTCCTTTTTATTTTTACTCTCGGAGCGTCTTTTTGTTGTACTGGAATCAAATTGCTAGTCCCCCATTTCCCTATAGGTAAAAGAGGCGTTCCCAAGATGCAGAAAACCCGGGCTTGCGAAAGTCCGGGTTTTCTTGATTAATAACCAATAACAATTAACCAATAACAACTAACAATAGAATATGTAAATGAAAAAAGAAACCTATTCTTTATCCCACTCCTTGCTCGCTTCGAAACAGGGGCAAGCCTTGATCCACTCTTCCGGTTCAATCTCACCGTCTCCGTCAAGATCAGGACTAAGATCACGATGTCCCCAGACACGGCATCCCGGAAAATCCTTTAATAAAGTCAGGATAAGAACCCGTAGCGAGTGTTTCTGCCAACAAGTGCGCGTGTCTTTCGGCTGTCCCATGCAGTCCAGTCCGCCTTCATAGCAGATACCGATACTTTCCCGGTTGAAACCACGGCTATGCGCACCGATCCGTTCTAACGGACGGGTAGACTTAATATCCCCGTTCTTACGAATATAAAAATGATAACCCACACCATTGAAGCCGCGGCGACGATGACAAACGTCCAAATCATGTTCGGTGAAAGATTTATCCTCGCGGGTAGCGGAACAATGCACGACAATCAGATTAATAGTTCTCATGCGTTAGGCAGGTATTAAAGAAGTGGATGATGATGCAGATTCGGAACCATTGTTGCGCTGAATACACTCTTTATTGACACACTGTAAAGTGACAGCTTCCGAAAGTTTGCCTTTTAATGAAAAAATCTCCGAGTGCATTTCCTTCACACGGTCGCTCAAATCGAAATAATCCTTGAGCACCTTTTCGAGCTGTTTCATAAGGAAGCCATACTGCTCTTTCACTAGTTCGCTGAACTCTTTGACGTCCTGCATCATTTGCTGACGTTTTTTGCGACCTCCGAAAAAAGGGAGGATGGCTGTAATAATATCAATGATTTTGTCTAACATCTTTCTTGAATTAAAGATTAAAAATTAAAGATTGAGAATTAAAAAATAAGAGAAACTAAAAATAGGAAAACTAAAAAACACGAGAATGAAAGAAAATGGAGAAATAAAGAAAATGAGAAAATGCGGGAAAGAGAAAAACAGAAAAACAGCAACCACATGGCAAGGAACCATACATGGATCAGTTCCTGAAACCATGTGATACTGTTTTTTCTAAGGATGAAGTTTCATTCTGCCAAAGAAGATAGAGCGGGCAGCTTATTTACGCTGCTGGATCCGGTGCTTCTCCACCGCCCGGTTTATTGCCCCCCGAACCGCTGCCGGAATCATCGTCCGAACCACCGTTTCCGGAATCGCTTCCATCGCCCTTTCCGCCCAGGACGAAGTTCACGTTGTTTTCGCTTCGTGTACTCGTATGGCTCGAATTCATCAGCTTCAACGCTTTGTCGGCAACAAAGCGGACATTGACACGGCGGATGCTGCGCACCGTACAATCTTTCATAGTCTCCGTACCGTCACTAGTCAGCGTGATGTGGAACGTACCCAATCCGTCAATCTTCACCTTATCGCCCTGGGTGAGCGACAGACGCAACTGTTCCACAAATGCCTCAATGGTGTGTTTCACATCTCCGGCAGTCAGTGACGATTTACTTTCGATGGCGGTAGCCATCGTATCAACGTCCATCACTCTTACATTGCCCGATTTCTGACGTATGTAATACAGTAACGGAGCATCCTCCTGATTTACATACTTTTTGCGCTGATAGCGTTCTACTAATACATCCATAAATTTGAAAAGTTAAGGTTTAAGTGAATAATTATATGTTTTCTTTTTGATACTAAAAATATACAAAATAAGAGAGGAGAAGTCAAGTAAATATGGTTTTATTTTCTCTGATAATATAAAAAGTTTTGCACCAGATATGTATCAATACTATTTTGATAAATTGTCTTGATTATTTGTACAATAGATTGTTTTATTTAGCATGTTTTTCCAAATATTCCAATGGCGGAACATAGTCATATATTTTTGTCATCGACGGATTATGTCCGAAATATACATTCCCAGTCTCTCCATTACGCTGCTTGGCAACGATAACCACCCCCAGTCCTTCTGTCGGGTAACCGCTTTCCCGGTCAGTGACGACGCGTTGCATCGCCGGTCGGTAAAGCAACATCACGACGTCTGCATCCTGTTCGATAGCTCCGCTCTCGCGCAGGTGTGCCAGTTCCGGACGTCCTCCGGGGCGATTCTCCGACTCGCGGTTCAGCTGACTAAGCAGTACGACGGGAATATGCAGCTCCTTGGCCAGCAACTTGGCTTTCCGGGTGGCTTGTGCCACTTCCTGTTCGCGGTTGCGGTTGGCCTGCTTGGTAGCCATGTCGCAGAGTTGCAGGTAGTCGATAATAATTGCGTCACACTGATTGCGGCTCTTCAGTAGCCGGGCACTTGAGCGAATGTGATCCATGCTGACAGAAGTGCTGTCGTCCACGTAGATGGGGAGTCCCGATAGTTCTGAAGCTGCGGTGTGGGCATTTTCCATCTCTTGTGAGGTAGGTATTCCGTTCCTCCACCGGTAAGGATTGATGTTGCTTGCTGCTGCCAGCCATCGGTCGGCAAGGCGTTCCCCTTGCATCTCAAGGCTGTAGACGGCCACCGCATTGCCCGCCATTGCCGCACTGCGTGCCAGGTGTAGGGCAAAAGCCGTTTTACCTACGGAAGGCCGGGCGGCAATCACTATCAGATCACTATCCTGCAAACCGCCCGTTTTTTGGTCGAGTTCGGTCAGACCGGTGGGGATGCCGGTGACGCCGTTCACGCTTTTGGCAATACGCAATTCAGCTTCTTTCAGCGTGTCGGTCATTAGGGTGTCCATGCAGCGTATATGGTCGTGGTGTCCGGATTCGCCTTCGAGACGGTCGAGCAGGTTGTGCGCGTCGATGAGGGTGTCGTCAATGTCGATTGTTTCATCCATGGCGCAGGTGAGGAGTTTGTTGAAGCCGACTACGGCTTCGCGTGCCAGATATTTCTGGTGGACGATTTGCGCGTGATACTCGATGTGGGCGGAGGAAGCTACCCGGCTGCTTAGTTGTACGATGGTATACGGCCCGCCTATCTTTTCGAGCACTCCGCGACGGGTGAGCTCTTCTTTGACGGTGAGAATATCTATCTTTTTGTTTGCCTGATACATGGCTATCAAGGCGGCGAAGATCAGCTGATGATGATCGTCGTAGAACATTTCGGGACGTAGCTTGTCGGCTACGAGTGGCAGAGCCTCCTGTTCTATCAGGCAGGCTCCAATGATGGCTTCTTCGAGTTCGCTGGCGTGTGGTTGCATTTCTTTTCGATGTTTTTTAGTCTATATATTCGTTTAAGAAAGCCTTGTCTTTCAGGTAGGTGGCGGCAAGGGGGATGAAACGTGTGTCGTTGGTGTGGTAGTAGACTTCCTCGATGTGGTCGATGGCTGTCTGCTGTTCCTCTTGGGTGAGCTTGTCCCATTCGCGGCGGGCACGGGCGACGTACTGTTTGGGTTTTTGCATCGTTTCATGATATTTATCCCAGAAAACGTCGAACACTTCGGATTTTTCTTTCTTTTTTTCTTCGCGGGCTTCCGGAGAGATGCAGCCGGTCCAGAAATCATAGTTGTTGATATGAATGTGGAAGATTCCTTTCTGGTGTGGGATGATCTTGATAATGCCCTCTTCCTGGATTTTTTGAAAGAAGCGGAGGGTTTTGGATCGGCTCCATTGGAAGAGTTGGCTCCAGTGTTGCTGGCTGATGACGGATTCTCCGCGTTGGCATACGATGTCGATCTGCTGAATCTTGTACGTGGTTTCCGAGTAGTTGGCGTGTATCAGGACTTGGAGGAGCGCTTCCAGTTCTCCCGGCGCTTTGTCGTTTATCTGACGTTTTAACAGTGCTTTGGGAATCAGGATGTAGCCTTCGTGCAGGAGATTGTTTGAAAGTTGTTTCATTGAGGCGTATTTTTATTTACTTGTTGTTGATTGCGGGTTATCCCCATTGTGCATACATTGTCGGATGCGGCTGCGAAGGTAGTGTATGAATGGCTGTTCGTGCAAATCTTTTTTGGCTGGAATGGAGGTGTTTTGGACGGTATGGTGGTATTTGGACTGTATTGGGGGCTGTAGGACGGAAATAATGTTGTTCTGTGTGACACCGCGCGGGTGTAAAAGATGAGATTGGGGGAATGAATAGAAAAACAGAGGTTCTGTTGGGATGAAACAGAGCCTCTGTTTATTAGAAATAGAACCTCTGTTTGCCGTAAATAGAGGCTCTGTTCGGGAACATGCGGCTTTCTTTTTAGTATTTTTTTTGACAAAAAATCGAACAGCCAAACGAACACCCCCTGAAGGTGGCTCAACTGCTTGTCTGTCATGCGTTTGCAACGCTCGAAAAAAAAGTAGGCGAACCACCAACCGAACATATATAAATACTAAAATATAATAATCTATATAATATAGTTCGTTCAACACGTTTTTTCTGTGTTTTCGGAGGTGTCAGGATGCAGTAAATCTTTACTTATGGGTGATGCGCTAACGTAGGATTATTTTTTCCGGTCCCCAGGTCATGAAAAGGATCTGCTGTTGCTTCGGACTTAGACGTGTTGTTTCGTGTACGTAGTGTGCGGCTTTTAATTCGTCGAAGAGCAGTTTGTCGAGTTCTATTTCGTTTCTCATTCTTTTGCTGGCTGTGTCAGCGTTAGAATATTCGGGAAAATACTCCTGCGCTACGGCAGAGAAGGTTTTAAAACCATTGATAACCCATTCTCGTTCTTCCATTTCTTCTTCGTTTTCGTTTGAAGTCTTCATTTGTGTAAAATTAAATTGTTTATTAATGCAACACTTCTTGTGTTGACTTTGCAAAGTTAATGAAAATATATTTGTTGTGATAAAATAATCGATTTATTTTATTATCATATTTGATCTATGTAATAAAATATTGTATCTATTAAACTCCTTTTTTAAGCGTAGCTTTTTGTATCATAAAATTTGACTTGTTTTGTATTGATATATTTGCTAAACTTTTTTTCTTCTATACGCGTCTCAAATTAAATCGTATATTTGCGAAAAGAATCAAGATTGGGAATTATGAACGAAAACGTCTTAGCTAAACTGAAGATACTTGCGGAATCTGCCAAGTACGATGTTTCCTGTTCTTCCAGTGGTACGGTGCGCTCCAATAAGCCGGGCACGCTGGGAAACACTGTCGGAGGATGGGGGATTTGCCACAGCTTTGCCGAGGACGGGCGGTGTATCTCGCTATTGAAAATCATGCTTACCAATTATTGTATCTACGACTGTGCCTACTGTATCAACCGGCGTAGCAACGATCTTCCCCGCGCCACATTTTCCGTTTCGGAATTGGTGGAACTGACGATGGAATTCTATCGTCGTAACTACATTGAAGGGTTGTTTCTTAGTTCCGGAGTGGTCCGCAATCCGGACTATACGATGGAGAGACTGGTGCGTGTAGCCAAAGATTTGCGGCAAGTGTACCGGTTTAACGGTTATATTCATCTCAAGAGTATTCCCGGTGCCAGTCGTGAATTGGTGAATGAGGCCGGGCTGTATGCCGACCGTTTGAGTGTCAACGTCGAAATTCCCAAAGAAGAAAACCTGAAACTCCTTGCACCGGAGAAAGATCATAAAAGTGTATTTGCTCCGATGAAATACATTCAGCAAGGTGTGTTGGAGAGTAAGGAAGAACGGCAGAAGTTTCGCCATGCACCCCGTTTCGCGCCTGCGGGACAAAGTACCCAGGTGATTGTGGGCGCTACCTCCGAGTCGGATAAAGATATTCTTTTCCTTTCGTCGGCTCTTTACGGACGGCCGACCATGAAGCGTGTCTACTATTCGGGCTACGTTTCTGTGAATACATACGATAAACGTCTTCCGGCATTGAAGCAACCGCCTTTGGTACGTGAAAACCGGCTCTATCAGGCTGACTGGTTATTGCGCTTTTACCAATTCAAGGTGGACGAAATTGTGGATGATGCCTATCCGGATCTCGACCTCGAGATAGACCCGAAACTCTCGTGGGCTTTGCGCCATCCCGAACAGTTTCCTGTCGACATCAATAAAGCGGACTACGAAATGTTGCTCCGTGTGCCGGGAGTGGGAGTGAAGTCGGCGAAGCTGATTGTCGCCTCCCGCCGTTTTTCGCGACTGGGTTTTTATGAACTGAAGAAGATAGGAGTGGTGATGAAGAAGGCGCAATATTTCATCACCTGCAAAGAGCTGCCTCTCCAAATGCTGACTGTGAACGAACTTTCGCCGCAACGGGTACGTAGCTTATTGCTCCCGAAACCAAAAAAGAAAGTGGATGAACGCCAATTACGATTTGATTTCTGATTTATGATTTATGAATTCTGATTAAACGAATTACTAAGTATGTTAATTAGCTTATATAATAATTTAGGTACGGATTACACGGATTACACGGTTTTTAGTGTTGTCATTGCTGCAAAGAATCCGCATTCATCCCTGTAATCCGTGCCTAAAAATAAATCATAACCCGGAAATCATAACCCATAAATCATAAATCATAAATCATAACTCTTGAACATTTTTGTTTACGATAAAAGCTTTGATGGTCTGCTGACTGCCGTGTTCGACGCCTATTTTCGCAAGACCTTTCCCGATGATTTGTTGTCGGAAGGAGATGCTTTGCCCTTATTTTATGATGAGTTGCATACCGTAGTCACCGATGAAGAGAAGGCAGGGCGTGTGTGGCGGGGATTGCAGAAGAAAGTCTCTGTATCTGCTTTGGGCTGCCTCACACAAAGTTGGCTGTCGGAGCTTCCGGAGGTAGGGATGCTCATTTTTCGTTATATCCGTAAAGCGATCGACTCACCCCGTTCTATCGAAACCAATTTTGGCGATCCGGACGTTTTGCGATTGGCGCAAATATGGAAGAAAGTGGATGGTGAACGTGTGCACCTGATGCAGTTTGTCCGTTTTCAGAAAGCTGCGGATGGTACATTCTTTGCGGCTTTCGAACCGCAGTATAATGCGCTTCCTCTTACCGTCCACCATTTCAAAGACCGTTTTGCCGATCAGAAGTGGATTATCTACGACATGAAACGCCGTTATGGTTTTTATTATGACTTGCAGGAGGTGACAACCATCTCGTTTGATGATGACAGCCGTGAATCCCATCTGATTACGGGGATGCTGGATGAAAGTCTGATGGACAAGGATGAGAAACTTTTCCAACAACTCTGGAAAACTTATTTCAAGGCCATTTGTATCAAAGAACGTATGAATCCGAGAAAGCACAGGCAGGATATGCCTGTACGTTATTGGAAGTATCTGACGGAAAAGCAGAAATAGGTTTTCATCTCTTTATATTTTAGAATTAAAATACTCCTCCTTGTTTCTTCTGCTTTTCTTGTCTCTATTGTTTTTTGTAAAGGGACTTATTCAATTCGCTGCACTGTTACCTCCGGAAACTCCTGTATCAATGAAAGCAAATGTCCTTCATCGTTATTTCGTTTCGACTTGATTACCATGCTCACCTGATAAAACTCTGCTTCACCCTTATGCAACGTTTCCATCTCGTAAGAGACTATCAGGTAGTCTTTAGAGTTGAATCTGTCCGCTATCTGTTTCAGAGTGTCTTTGTTGGAAGTAGAGAAAGAAACCATCGAGCTTTTCATTCCGATGCTTTTAAACAGGTAACTAAGTAATTCCAGTCCGATGAGGGTCAATACCATGGCAGCAATGCCGATGGTGTACATTCCTGCGCCTACTGCCAGTCCGATACCGGCAGTTGCCCAGATTCCTGCGGCGGTAGTCAGGCCGCGTACAATCTGCTTTTGGAAGATGATGGTTCCCGCACCGATAAATCCGATACCACTGACGACTTGAGCCGCCACACGACTGGGGTCGAGCGTGACACTGCTTTCTTTTATAATCTCCTGAAATCCGTATTGGGAAACAATCATAATCAGGGCACTGCCTAGCGATACGAGGAAATGAGTACGGTATCCGGCTTCTTTGGCACGGTATTCACGATCCAGTCCGATGATCGCCCCCAGTATGCCGGCGACCAATAAACGAATGACGAAATCTATGTTCAACATCATGTGTTCAATCTCCTTTCTGTTTTTTTATTGTTTGTGGAAAAATACTTGGAACTATAAATATACAATTATTTCTCTTTTATGGATCAATCATTTAGTAATATTTGAACGTATTCGATCTATTTTATCGTATATTCGCAGACTCAAATGAATGTTTAACCCTGTGATTGAGTGAATAATGAAGAAAAGATTTTTTTATATAATCAGCTTTCTGCTGATCTTTTGCATCGAGGTATTGATAGCTTTGTATGTGCGTGACAATTTTATACGTCCTTATGTCGGAGATATGCTGGTGGTAGTGCTGGTGTATAGTTTTGTGAGGATATTTCTCCCGACAGGAATTCCGCGGATGTCGTTTTATGTCTTTCTTTTTGCCTGTTTTGTGGAAGTGCTGCAATACTTCCGGTTGGTGGAAACATTGGGGATCACGAACCGTGCAGCCAGAATCATTCTGGGCTCTACGTTCGATTGGGCGGACATAGCTTGTTATGCGGTAGGCTGTGTGTTTATTGTTTTATTCGAGCGTATTGGCAAGAACTCATAGCAATGAGGCACACATTTTTCGTATTTCGTTTAATCGGTTTGAAAGTGCTTTCTTTTCACGTGCCAGAGCCATATTATATCGTGCTTGCATATTGATGAGTAGTTCTGGATTAATGTTTAGAGCGGCTTCTATCATTAATGCAAAATCACTGGTAATAGGTCTTTTCCCATTTAAAATCTCATTAAGCATTGTATAGGGAACTCCCAGAATTTCCGAGAATTTCTTTTGAGAGATTCTGCGACATTCCAATTCTTCTTTCAATATATCACCTGGGTGTGTTGGTAATCTTTTTATTGTATCCATAATTTAATCTTTTTATTGATAATGATTGGTTATATCTGTCACTATGCAAATGGTTGATATGATTTCTGTACCTTCAGTGCGAGTTTTAAATTCCAGTCGATAGTGATAGTCTATGCGAATGGAAAAGTAGTCCGCACGGCCTTGAAGAGCTTCGAAGTTCAGAGAGTTGAAGACAAATAAATCTTCTATTCGGGTAGCGGCGATTAATGTGTCGATACGCTTCTGGTATTTTTTTATAATAGCCGCATCAAACCGATATTTTTTGCTTTTACACTTGCCATTCTCATATAACTCTTTTAGATACTCTTTCTCATATTCTATAATCATATTCCGTTTGTTTCTGCAAATATAGCATTTAATTTGTGATTCACGAAAATAGTGAATACCTTTTTCGTGTTAAATAAAGAATAGATATTGTTTAGTCATTATTCAATTTATGTCCGCAATATTTGCAAAACTCGGCATTGTCTTCGTGTCCGGAGCGATGGCAGTTGGGACATTCTTTGTCTCTTCTGCGTTTGTAGTCTTTCATCATGGAGGCAGATACGATCCCTGTCGGTACGGCAATAATTGTGTAACCGATTAGCATGACACAGGCGGAAAGGAACTTCCCAAGACCGGTGACGGGGGTGATGTCTCCATAGCCTACGGTAGTCATGGTGACGATAGCCCAGTAAATGCTGTTCGGGATGTTGTTGAACTGGGAGTTGGGTTGTGTTCCTTCAATCATATACATCAGCGTGCCGATGGAAGTCACCAGGATGACGACAAATAAGAAGAATACCGCAATCTTCTTGCTGCTTTCGCGTAAGGCGGTGAGTAGTCGTTCGCCTTCATTCAGAAAGTTGAAGAGCTTGAAGACACGGAATACCCGTATCAGGCGGAAAGCACGGATGATGAGCAGATAGCGTGCACCGGGGAAGAGCAGGCCGATGTAGAGCGGAAGGGTGGCTAGCAAGTCTACGATTCCGAAGAAGCTGAATATGTATTTCCGGGGACGGGGCGAGCAGTAGATTCTCGTCAGGTACTCGAAAGTGAAGAAAGCGGTGAAAAGGTACTCCATAATGACGAACGGAGTCGTCAGAAAGCTGGGAAGTCCTTTCAGGCTTTCGATGATGACAAGCAGTACGCTGACTAGAATACAGCCGATCAGAATCACGTCGAACAGTTTTCCGGCGGGAGTGTCCGATTCGAAGATGATGACGTACAACTTTCGTTTCAGTTTTTCGTCATGTAAAAAACGATGGATTCTTTCTTTCAGTTTCATACTAACAGTTCATACTAAATGCTATTTGGGCGTTCCTCCGGCATCTTCTTGTAGAAAGAGGTTGTTTGGCTGTGAATGGGCAGTGCAAACTCCGTTTTCCGCTATGAGAAGAGGTTAGGGGGGAGGATTTTCAGTCAATCACCCATTGTTTATTATAGGCCTCTGTTTTTTTCGGATCGTAATACATACCTTCTTGTGTAGGAATATAGAGGGTGTATGTCTTTCCGGTCTTGTTCCTTAATGAGGTGTCGCGCAGCCAGGGGTTGGCATCACGGAGTTGTGCGTATGTGATACCTTGTGATTTGGCATAATCATTCAAATCATTGATGCTAGTGGAGACGGTCACCTTTTTGTAGGGAATGGGCGGATACAGATGTTCCCGCTTCAACAGAAACCCGTAACGTTGCGGGTTGTTGAATATCTCTTTGGCTGCCAATATGCGGAACATATAGCGGGAAGTTTCTTCTACCAGCCATAAGTCCATGGCATGACTTGCCAGTTGTTTGTCGAGTTGGGAGGAGATACGTCCCTGTCCGGCATTGTAGGCGGCGGAGACAGCCATCCAGTCTCCATATTTGGCATACGCTTGTTTGAAATATTTGCAGGCGGCTACGGTTGCTTTTTCAATGTGGTAGCGTTCGTCTACGTTGTCGTTCACTTCCAGTCCGAATTCCCGTCCGGTGGCGGGCATAAACTGCCACAGTCCTGCTGCTCCTGCCGGAGAGCGGGCGATGTTGTTCAGGTTACTTTCGATTACCATCAGGTATTTGAAGTCGTCGGGGATGCCGTTGGCTTTCAGTATCGGTTCTATGATGGGGAAGTATCGGTTGGCACGTTTTATCAGTAGCATGGTGGTGGAATGCATATAGGTGAAAGCCATCATCTCACGATCCATCCGTTCGCGGCGGTCATAGCGGCGGAGGTCAATGGTTTCTCCGTCAAAAGTAACCTGGGCGGGAACGGTGGGCGAGGTGACACAATAAGGAACTTCCGATTTGGCGGAATGTTGTTCGGTCACCTGGCTGCTGCCTGTCAATACAGGAATGGATGCGCCGATGCAAAATACTAATATGAGCGTAAGAATATAGTTGATTTTAGTTTGTTTCTTCATTTATTTATTTCATTATTTCAGTTAATACCATTCAGTTTCTTGTTCAGACTTTGTCGGACTGTTCACATACTTGCCATTCTCTCCAAACAGATCGCTTTCTGTATTCCGTCCGCCCTGTTTGTAGATGCCGTTCATCGTCTCCTTTATTTGATAGAACAAATTTTCTCTCTCTTTGTCAGTCTGTTCAGAGATTTTTTTTCTTTCAGTATTAAAGTCTGCCTTGCAAAGATAGCCCCATTTTGTTTTTTTCAAAGAACTTTTCTTGCATTTTATACGTTTTTCTAATAGAGTTAAAATAAATAATGAATCAAGATGAATATAGCAATGACCGGAGCTACCGGATATATAGGTAAACATCTTTCCAATTATCTCACAGAAAAGGGCGGACACCGGATTATTCCCTTGGGAAGATCGATGTTCCGCGAAGGTATGTCCGGACATTTGATTCAGACATTGACGCATTGCGACGTAATCATCAACCTGGCTGGCGCACCCATCAATAAGCGTTGGACACCGGAGTACAAACAGGAATTGTTCAACAGCCGCATTGTGGTGACGCACCGTATTATCCGTGCGTTAAATGCCGTCAAGACAAAACCGAAACTGATGATTTCAGCTTCCGCCGTGGGCTATTATCCTCCGGAAGTGGAAGCGGACGAATATACCCGTACCCGCGGCGACGGTTTTCTTTCCGATCTCTGTTATGCATGGGAGAAAGAAGCCAAACACTGTCCCCAACCTACCCGGCTCGTCATTACACGCTTTGGCGTAGTGCTTTCTCCGGATGGGGGAGCGATGCAGCAGATGCTTCGTCCTTTGCAAGCCACGAAGGTAGCTACCGCCATCGGTCCCGGCACCCAGTCTTTCCCGTGGATAGCCATGCACGACCTTTGCCGTGCCATGGAGTTTTTTATCGCCCACGAAGAAACGCGGGGTGTGTATAATCTGGTCGCTCCGCAACAGATTTCGCAATATTCTTTTACCCGTGAGATGGGAAAAGCTTATCAGGCATGGACAACGATTGTTGCTCCGCAGCGGGCTTTCCGTATATTTTACGGTGAAGCGGCTTCTTTCCTTACAGCCGGTCAGAAAGTCCGCCCGACACGTCTGACGGAAGCCGGGTTTCGTTTTTCCATCCCTACTGTCGAACGTCTTTTTAAAGGTACGGATCACACCACGGTCTCCTCTCTCGACCTGAACCGATATATGGGACTTTGGTACGAAATAGCCCGCTACGAGAACCGTTTCGAACACGGACTGGTAGATGTCACGGCCACTTACACGCTTCGTCCCGACGGTACGATTCGTGTGGAGAACCGGGGATGCAAGCGCAATTCTCCTTATGATATCTGCAAGACTGCCAACGGACACGCCAAGATACCCGATCCCGCGCAACCGGGTAAACTGAAAGTCTCTTTCTTCCTTAATTTCTACTCTGATTATTACATATTGGAGCTGGATGAAGAGAATTACAACTATGCCCTTGTAGGCAGCAGCACCGATAAATATCTCTGGATACTAAGCCGCACGCCGCAACTGCCCGAGGAAATCAAAAAGAAACTCGTCACCGCTGTCGAACGCCGCGGTTACGATACCAACCGGTTGCAATGGATAGAACAATTTTGATTATAAATATGCTTTCATAATTAGTTTATATAATAAATCTAGGCACGAATTACGCTGATGAACACTGTTGCTTTATCTATGCGTCATTTTGAAAAAAACGTAAAATCCGTGCCTGATAATAGATAATTATTAGGCAAGAGTACTTAAAATAATAATGAACTTTAGAACAATATAGATTATGGATTACGAAATTATTCATCAGCCCGAACAGCATTTGTTTAAGACAGAAGTAGACGGTCGTACCGCCTTTGTACAATATCGCCTCTTAGGTGATTCTCTCGACATCATTCATACCATCGTGCCCCGCCCGATAGAAGGTCGCGGAATAGCCGCTGCATTGGTGAAAGCTGCGTACGACTATGCAATAGCCAACGGAATGAAACCGAAAGCCACCTGTTCTTATGCGGTAAAATGGCTGGAACGCCATCCGGAACTGAATGGCAATAGTGATTGATTTCAGTGAAAAAGCTTTAGAATGTAAAAATGTGTCGAGATATGGTTTTAGGTTATTTTCGACACATTTCTATATTCATGATTGATTATTTCCATCTCTTCAACTGTGGGAAGAACTCTTTCATCGTTTTACGTGCTTCTTCCACCGTGTATTTCACTTCCGAGTCTTTATTAAACTCATCGAGGTAATTCAGGTTGAGTTCGATCATTTCGTCCATCGTACACTCTTTCGTGAAATGTCCGTCCGCATAGCAATAGTGGCAATAATCCTGATTCTTGCTACCGTCTGCTTCTTTTCCAAAAGTTGAGTCGTCTATCGGCATACCGCAACTCTGACAAATTTTTTGTTCCATCTTTTTTTGTTAGATTATAAGTTTATGTTACAGGACAAATATAGGTAGAATTATTGGAATAGGAGTTATCTGATCTTGCTAATTACCTGTTCATTTCCCGGCTTGTTCACTTTTGGGGTTAATTTGTTTTCACCGGCAGACGTTTCCACATCCAGCGGGGAGTCATTTTCCAGAAAAACACCAGAATCCGGTAACGCCAGTCGATTACTGCTACCCGTTGTTTGCGCTTCAGCGACCAAGAGATATGACGGCCCACTTCGGCGGCATCCATCAGCAGTGGATAATGCTTTCCGTCATTCAGTAAATCGGTGGCTACAAATCCGGGACGAATATCGGTAAAACGGATATGTAGCTTTTGCAGGTATGACAGTTGTTCAAGCGCATCTATATAAGTGTTTTGAAAACGTTTGGTGGCGGAATAGGCAGGAGCAACTCCGAGCCCTTTCGTTCCGGCAATGGAACTGATAACGGCCAGATGTCCGCCTCCGTTTTTCTTGAAGTACGTGAAAGCGGTATCTACCATTCGGATAAAGCCTGCTACATTGGTGTGTGCTGTGTTCAATTCTACTTCCATGTTCAGGTCCATATTCTGGAAACCGATGCCGGAACTAAGAAGAAACAAATCCATGCCGCCTAGTTTGTCGATGAGCAGATTCAGCTTTTCGCTTGCATCCTCTTGGGTTACGTCTAATGCTTGGATTTGAATTTGATCCGGTGCTGCCCGTTGCAGGTTTTCGAGAGAAGATTGCCGTCTGCCGGCTACTCCGATTTTCCAGCCTTCCAGTAACAGGCATTTTGCAACTTCTTGTCCGATACCGGAGGTGGCCCCTATGATAATGGCTTTTTTCATTACTGATTTTTTTTAGTAAGTTATAGGTTCAATAAATGTCGTATGGTTTGCCAGGGTGCATAGAACAACATTCTCGGTCCGGAAAAACGCATTACCTGTCGCATTCGTTCGCGCAGGACAGGCTTGTAACAATGTACCGTGCACTCTTTGCATGCACCCTTTTTCTCTCCAAACGGACAACGGTCGAGACGGGCATGTGCATAGCGAAGCAACTCTTCACAGTCGGTACAAAGAATCTTGTTTTTTTCTTTTTTCCGACAATAGAGGCGGATCATTAACTCTACTGTTTTCTTTTCGTGTGCGATGCGTGATACCTTCATCTCTTTCTTCTTTACACTTTGGATTGACAAAGATAGCGAAGATTATGCAGAATCACAGGCGTATTTTGTTAAAATGTATCTTTCTGGTGGGTATTTTCTTTTCTGATGGTAAATCATGAACAGGCTTTTTGAAACATCTTCTGAAGAGCTTGTGGATGACGGAAACAATCTGTATCTTTGCGGCATGAAAAAGTTATTATGTCCGCAATGCAAGATTGCAGCCATGTATGTGAAGAATGAACAGGGTGAAAGGCTGTTGGTTTATGTGCTCGAAAATGGTGAAGTCGTTCCCAAATATCCGGAAGATTCGATGGAAGGGTTCGACTTGACAGAGGTTTTCTGTCTGGGTTGTTCGTGGCATGGTTCGCCTAAACGACTTGTTAAATGATTAACTGTTTAGTGTTTAATCACAATTTTTTGATTTATGTCAACTAAAAGAGGGACGGGAAACAAGGATTAATTCGTTGAATATTCCGTATCTTTGCGCCCAATTTTAGAACATAGACGTATGGCAACTTCTAAAGAAATGACGGCAGGGCCGGCATTACCTCTCATTTTAAAGTTTACACTGCCGCTTTTACTTGGCAATCTGTTGCAACAAACGTATTCGCTTGTTGATGCTGCAATTGTAGGAAAGTTCTTGGGAATAAACGCGTTAGCTTCTGTTGGAGCCAGCACGTCAGTGGTATTTCTCATTCTCGGGTTCTGCAATGGATGTTGCGGAGGGTTCGGAATACCCGTTGCGCAGAAGTTTGGGGCGCGGGATTACAGTACGATGCGCAGTTATGTGGCTGTCAGTCTGAAACTGGCTGCGGGAATGTCGGTGGTAATTGCACTTCTCACCTGTATTTTATGTGAGGATATTCTTCGGATCATGCGTACGCCGGAGAATATTTTTGAAGGAGCTTATGCTTACTTGCTTGTCACTTTCATCGGTGTGCCGTGTACGTTTTTCTATAATCTTCTTTCGAGCATTATCCGTGCGTTGGGAGACAGTAAGACGCCTTTCTGGTTTCTGTTGTTTGCGGCTGTTCTGAATATCATTCTCGACTTGTTCTGTATTCTGGTACTTGACTGGGGAGTGGCGGGAGCTGCTATTGCTACTGTCTTTTCGCAAGGATTGTCGGCTGTTCTCTGCTACATTTATATGTACCGGAAGTTTGAAATATTGCAGGGTACTCCGAAAGAGCGCCGGTTCCAGTCGAAACTGGCTAAGACGCTGCTCTACATCGGTGTGCCTATGGGATTGCAGTTTTCTATCACGGCTATCGGCAGCATCATGCTTCAGAGTGCGAATAATGCCTTGGGAACGGCGTGTGTGGCAGCCTTTACGTCTGCTATGCGCATCAAGATGTTCTTTATCTGTACGTTCGAGAGTTTGGGCATTGCGATGGCTACATATAGCGGACAGAATTACGGAGCGGGTAAACCGGAACGTATTTGGTTGGGAATCAAGGCTAGTGCTCTGATGATGATTATTTATGCGGCTTTCACGTTCCTTCTTCTGATGATAGGGGCTAAATATTTCGCGTTGATCTTCGTAGACCCGTCGGAAACGGAAATTCTGCTGGATACGGAGTTGTTCCTGCATGTCTCCTGTATGTTCTTCCCAATGCTTGGTTTGTTGTGCATCTTGCGTTATACCATTCAGGGAGTAGGCTTTACCAATCTTGCCATGTTCTCTGGAGTGGCGGAGATGATTGCTCGTATTCTTGTCAGTCTCTATGCCGTACCGGTATTCGGTTTTATTGCTGTCTGCTACGGTGATCCGATGGCTTGGATAGCGGCAGACTTATTCCTCGTGCCGGCCTTTATCTATGTTTATCGCAGGTTGAAGAAGCAGGTATTTACGAATAGTCAGGTTACGCAAACGGTGGCATGATTGCCGGTTGGTGGCTTGCGTAACCCGACTTGCAGTTTGCATAACCCGGTTTGTGGCTTGCGTAACCTGGTTTGCTTTGATTTTATTTCGGATATTTTAATCTTGTACAGGGTATAGCGGGTTTCCGCTTTCGTCTACCTCTGTCCATTCTTTCACACTGACATTGGCGAATGAGATGGAGTTTTCATTGATAACTGCCCGGAAAAGGTATGAATTTCCGGCTGACAGGAGGTTGTTGGGTGGAGTGAGCGGAGTGGTGTAGGTACGTGAAAAGCTTTCTCCGTTTACCATCAGCTCCAGTGTCAAAGTCATGGGAGAGGAGCTCTTTACGGGTAACATGATATATTGTACGGTGAAGTCGTTGATTCCCATATCGGCTGCTTTGTCATAGCTGACTTCCGAAGTGATGATACCTGTTGACAAATCCATGATTGCGCCCGGTTTCGGTGGGGTGATGGTAGCGGAAAGTATCTTGTTTAAAGTGATATTTTCTCCTCCGGCGATCGCTACAACTACTTGCGTGGCTGCGTGTTGGTAGGTTATGGGGATATTTATCTGTGAACTGGCGATGTCCTGATGAACTGCGTGCCACCAAAGATAATCTACTCCGTTGGATAAAGGTTCGGATAGTCCGTTGGTGAAAGTAGGCGCCGGGCTGGTGGAATTGCATGATACGGCATAAAAGCTATAGATAGCATTGCTCAAATACATTTTATATCCTAGATTTCCTGTCAGTACACCGGGGGAGGAGGTGACATAGTTGCCTTGAGCAACGGGAGCGCCTGTGATATTGTTCGATGTGTTGGCTGTATAGGCACACAACCAGCTTTGAAGTCCTTTTCCCATGGGGGACATGGCTCGTGTGATGTTTCGTCCTTCTACGGAAGCACTGAAAGTAATCAGCGCATTCTCTTTGGCCGGATTACCGTTGTTGTCATCATTGCCGGAGCCGGATGAGCCTCCGTTGTTTTCTTCGTCAGGATAGTTGATGTAGATATTGTTTTTGGAGCAGGCTCCCAGTAGCAGCATTGCTAAAGCAGATACGGCTAAATACTTTGTAATGCGGAATTTGATGTCCATAGTCAGGTTCTTTTTGAAAATTAGTAATTACCCCTATATACATTTCAAAAAGAATTTGGTTCATAGCTTAATCATATTTTTTTATGGAAATCGGCCTCTTTCTGTATGCAGAGAATGTCTCCGTATATGGGATGGCGGAACTCTATATATTCGGCATGGAGGTATAGTCTGTCTGCTTTCTTTCCGTAGAGTTCGTCTCCAAGTATGGGGCATCCCAAGCCTTCCGGATGGGCGGCGTGTACTCTTAACTGATGTGTGCGTCCGGTCAATGGATAGAAGATAATCCGGGTGTATTTTCTTGACTCATTGATACTCCGTTCTGATTCATCAATCCTGTTTGATTCGTTGAAAGTGTTTTCAGATTCACTGGTAATTCTTTCAGACTCACTGATTATCTGATATTCTGTAATCGCTTCTTTCCCGTGTTCGCTACTGACCATTTGCCGAGGACGGTCGAGAGGATTCAGACAAAGAGGGAGTTCGATTCTTCCTGTACTTCCTGTTCTTTCTGCTTTTGCTGTTTTTTTCGTTGATACAGTGTTCTTTGCTATTAATATAGCTTTCTCTGCTATTGGCTTTGTCTCTTTCTCTGTTTTTATTATCGCCCCATCCAGCACAGCCACATAGCGTTTCTTAATACTTCTGTTTGCAAATTGCGCCTGTAAATCCTGATGTACCTCTTTTGTTTTGGCAACGAGCAATAATCCTGAAGTAGCCATATCGAGCCGATGTACAATCATGGGACCGGTAGCTTCGGGATATTTTTTCTTCAAACGATGATAGACTGAATCTCTGTCCTCCGCTTTTCCTGGAACGGACAACATCCCTGCCGGTTTATTGACTACCAGCAACCATTCATCTTCAAACACGATTTCCAGTTCTTCCTCTTCATGAACAGGATTCAGCAGTGAATTTTCGTCTACCTCCAATCCTTGCAACATGTGTTGCAGAATCGGTTCGCACTTCCCTTTGCAGGAAGGATAATAATATCCGTGATGCCGGATTTCGTTTTTAGGAGAGTCGCCCCACCAGAATTCAGCCATAGCCAATGGCTTTAATTGATGAAGATACGCATATTGTAATAACTTAGGCAAAGCACATTCACCCGCACCGGCAGGAGGAACTTTCTGAACCGTTTGCTCGAAAATAGTATATAAGTCTTTCACCTCTCCTTGGGCATTTAGCATCCGGAATTGCTCGAATAACTTTCTTTGTAAAGCTGCTGAACGTTCTTTTCGTTCGGTTTTCAATCGCTCTATTTCAATATCGAAGTGCCTGACTTCCGTTTCGAGCTCTTCCAATCGTTTTTTCCATTCCTTTTCCAGTCGTTTGTATTCCGCTTTTTGGTATTGGCTTTCCCGAATCAGGGAGGCTTGTTCTTCTTCGGAAAGCTCCGGAGATGACTGGCGGCGAATCTCTCTCGCCTCCTTTGCCATTTTAAGCTCCGCTTTTGCTTGATTCAAAACAGCTTTAGCCTGTTCCGTTTCTATCTTCCATTTCTCTTTTGAATCGAGATAAGAACTACTGTTTTCCAATTCACGAATACGGATATTAATGGCAGAAATCTGTTCTTCTTCGATTTTGAAGAATCCCTCTGGTTGTAATAGGTCATAAACAGGAGGAACGAAATAAGGATGCAGATTCTTTCCGTCCAGATTGCCGGAGAAAGCTGCAAGATAACCAATCTGATTTTCTTCGTTGTTTGTTATTCTGTTGTTCGTTTGCACAATCAACACTCCAAACATCTTTCCGGAAGCCAATTCCTCTTGCCATTCTTTCCGGCTTGCAATATATTCTTTCACTTCTTCCGCAGCCAACACACACAATGGATGAGGTGTATAATGGAAAGGATAAGTGAATTTTTCCGGCAACGCAAGGTGAGAAACGGGTTTCTTGAAAAAATGTATCATCGGTTTATATATATGAATGAATGTGATTACCTTTGCAAAAGTAACGTAAATCCGCGAATTTTATTCTATATTTGTTTGAGAGTTTGAGTGAGATAACGTGGACGTTTGAATGAAATTGTATGGATAGGATAGAAGAAAAACCAAAATTTGCCTTTCTTGGTAACAGTCACATGGCTTTTTGGGCACTAGATATCTATTTCCCACAATGGGAATGTCTGAACTATGGTGCTCCCGGTGAAGGGCTGGCCTATGTGGAGTCTTTTGCGGTAGACACTTCCGATTGCCAGGTCGTCGTTCAATTCGGAACCAATGATATTTATCAGTTGAACGATGAAAATATAGATGAATATGTAGAGCGTTATGTAAAAGCGGTTCTTGCCGTCCCTTCACTGAAAACATATCTTTTCTGTATTTTTCCGCGTAATGATTACGATGATTACAGTACGGCTGTGAATAAATTTATCCAGATCCTTAACCGGAAGATACACGAAAAATTGCAGGGAACAGATATTGTCTATCTGGACGTATTCAATCGTTTATTGCAGGATGGCAGGCTGAATCCGGAGTTGACTCTCGACGATTTACATTTGAATGGTAAGGGGTACAGTATTCTGACAGAAGCACTGAAACAGGCTTCCAGTTTGTAAAACATACCTAAATACTTCATTCCTTGCTTTTATTTATAAATTTGGTGGCATATCAGTTTATTTTTCCTATTTTTGTCCCCAATTTAATAGTAAATAACCCCCATAAAAACGATAAGACTTATGGAAAAAGTAATTATCAATTCGTACGAAGAATTCGAAAAACTAGTAGGCCAACAGATAGGTGTTTCCGATTATGTGGAACTCTCGCAGGAACGTATCAATCTTTTTGCTGATGCAACGCTGGATCATCAATGGATTCATGTAGATACGGAACGTGCGAAAGTAGACAGCCCTTATCATAGCACGATTGCTCATGGCTACCTGACATTATCCATGCTTCCTTATTTGTGGAATCAGATTATCCAGGTGAATAACCTGAAAATGATGATTAACTACGGCATGGACAAAATGAAATTCGGTCAGGCTGTATTGTCAGGACAGAGCATCCGTCTGGTGACTACTTTGCACTCGCTGACTAATCTGCGTGGTGTGGCAAAAGCGGAAATCAAGTTTGCTATCGAAATAAAAGACCAACCAAAGAAGGCGCTGGAAGGAATTGCTGTGTTCCTTTATTATTTCAATTAATGGCAAGCTGTTAAAGAAACAGATTTTATCCCCGGAAATGATCGAAATACGTCTTAAAAGTTAGATACAAAAACTTTTGGGATGTGCTTCAGATGGATCGTTTCCGGGGATAATTTTATCCTTTTACTCCCATAAATCTGAACGGCTGTGCCGGTTTAAACTCTTTCGTTGCATTTCCATGATAAGTTTCACCGTTTGCGATAGATAATTTGAGTACCGGAGCTCCTTCCGACAAGTCTGTTTCCCGTAAGTTTACCCAGAATGTATTAGGTGTCAGACTTGATTCGAAGAAGTAGAGCAAATTCTTACTATCCGATACCGTTCTCCATTGTGTGGTGGAAATTTCCGGAAATTCGGGAGTGGATATGCCATAAGGAACAGAAGTATTACGGATAACGCTGAATACGCTTGCCACGGCTATTCTCACATCATCTGTTGGGGGCAGGGCATTGATATAAAAACTGGCTCTTGCAAAACGGTCGGACGGACGGTTGGTTCCGGGCAGGAAGCTCAATCCACCTATTGATTTCCAGTATTCGTTTAGTGCCAGTTGCTTGTTGTAGGTAGGGGAGTTGGTCATTACTTTGTACTCCTTGCTGTGGTAAACAGTCAGCTTTCCACTCGTATATTCGAATATTGCACAATCGCCCGTTGCGTCGGAAATAGATAAATGCAAGGTTGCCAGGCGGGAACCATCCGGCATCAGGTCCGATACCACTTGGAAAGTGTTTTCATCAATGAAAGCGACAGCCTCGTCTACGGTGGCGAAGTTATCCAGCATATATTGCACCCATGCAGTAATGGCAAGTCCCGGTTTACTTTGATCTCTGACCGGATACTCCGTTTCGGGCAACCATAACAGATTGGCAACCAACCCTTTTTCATTCATCCCGTCTGTACTGGCAATCTCGAAAGCCGAAGTCACCACGCTGCCATACTTGGACGTCCATTGCAGGGAGTTGGCTCCCGTTTCTCCATTTCTTTCCATACCTTTGGGAAATACCCAAAGATTGCTGTGCATTTCTGTTTTCCAGTCCATAGACCGGCCGGTTACCACCATTCCATTTTTTCCCGAATAAACGACTCTTGTACACATAATTTTAATTTCTAGTTAAAGGTTTATTATAAGCTGCTTTCACGAGGTATTCAACCGATGCGGATTCATCTCGCAAAAGCATATTCTCAAAACAATAACGTTTCATTTATGTTTTAGATACATATCAGATATTAATAAAGTATCAAAAAACAGGTATTATGTCATTAAGTAATCTTCTCATCATATTTTCGTCATCGTTTATGGCGCTGTTTCCGGTGATAAACCCTTTGGGGAATGGTTTTGTCGTCAATGGATTCTTTACAGACCTCGATCCTCAACAACGGAAAGCAGCCATTCAGAAGCTGACGCTCAATTTTATAATGATCGGTGTAGGGACATTGGTGATAGGACATCTGTTTCTATTGATTTTCGGTTTGGCTATTCCTGTTATTCAGTTAGGAGGTGGAATATTGATTTGTAAGACGGCAATGGAGCTGTTGGGCGATTCAGGTTCGTCTGATAAAGAAGAAGCCAGTAAGAATGTAGACGGTTTCAGATGGAAAAACATCGAGCAGAAGATATTTTATCCCATCACGTTTCCTATCAGTATCGGACCGGGCAGTATATCGGTTATCTTTACTTTGATGGCGTCTGCCAGTGTTAAAGGCAAATTGTTGCAAACTGGGATTAATTATTTGGTCATTGCGCTTGTTATTATTTGTATGGCGGCCATCTTTTATGTATTCCTTTCACAAGGGCAGAGGTTTATTCAGAGGTTGGGACCGGTGGGAAATCAAATTATTAATAAGCTTGTTGCTTTTTTCACTTTCTGCATCGGTATTCAGATTTCGGTGACGGGTATATCCCAGATATTCCATCTGAATATACTCTAATTGAACGGTGAGATAAAAGCGATAGAAATTATCTGTTTTTCTTTGCTTTCATGGCTTTCAGGGTGTTTTTTCGTACGGAACGGATAGCGGGAACCAGTAAGTCGGGCTCCATGATTTCCAGTATTGTGCGTAATTCCTGTTGCAGTTCCGGGATGGAGCGTGTCAGTTGATAAGCCAGTTTCATGCAGAGCGATTGCACGCCCGGTGGTTCCTCGCGGGATATCATGCGTTCCATGCAGAAATCAAGGAAATCCACTCGTGGCGGATCGGCGGCAGGTTGCTGGCATATCAGGTTCAGGATCATTCTCCGTTTTCCCGAGTGTGGGCAGGTCATGGCAGCGTCAATCAATTCTTCTTGTTTCCGGCTCAACCATTCTACATCTGCCTTGGAGAAATGAGTACATACCCACAATGCCTGATAGGAAACAATGTGGTCTTTGTCGAATATCAGCTGGTAGACTTCTTCTCTAAGACGCTCGTCGTCCTGTATGAAATGGAGTACTTCTCTGATATCTTCAATGTGTACACGTTCGGATAATCTGGCACGTAAGTTCATGTTTCTTTCGTTTTTGGGAAATTAATCTCTATTAGTGGAATCAGCTTCCGGCAGTTGCAAATGAAGAATAGGGAAAGGTTTACCCATGCTGTCCGTTTCATCTCTGCCGATGACTTGGAATCCCAAATGGAGATAGAACTGGAGTGCTTTTTCATTCTGCTCGTTTACGTCCACCTTATCCATATGTTTTTTGTCTCTTGCATATTCCATTAATCGTTTGCCATATCCTTTTCCCTGTTCGTCGGGGTGTACGAATAACATTTCGATCAGTTCGTCGCTCAATCCCATGAAGGCGGCAATCTTTCCGTTGGCATTCCGGATAACAAAAAGTTCAACAGCGGGTAGATAATGCTTCCGCACCAGTGGTTTATAGAACTGGATATGTTCTTCCGTCAGGAAATCATGCGTGTGGCGAACGGACATTTCCCATACATGGAGGATTTCATCATAGTCTTCCGGAGTAGGTTGGGAGATGCCGGGCAGGTAGTAGCACTGGTGGTCGTAGATGTTTCCGTTGTAAGTCAGTTCTGCCTGATGAAGTGTACCTTCATAGATGAAACCGTTCTTTTTCAGTACTTTCTGCGAACGTTTGTTGTGCGGATAACAGGTAGCTGTGATGAGGCTAAGCCGCAATTCTTCAAAGCCATAGTTGAGGACACCCTGCACTGCTTCGGTCATGTATCCTTTGCCCCAATAAGATTCGTCGAGCCAGTAACCCAACATTCTCACTTGCGGATTTTCGCGTTTAGGGTCGGGGATAATTCCTACGGAACCGATTAGCTGTTTTGTATCTTTTAGTATCACTGCCCATATTCCCTCTTGGTTGATAAATGTGGAATGAAGTATCCGGCGGGATTCATCCAACGTACGATGGGGTGGCCATCCGGCATTGTTTCCCAAATTCGGGTTCTGGCAGCAAGCGAAAAACGTTTCTGCATCTCTTTCTTCGAAAGGGCGGAGAAATAAACGTTCTGTATGGAGCGTCACGGGGGGAATATTTTCTATGTCAGTTTCCTGTCTTGCTTTGTTTTTCGATTCGTTTGCTGTTTTCCGATATACGCACTCAATCCGGTTTCCGTCAGGATCGAGGACTACACTTTCAAAGTATCCGTCTCCCGAAGTGCGCGGTTCGCCGGCGATGGTATATCCTTCCGAACGCATTTGTTCGGTGAAGCGTAATACTTCTTCCTGGCTGGGGAAGGTGAAAGCAAAGTGTGTCAGTCCAACCCTGTTTTCTTCAATGGGAGTGTTCTGTACATCTGTACGGCTCATCAGTTCCAAGTCTGTTCCCTCTCCAAAAGAGATAAAATAGGACTCGAATCCTTTCTTGGGATTGATATATTTTTCGTTGCTTTTTCCTCCGAAGAAGCGGACATAGAACTCTTTTAGTTCTTCCAGACGAAAAGTCCAGATAGCGATATGATGTAGTTTCATATAAATGAATTTTCTAATTTCTATTACTTTGTTTCAATCTTCATTCGTACCGAATGTCTTTGTCTCCATCTTAATGCTGCATTACATATTCGTAAACGATACGGGAAATATCAGCGATAATTTTACTGTTCGCTTGATTATTTTCTTCAGAATCCTTCACGAAGACAGCTATACTATAAGTACGTCCACCGGGCAAAAGAACGAAACCGATGTCATTACAACCGATTTGTTGTCCTTTCGCATTAAGATCTCCCGTTCCGGTTTTATGGCCTACGGTTACTTTTTTGTCGAGCAACGGAGCAACCAGACGGTCTTGTCCGGTTTGACACTCCACCATTGTTTGAAATATGAAGTCTTTGTACACTTTGGGAAACAATGGCTTCTTACGGAATATTTCCACTAATTCGGCTGCGGCTAACGGAGTAGTCCAGTTTTCATAACATAGGTTCAAGTCTTCGTGCATGGCAGTTTCCGTACCGGCAATGGCACATTCCCGAATTCCCAGTGAATGGATATACTTGTTTACGGCATCCGGACCTCCCTGATAATCAAAAAAAATATCGCAGGCATTGTTGTCACTCTGTTGGAGTGTATATTTTAGCAGGTCGGCAATACTCATTTCAATTCCGCCCTGCGGATATTTATCCCGTAGCGGACTGTAAGTATCCGGCTTTAAATCTGATTTTTTGATTGGCAACCGGGTGTCCAGTGATTGTTTTTTCTTTCCCATATAATCGGCCAATGCCAACGCCTGATGAAACTTGAATACGCTCATCAACGGGTAGTGAATGTCATTATTGACAGTTACCGTATCTTTTCCGTTAATAATAACGGCAATCCCTATTTCAGCTTTCTTATCTTTGATTGCCTGTTTCAACTGTGTTTCAAGTTTGCTTTGTTGGGCAAGCAGGAGGGTGGGTACTAAACAAAGAAGCACTATGAATGAACGCATAATCAATTTCCTCTTTTAACGGGTTACTAATTCTCTATTGAAATCACATTCTCTATTGAAGTCACAAAGGTATAAATAGTAATTGCCTTTGCAAATTCTCATCCCAAAATAGTGATGTCGGATAAGAAATTCCTACTTTTGTGAATAAATTGATAAGTGAATAGATGTTATGATAAGATGTCAGTCGGCATTGTTTCAGCATGTAACATAAATACAGAAGGAGATACGAATAAGAGGGTTATATAAAAGAGTAAATATTCATTATGATTACATTAGATAATTTTGAGAGCTGTGTGCCATATAGAATATTAGTGCGCGGAGAAGAGTATTATGAAACAGGGGCTGTTTCTGAATTGGAAGAAGATTCGCCCGGTGAATGGACTGCGACAGTAGAGGGTACGGAGAATTATAACGTAGAGATATCTATGGACGGAAAAGAAATAGAGTCTTGGTACTGTGATTGTCCGTATGATGGGGAGATTTGTAAACATGTAATAGCCACCTTACTGGCAATTCGTGATAATGAGAAAAAGGTGAATCGCAGTGCCTTTTCCAAGATGAAAGTAGAGGTAGAGGAAGCCGTCGTTATAGATGAAACTGTGGACATACAACAATTGCTGTCATTCGTTAACCCACAAGAACTTTCACAATTTATATATGAATATGCCACTATGCATCTTGAGTTTAAAACAGCCCTTTTGAATCGTTTTATGGCTAAAGAGTTGTCTGCAACATCAAAAGAAAAGGATTACAGAGTAGAGATTCAGAAAGTGTTTAATGACTCTTATTATAACAAAAAGCCTCGTTATCATAATCGTTATGATGATTTTGACTGTGATTGGGAAACTGTTTTCAATCGGATGGACACTTTTTTGGAGAAAGCAGACTTCTTTTTGAATGTGGGAAACATAGATACTGCTATTGATATAGCTCTTCAAACTCTTCGTTCAATCGGTGAGAATTATGAGGATGAACTTTTGTATAATGATGATCTCTATCCTTCTGATTATTGTGAGCAGGCAGGAGATTTGCTGATAAAAGTAATTGAGCACCCTAAGACCACCCAAAAGCAAAAGACGGCGATTCTTCAGGAACTAGGTCAGCTGGCTAAACTATCTACTTATCGTGATTATGACCTTTATGATATAGACGAATTGCTGATGCAAATAAATCTTTCCATTCAACCGGCAGAAAAAGCGTTGGAATTGATTGACAAACTCTTGGAAGAAAGAAAAGATACTTACGACTTATATCAAATCGTTCTTCGGAAAGTCAATCTGTTAACCGAACTGCATGAAGAGCAAAAAGCAGCTGATACGATTTGTCAATACCTTTATTTAACTGAAATTCGAGAAATGGAGGTGGATAAATTGATTGCCAGTTGTCAATATGATGAAGCTATCCGTTTGCTGAATGAAGGAATAGAGATTGCGGAAAAAGAAGAACATATCGGAACCATAGAGGAATGGTTGAAAACTAAATTGAGGATTTACGAGATGACTCATCAAACTTCTGAAGTCATTAATACATGTCGTTTATTGTTTGTGTCAGGTGGGGATAAGTTAGAATATTATAGGAAACTTAAAACTCTTGTTCCGAAAGAAGAATGGAAGAGCTTTCTGGATGCAATGATGGAAGAGACTCATTTTAGTGAATATTTTTCTTTTGGCGCGAATGATGAGGCTGAAATTTATGTGAATGAAAGGGATAATGAGCATTTGTTCAAATTGCTATCATCAACCAGGTATCATCAACTGGAAGCATTGATGAAGTATTCTTATTATTTGAAAGACACTCATTCGGAGCAATTGATTGCTATATATACCTCTTTGTTGAATGATTACGCAGAACAAAATGTGGGGCGGACTCATTATGAATTGATAGCACAAGCGTTGTTGTGTGCAAAGAAACTTAATGGGGGACAGGCGGCAGTGAAAACGTTGGTTGCAGAGTTCCGGATAAAATATAAACGTCGTCCGGCAATGATGGAAGTATTGGCGAGGTTTTAAAATACTTAGTTATAAGTTTTTTTGTATCTCTGTTGTTTGGGGATGACAAAGTTCGTACCTTTGTAAAGTTACAAATAAGAATGATAATGAAGAAGTCTATAAAACGTTTACCCAAACGTACACAGGAAGAATTGACAGTCTTGCTGGATTTAGTGTGTAAAAACATCGAGAATTGTCAGATGGTTATCCTGTTCGGAAGTTATGCAAGGGGAAACTATGTTTTATGGGACAGTAATATCGAATTTGGTGTTCATACTTCCTATCAGAGTGATTACGATATTCTTGTCGTCGTGACCGGACAGACTAAATATGTGGAAAGAAAATTGCATCGTATTACGAATCAATATCATGATTTGTTTGCTGGTCGTCGTCATGCTTTTCCACAATTTGTTGTAGAACATATTAATACCGTAAACCGTAATCTGGAAATCAGCCAATATTTCTTTACGGATATAGTAAAGGAGGGTGTTATGCTTTATAATAGCGGCAAACACGAATTGGCTAAACCACGGAAGTTGAGTTTTAAGGAGATTCGGGATATTGCACAAAAAGAATTTGATAGATTATATCCTTATGCGTGTAATTTTTTTGACTTAGTGAAAATATGTTTGTCCAAAGAAGATTATAACTTATCCGCTTTTTTGCTTCATCAAACTTGTGAAAAATTATACTATACTATTCTGATGGTCTTTACGAACTATCTTCCAAAGACTCATAAGGTTAAAGAACTTGGTGGGATGGTGAAGCGTTTCTCACAGGAATTGACAACAGTCTTTCCTCAAAATACAGGTTCAGAAAAAGAATGTTTTGATTTGTTATGCCGTTCTTATATTGAATCCCGCTATAACAAAGATTTCAGTATCTCACAAGAACAATTGGAATACCTTATTTCCCGTGTTGATATTCTGCGAGATGTTACTGAACGCTTGTGTAAGGAGAAGATTGCGGAATATGATACAATGACTGAATAATTGTTCCCTGTGAAATAAGTCGGTGTCACATTTATAATTTGAACTCAGAATTCAGCTCTCTATGAAATGAAAAAACAAAATATATCTGTCATCTGTCACAGACTATAATCTAACTTGCAGAGTATAAGTACTTAATGCTGTGATAGCACAAGGTGACAGCAGTGTGATAGCAATAATGCTATCACCTAAAAAACAAAGACAAAATAAAGACGCTGTTCGAAAATAAATGGTATTAGCCATAAATGGATAAGTCGTTCATTTTATTACCCCCGTACTAATGAATTGTGTCCTGCCTTGAAACCAACAGTTTCAAGGTGCGAAACTGTTGGTTCTGCGGTTTGAAACTTTAGTTTCATACGCTTGAAACTCTAGTTCCAATTACTTGAAACCATTGGTTTCTCACCGATGAAACTATAGTTTCCCTTCGCTGGAACTGTAGTTTCAAGCGGAGAAAACTAATTTGCCCCGTAATTAGGTGGTGACAATCCCGTTTCTTTCAGCTAAATAGATGCTTGATATATCAATAATTTTCTGTATTAAAAACTTGTTTTCTTTGCTGGTTTCGGATATTATGACTAATTTAGCAGTCTCAACGATCACAAAGGCGCTGACAAAACAATTTATTATCAAATTAATGAAAATTACTCAATTTCGTAAGAATGAAGATACGATAGCGCTCAGCGTAATGGATCTTGATATACTGGTAAATAAGATAAAGACAGAAATAAAATCCCGTCCTGTTTCTACATTCAGAGAGCATCTGCGATATACTCTTCCCGATGAACGGTGTATGTTTGCCAATAAACTTCCCCAAATAATTCCTGCCGTCGAATTTCGAAAAGTAAACGGTCAGAAACAGATGAAAAACTACAACGGTATTGTAGAACTGACCATCGGTCCTTTATCCAATAAGTCGGAAATCGCTTTAGTGAAACAAAAAGCCTGCGAGCAACCCCAAACCCGTTGTGCTTTCATGGGTTCAAGTGGCAAAACGGTGAAAATATGGACTACCTTCACTCGACCGGACAACTCCCTTCCCAAAACACGGGAAGAAGCGGAACTATTCCACGCCCACGCCTATCGACTGGCTGTGAAATGTTATCAGCCCCAAATCCCGTTCGATATACTTCCCAAAGAACCGACTTTGGAACAATATTCGCGATTATCCCACGATCCGGACATCATATATCGTCCGAATTCAGTCCAATTTTATCTCTCTCAACCATCATCAATGCCCGAAGAAACCACTTTCCGTGAAGCGGTTCAGGCGGAGAAATCTCCATTGACCCGTGCCGTACCGGGATATGATGCGGAAAATGCCTTCCTGATGCTTTTCGAAGCCGCTTTTCGGAAAGCTTATGCCGATCTCCGGGAAGCGGGGCTCGAATTGAGCGAAGACACATGGCATCCTTTAGTTGTTCAACTGGCTAAAAACTGTTTTGCTTCGGGACTTCCACAAGAAGAAGTTGTGAAACGTACTGTTTTCCACTTCTATATGTATAAACAGGAAGAGCTTATCCGGCAAATGATTGGCAATATATATACCGAGTGCAAAGGCTTCGGTAAGAATATCAGCCTAAGCAAAGAACAGCAACTCGCCTTGCAGACTGAAGAATTTATGAAACGCCGCTATGAATTCCGTCATAATACCCAAATTGGTGAGGTAGAATATCGTGAAAGGCTTTCTTTCCGTTTCCGCTTCAATCCTCTCGACAAACGTGCGCTGAATAGCATTGCTTTGGATGCACAAATGGAAGGTATCCCGTTGTGGGATAGGGATATTAGTCGTTATATTTACTCCAACCGCGTCCCTGTATTCAACCCGTTGGAAGATTTCCTCTACCGGCTTCCCGCATGGGACGGTAAAGACCGTATTCGTGCATTGGCAGCCACCGTCCCTTGTAAGAATCCGTATTGGATGGATTTGTTCCACCGTTGGTTCCTCAATATGGTTTCTCATTGGAAAGGAAGCAATAAAAAGTATGCAAACAGTGTTTCGCCCTTACTTGTCGGACCGCAAGGGACACGTAAATCCACCTTTTGTCGGAGCATAATGCCTCCTTCCGAGCGTTCCTACTATACCGACAGTATTGATTTTTCCCGGAAGAAAGATGCCGAACTTTACCTCAATCGTTTTGCGCTTATCAATATCGATGAATTTGACCAGGTGAGTTCGACACAACAAGGCTTCCTGAAACATATTCTGCAAAAGCCTGTACTGAATGTGAAGAAACCTCATGGCAGTGCCGTGCTTGAAATGCGTCGGTACGCCTCATTCATAGCTACAAGTAACCAGAAAGACTTGTTGACCGACCCTTCCGGCAGCCGTCGTTTTATTTGTATCGAAGTGACCGGAGTGATTGACACCAACCGTCCGATAGACTATGAGCAGCTTTACGCACAAGCTATGTACGAATTGGAACATGGCGAACGTTACTAGTTCGACCAGGAGGAAGAAAAGATCATGGTGGAAAACAACCGTGAATTTGAACAAGTCCCGCCGGAAGAGCAACTTTTCTTCCGTTATTTCCGTGCCGCACAGCCTGAAGAAGGGGAGTGGTTGTCTCCAGCGGAGATTATGGAAGATATTCAAAAAGGCAGTTCAATCCCGATGTCTGTCAAGAGGGTTAATTCCTTCGGAAGAATACTGAAAAAGCAAGAAATACCTTCCAAACATACGCGTAGCGGTACACTCTATCATGTTGTAAGACTAATAATCAGGTGACGGCAAAAATGCCATCACCCTGCCGTCACCTCTTGCTGTCACAGTCTTATCGGTTCATTACTAAACTATTAACCCCTAAACTGTGACAGATGACAGCAACTTACCAAATATATTCTTCTGTGTAACGTTGGTAAGTTGGTTCTTCTTTTATTCCTTTATTACGGAATAGTTGTCTGATGTAGGCTTGGTCTTTAGGCATAAGCCCCCGTTCTCCGCGATAAAACCTGTAATATCCTGTTTTTCCATAGTGCCCCACCAATTGTATTCTGATACTGACCGCATCTTCATAAGGGATTCTGTCGAGCAACCGTTTTAGTCCCCATGCCACATGAACTTTGACAGCAGTTTTGAAACATTCGCATTGGTTTCCATCCGCAGGATAACGTGCCGGATTAACGATGGAGATATAAAGATAGTCGGCTATTTTATCTTGCGTAACTACGTGGCGCAAGCATTTCGAGGCTTGTGGACATTGGTCGTTGAAACACCGGGAGAAATTGTAGGGGACAGACGGGCTGTCGGATTCTTCTTTCATCTTGTAGGGTTTATTTTATTTGTGAGATACTGTTGTTTATATGTTAATATACGGGAAAATATTCTTCGCAAAAGTAGGGCTTTATTTTGGAAATGGGAAGTGTTTGGGCAAATATTACTAATATGCAAAGAATCTTTTATAGAGAAATTGTGTTGTGATGTATCAAAAAATCTCTATTTCTTTCTCATATTCTATATTTTTACCTATTTTTGTAACTTCCGATAATATAGCCTTATCGGAAGTTACAAAAAAGACACACACATGAAACCGGAAGAAAAGGCTCGAATAATAATTGACCGTATGCTTAATGATGCGGGTTGGGAAGTAGTTGATAGAAATCATTATTCTCCTGAAGTATCTGCTATAGCAGTCGAAGAAGGCTTGCTGAAAGGTAATCGTGAAGCTGACTATTTACTTTTTTTAAATGGTAAAGCTGTTGGCGTATTGGAAGCAAAGAAAGAATCTGTGTCAATTTATTCTGAAATTGTGGCAGACCAGGCTGAAAAATATACTAGAGGTGTACCTCATTGGTGTCAGGCTTGGATGAATCCTTTACCTTTAGTTTATTTGTCAAATGGAAGGGAACTGTTATTCAGAGATACCCGTGAAGTTGATTCTGAATATATTTCTTTGAATAAAATTCATTCTCCTAAAGAAATAGTAAAACTATTAGGACTTAAAGATGATTTTGCAGGACTTCCAACTTTAAAAAGGAAAGGATTAAGGGATTGCCAGTATGAAGCAATAACAAAATTAGAAAATAGTTTTCGTAGCGGGCATGATCGTGCATTGATGGTTTTGGCTACGGGAGCGGGAAAGACTTATACCGCATGTTTGGCTGCCTATCGTTTGTTGGCTTTCACTTCAATGAAGAGGGTTTTGTTTCTTGTTGACCGTAATAATCTTGGAAAACAGGCAGAAGGAGAATTTGGAACATTCCGTTTGACAGAAAATGGTGATCCGTTTAATACCATATTTGGGGTAGAAAGATTGAAAACCGCGAAAATCCCAAATGATGCCAATGTTGTTATCGCTACTATACAGCGTTTATTTTCTTTATTGTCCGGAGACGATTTTATAGATGATGATAATGAAGCGGATTATGTTGTCGACGGCACTAGAAATATGAATTTGCCAGTTCATCCTAACTTGCCCCCGGATTACTTTGATTTGATAATTATTGATGAGTGCCATCGCTCTATTTATGGTAGTTGGCGAAGTGTGCTTGAATATTTTAGTTCTGCAAAAATGATTGGGTTAACAGCTACTCCTGCTGTTGAAACATTAGCCTTCTTTAATAACAACTTAATAGTGAACTACACTCTTGAAAAGTCAATAGTTGATGGTGTCAATGTTGATTATAGGGTGTTCCGTATTAAAACACAAGTAACCGAAGATGGCGGTGCAATTCGCGAGGGGGATAAAGTACGTAAAATAACCCGCTATACAGGTAAAACTGAAAATATCGAAACACAGGAAACGACTACTTATACAAGACAAGAACTGAATAGGAGTATTATTAATCCTGCTCAAATAAAGTTGATTTTAGAGACATATAGAGATGCGGTTTATACAGAAATGTTTAATGATCCCCAAAGAGAACCTAATTTTGACTATTTACCTAAGACATTAATATTTGCTTTGAATGATGCTCATGCAAGTAATATTGTTAAAATAGCGAAGGAAGTCTTTGGACGTGAAGATGATACGTTTGTGCAGAAAATCACTTATTCGGCTGGAGATAGTAATGAATTGATACGTCATTTTCGTAATGATAAGGAGTTCCGCATTGCTGTAACTGTGACTTTGGTTGCTACTGGAACAGACGTGAAGCCTTTGGAAGTGGTGATGTTTATGCGTGATGTCGAGTCTGACTCTCTTTATACTCAGATGAAAGGTAGGGGAGTACGTACAATTGGTGATGAGCAACTGCGTAATGTTACTCCAAATGCTCATAGTAAAGATTTGTTTTTCTTAGTCGATGCGGTGGGAGTAACAGAACATGAGCATTATGTAACAACTTCTGGAGCGGGAAGCAATGCTGAAACATTATTGTCTTTAAGGCAACTTTTAGAGCGTATCTCTCATGGTGAACTGCCGGATGAACATCTGCGATTGTTGGCTAGCCGTCTGTCAAGAATACATAATAAGGCAAATGAAGAACAGAGGAATGAGTTTATAAGATTGGCTGGTACAGATATGCGGGATATGGCATCTCGTATATATGAAGCTTTGGATAATAATCTGTTGCCGGAATATGTGAATATAAACGAACCGAATAACGAACGGAAAGGCTTGGTGCGTCCTCTCGCTATTCATCCCGATGCCCGTGAATATCTGTGTATTCTGAACGCCGGATTTGTCACAATTTTAATGCCCGGTGAAGATACATTGATTGAGAAAGGATTTTCCATAGAGGAAGCTCACGACACGACTCAGGCGTTTGAACAATATGTAAATGAACATAGAGATGAGATAGAGGCTTTACGCATTATTTATAACAATAACGGAGAATCTATCACTTATGCAATGCTTAAGGATTTGGAGAATCGGATGAAAATGGAGAATTACAAGTTTACTCCTTCTCAATTATGGAATACATACTCTATTGTTAACCCTTCCAATGTAGTACATTTTGGGACGAAAGAAGAAAAAGAAGCTTTGACTAATATTATTCAGTTAGTCAGATATGCTTATCATCAGGTGACAGAACTTCGTAGCCTGTCATCAATGGCTGCCCAACGTTTTGAATTGTGGTGTGGGCAGATACAGCGTACAATGACTGAGGCTCAAAAGAATACTATCCGTCAGATTGTGAACTATATTGTAGCGAATGGTTCTTGTACAATAAAAGAAATAAAGGAAGATGATAAAACAATAGCGCTTCAGATGATACGTAAGTTTGGTACTATAGCAGCGGTGAATGAGGCTATTGTTTCATTATCTCAGTTTTTAATTTATAATAGAAAAGTAGCATAAAATTAATATGGCAAAATCAAATTCGAATGAGCAAGGTCTGACTAAAAAGGTCTGGACACTTGCCACTACGTTAGCGGGTCAAGGTATTGGATTTACCGATTATATAACCCAACTGACTTATTTGTTATTTCTGAAAATGGATGATGAAAACGTTAAATTGCTTGACGAAGAATCAGCCATACCTGAAGGATATCGTTGGGAAAACTTGATAGAATTAGATGGTCTTGATTTGATAGGTCAGTATGAAAATACATTGAAAATACTGAGTGAGCAGGATAATCTAATTGGTACTATCTATACGAAAGCTCAAAATAAAATAGATAAGCCTGTATATTTGAAGAAGGTCATAACTATGATTAATGAGGAGCAATGGCTTATAATGGATGGTGATGTTAAGGGGGCTATTTATGAAAGTATTTTAGAGAAGAATGGGCAAGATAAAAAGAGTGGTGCAGGTCAGTATTTTACTCCTCGTTCTCTTATATCGGCAATGGTTGATGTAACGCGTCCTCAGATTGGGGAAACGGTTTGTGACCCGGCTTGTGGAACTGGTGGCTTTCTTTTGGCAGCTTATGACTACATGAAAAAACAATCACAAGACAAAGGCAAACGGGATTTTTTGCGGAATAAAGCTCTGCATGGTTCGGATAATACTCCTTTGGTTGTTACATTAGCTTCGATGAACTTGTATCTTCATGGTGTTGGTACTGACCGAAGTCCTATTATATGTCAGGATTCATTAGAAAAGGAACCTGATATACTAGTGAATGTCATTCTTGCTAATCCGCCTTTTGGAACCCGCCCTTCTGGCTCTGTCGACATTAATCGAAGTGATTTTTATGTTGAGACGAAAAATAACCAATTGAATTTCTTACAACATATAATGCTTTCGCTCAAAACAGGCGGACGTGCAGCGGTTGTTTTGCCTGATAACGTACTGTTTGAAGGGGGCGCTGGAGAAGTGATTCGTAAGAAACTACTTTCAGAATTTAATTTACATACTATTTTGCGTTTGCCGACTGGTATATTTTATGCTCAAGGTGTAAAAGCTAATGTGTTATTCTTTACAAAAGGTAGTAGAACGAAGGATATTTGGTTTTATGATTATCGTACAGATGTAAAGCATACATTGGCTACTAATCCAATGCAAAGGCATCATCTTGATGATTTCGTTTCGTGTTATCATGCGGAGGATATAAATGCTCGTGTAGAAACATATAATGCTGAGGATAATCCGAATGGGCGTTGGCGTAAATATACTTGTGATGAAATAATAACTCGTGACAAGACTAGTCTTGATGTATCTTGGATAAAACAGGGCGGAGATGAAGTAGACTATTCATTATCAGAATTAATTGATATTCTCAAAGAGAAAAGTGATAACATAAGTAAAGCGGTGGCTGAACTTCAAAAATTAATGGCAAATATCGAGGACTAATGGACACAAAGAAACTACGACAGAAAATATTAGACCTCGCTATTAGAGGAAAACTTGTCCCACAAGATCCAAATGATGAACCTGCATCTGTTTTACTTGAACGTATTAAGGAAGAGAAAGAACGTTTGATAAAGGAGGGGAAGATAAGGAAAAGTAAGAGAATGGCTTCTTCTGATATGCCACATTATGAGAATGTGCCGTTTGAGGTGCCGAAAGGATGGGTGTGGACGACATTTGGTAATGTCTGCAAAAAACTCACAGATGGTTCACACAATCCTCCTCCAAAATGCTCTAATGGGTATACCGTCATAAGTGCTCAGAATATAAAAAATGGTAAGATTGTTTTTACGGACAAAGATAGATATACTGATGAACTTGGATTCCAAAAGGAAAACCCGAGAACTCAAATAACTAATGGGGATATAATATTAGGTATTATAGGAGGGTCTATTGGTAATGTTGCCATTTATGATTTATCTGTTCCTGTAATAGCTCAAAGAAGTATATCTATAATAGATACATACGTATCAAATATATATTGTTTCTATTTACTGCAATCTACAATTTTTCAATCTCTCTTTTTAGAAAAAAGTATTGGTAATGCACAAGCAGGTGTTTATCTTGGAGAACTTGATAAATTGTATATACCACTTCCACCCCTTTCCGAACAACAACGTATTGTGACAGAAATCAAGAGATGGTTTGCGTTAATTGAGCAAATAGAATTTGACAAAGCAGATTTACAAACAACCATCAAACAAACCAAGAGTAAAATACTTGATCTTGCCATTCACGGTAAACTCGTTCCGCAAGACCCGAATGACGAGCCAGCCATTGAACTCTTGAAACGCATAAATCCCGACTTCACACCTTGTGATAACGGACATTATCCCATTGGATGGCTAGAAACTATTTTAGGGGAACTTTTTAATCATAATACAGGTAAAGCTCTTAATTCGTCCAACAAGGAAGGTGTAATGAAAGATTATTTGACTACTTCAAATGTGTATTGGAATAAGTTTGATTTTACAGTAATAAAGCAAATGCCATTCAAAGAAATTGAATTGGATAAATGTACTGTAACAAAGGGAGATTTACTTGTGTGTGAAGGTGGAGATATTGGACGCTCTGCAATTTGGAACTATGATTACGATATTTGTATTCAAAATCATATTCATAGACTTCGTCCAAAGATTGATTTATGTGTACCATTTTATTACTATACATTGGCGTATTTGAAAGAGAACAATTTGATAGGAGGGAAAGGTATAGGATTACTTGGACTATCTTCTAATGCTTTGCATAAAATTGAAATGCCGTTACCTCCACTTACCGAACAACAACGCATTGTTCAAAAGATAGAAGAACTATTCTCAGTTCTTGATAATATTCAAAATGCCTTAGAAGTGTAAACGAATACACTTCTAAAGGCTGATGTGACTTTACCAGTTCACCACTTTATCCACAATCTTCTGCTGTTCGCTGGCAGTGCGACGAAGATAGATACGAGTGGTCTCTATGCTTTCATGCCCCATAAGGTCGGCAAGTAGAGCAAGGTCGTTAAAGCGGTCAAGGAAGTTCTTGGCAAAACGGTGACGGAATGAATGGGGATAAACTACCTCCTTGTTCATTCCGTATTTTTCGGCAAAATGTTTGAGTTGAGATGCAATTCCACGAGTGGTAATGCGCTGTCCGAAACGGTTCAAGAAGATATAGCCGGATGTTAAGCCTTGATTCTTCAACCATTTTTCTGCTTCTGTTCGTAGATTCTTGGGAATGTATAGCCGTCGAACCTTTCCACCTTTGCTGTACAGGTCAAGATAGCCCACATTGATATGTTCTGCTTTGATGTGGAGTAATTCGCTGACACGTGCTCCCGTAGCGGTCATAAACCACACGATAAAATACCACTCCTCGTAACCATCAGCTTTAAGCTGGGCTTTGAGAAATTTGTAATCTGCATCGCTAATAACATTTTCCAAGAAGTTCTTTTGCTGTACTTTTACGAACTTTACTTTGAGCTTTTCTTGTTTTGTAAACTCCAGATACTTGTTGATACCCTGTAACCGTAGATTGACTGTCTGAGGTTTGAAATTCTCTACCAAATACCCTTTGTACGCCAAAAGGTTCTTCTTGTTCACCTCTCCATAATGATTAAGGAAATACTGTACCGTCCACACATATGATGTGACGGTGTTCTTGGCAAGATTCGTCTTTACCAAATGATTTTTGAATTTTGTTACCATATTGCATTGATTTATAATGAATACAGTAACAATATAGCAAAACGTATCGGACATTATACGCAGTTGCCTAAAGGATGGACAACAATCAAAGTTGGTGATGTTGCTATTTATACAAATGGCCGAGCTTTCAAACCTGAAGATTGGATGCATGAGGGGTTGCCCATTATTCGTATTCAGAACTTGAACGATAATAGTGCAAGTTATAACCGAACTCCAAAAACTTACGAATCTAAATATTTAATTCATAATGGTGACTTGCTGTTCGCATGGGCTGCTTCATTAGGAACATATATCTGGAACGGTGGTAAAGCTTGGCTTAA